>JAFANA010000058.1 GCA_019232905.1 Vulcanimicrobiota bacterium
CGCCGCCGGTTGCAAAGAGAATCATAACGGCCGTCAGCGTATAGACGTTGTGCACGAACGGCGCGAGCGCAAATCCGCTGACGAGTAACACAAGACCGAGCGACGACATCACGCGATCGCCCAATCGGTTTGACGCTTTGCCGACCCCGACACCGTTGATGACGACGTTCACAATCGCGAAGAGCGAGAAATACTGCGTCGTCTGCACGACGCCGAAATGCAACTGCCCGGCTAGATAGAGCGCGATTGAGGAATACCAGCCGTAAAGCGCGAGCGACAACGCGAGTTTTTGCAACAACAGCGGCGAGAGCCGAGCGTTCGTCAAGGTAGCGAAGATCTCTCGCATGCCGACGTGATCTCCCGCGATCTCCGCCTTCGTACGCGACTCGGGCAGCAGCAAGACCGTCAAGACGAGCGTGACGAACTGCAGCGCCGACGCGGCCAAGAACGGCGCGGCGAACCCGAATTTCGAAAAGAGTAAGCCGCCGCCGGCCGGCCCAAAGACCATTCCCGCCGCGAACGTCGCGCTGATGAGGCCGAATGCGCGGGCGCGTTGCTTCGGTTCCACGAGATCGGCGACATAGGCTTGCGTGATGCCGATGTTGCCCCCGGAGACGCCCTCGATAATGCGCGCTACAAAGACCCAGAAGATATTCGGAGCAAAGGCGAGCATCGCCCAGCCGATCGTCGCACCGATCTGGCTGACGATCAAGACCGTTTTCCGTCCGATGCGATCGGAGACGTTGCCCCAGATCGGCCCCGAGATCAACCCGCAGAGCGAGAACGTCGAAAGCAAAATGCCGACGACGATCGGACTCATGC
This sequence comes from Vulcanimicrobiota bacterium, assembly GCA_019232905.1. Taxonomy (GTDB): domain Bacteria; phylum Vulcanimicrobiota; class Vulcanimicrobiia; order Vulcanimicrobiales; family Vulcanimicrobiaceae; genus JAMXLG01. Next base: position 823 of record JAFANA010000058.1, read on the forward strand.
CGAAGTGCGTTACGAAATACGGCAGAATCGGAAGCAGCATGCTGAATCCGACGATGTCGATAAACGTGATGCCGAGAATCGGCGCGAGTTTGCGGATCATGCGGGTGATTCGACGGGGAGAATGATCGTTTCGAAGCGCTCGCCTTTGCGAAGCACGTCGAGCTTATAGGGCCGACGGAGATCGATCGATGTGAGGCGTTTGTGCAGATCGTCGATTCCGAGAATGCGTTCGCCTTCAATTGCAACGAGCACGTCGCCTTCTTGCAACCGGGCGGTCGATGCGGGACTGCCCGGTTCCACCGAGCCGACGAGTACCGCGTGCGGATCGAGCAGTTCGAACCGGCGCGCAGCCGCACGCGAAAGCGTGATATCTTGACCGGCAATACCGAAGTATCCGCGACGCACTTTGCCGTCGCGAATCAAAAGACTTGCGACGTGTTTAGCGGTGTTGATGGCAATCGCAAAACACAGACCCTGGCCGGGCAGAACGGCCGTGTTCACGCCGATCACTTCACCGGTCGCGGTGACGAGCGGTCCGCCGGAGTTTCCGGGATTCAGCGCCGCATCCGTTTGAATGATGTTGTCCATCAGGCGGCCCGACTGCGAACGCAGGCTTCGGCCGAGCGCGCTAACGACGCCGGCCGTTACCGTGTAGGCAAGCCCAAATGGATTACCGACGGCTACGACGAGTTGTCCGGCTCGTAAGGCCGATGAATCGCCAAGCGACGCTGCAACGAGCTCGGGTGCATCGATGCGAAGGACGGCAAGATCCGTATGCGGATCGTCGCCCACGACTTGCGCGGGCAGATCTCGCCCGTCGAGGAGCGCGACGCGCACGTGTTCCGCGTCGTGAACGACGTGGCTGTTGGTAAGAACGAAGCCGTCGGGCGTAAAAACGAACCCGGAACCGTTGCCGGAACGGCGTCCGTTACGCACCTCGATCGCCACCACCGACGGGCTCACCCGTTCGGCGGCACCCGTGACGGCTTCAGAGTACGGGTCGAGCGCCTGTTCAGGCGCAACGGTGGTGTGCGAGATAAGTCTAAGTGCGGACATCGTGGAAGCGGAAACCCCGAGGAACACTGGGGAGTTTCACGAATCGAGTCCGGCCGCATCGCACACGCGTGCGGACGTGCTCAGGTGGCGGAATTGGTAGACGCGCTGGTTTCAGGTACCAGTGGTGGCAACATCGTGGGGGTTCGAGTCCCTTCCTGAGCACCAATCCAAGCGGTCAGTTTTGAATTCCGGCGTGGATGACGTATTTCACGATAAAGCGATCGAGCGTCTGCGTCGCGGCGGGCGTACCGAACGTGAGATACAACTCGTTTCCGCTCGTAAACTTGCGATGGTAACTGACGGCTAAATTCACCCCGGGAACCGTCGTCAATTCGTTCACGAGGCCGTTGATCGAACGCAGCGCGAGCGCGACGTTTGAATCCGGCCCGAGATTATAGCCGAGCGAAATCAACCGGAGCCATTGCGAGTTGAGCGCTCCGTCCGAGATCGTACGTCCGTACGTTCCCGCGTACTGCGCTGCTGCGGAAAGTCGCGTTCCGAACGGACGCGATGCCGAGAGCGAGTATTGATGCAAGAACGTTCCGCCGAAGGGCCCTTCGGCGAATGCAAAGTCCGCCGGTGACTGCGTTCCGTCGCGATATCCGAGTTTGACGTTCAGCTGTTCGAACTGATCGGTCTCGCCGCAATAGTAGTCGGGAAATCCCGTGTATGACGTACGCAGCAGTGATGGATCGTCGCACCCCGACGTTCCCGGAGGCGTCGTCGTGTAACTGCGAAGAAAGCCGTTATGCGGATTGATGGAAATGCTGATTTGATCTTTGAACGTCGCTTTGAGAATCGCAAGCGCATCGACTTGGTGGACTGCCCCGGAAAGATCAACGTACCGATCCGCTCCTAAAAACAACGAGTAGTTCTTCAGCCCCCGCGAACTGCCCGAAAAGTTCAGCCCGTACACGACGCCGCGTGTGTCGGAAATCGAAGTAAAGCCGTCAACTGGATTGTAGTTCGGCGTTACGTCTTGGTAATCGACGAATACGTTCCAGTTCGGTTTCAATACTTGTCCCCACGCGCTGAGGGCTCGCGCGTGTCCGGGATCCGGAACGTAGGATCCGCTTTCGAAGGCTTGATCGACTCCGCCGATGAGGCCGGTGTGCAGATTGTGGAAATCAGCGCCTACTTCGGCTGCGGTGTCGTCGCCCGCGACGCTGTGGTGCGCGATAACGCCGTCGCTCCAATACGCGAAGCTCTGATCGGGCAGTGCGTGCGTGTAGCCGTACGCGAGATCGTCGAACTCATTTCCGCTCGTTTGATCGTAGCCGCGAAACGAAAGAAGCCCGAACGACTGGTTGCCGAACGATCCTTCGACTTTCGCGCCGCGGTCGAATGGACCGATCGCCGGTGAATAAAAGATTTGATTGTTCGGTTGCGCGGCGCCCGCTGACGGCGACACCGGATTCAAAAACGCGGCTCCCTCGGCGAAAAATGGACGGTATTCCGTGAAGAGCTGCTTGAATTCTTGGGGCGCGATCGTTTGCTGATCGACTTCGACGTTCGAGAAATCAGGATTGAGTGTCGCGACGAAGTGAATCGAATTCGTCAGCGCGTAGCCGAAGTCGATCCCAACGACGCGTGCATTCTCAGGCGCGAACGTGCCGTTGGCTTGTGCGAAGAGGTTGCGATCCCCGCCGGCGCTTCCGAGTGCGTACACGTCGGCATGTGCACGATCGCGAAAGCGGCCGCCGCCTTCTACGTGAACGCCCGAGAGCCGCGGCCAGAACTGCGCATCGCTGAATGCCGGCCAGGACGCTCCGGACGCATCTTGCATCGTTCCATCGTAGGCCCACGTATAGTGCTCGCCGTTCGCAGCGACGCCGCGAACAAAATTCAGCCGCCACGTTTGCGTCGGTGCGCTTCCGCTGTGAAATGCTTTCAACGGAATCGTCATAACTGCCGTCCAGCTTCCGTTGTCGACACGGGCGGCGGCGTGCCACGAAGGAGCGTATCGTGTGCTCTCACTCGCTTGTTGATAGCGTATCCCGCGCGGTGTGGTTTCGAAATAATAGACCGTCGAACCATTGCCGCTCGTATCGATACCGACACCAACAAAGTCGTCCAGTCCGAAGCCGATATTGTTCGTCGTTTGATTCGCGGTAATCGGGAGCGCCGTTTGTTGCACTTTGAACCCGACGTAGAGATTGTGCTCGTCGTATAACACGTAGGCTGCGGTATCGAACGGCGCAGCCGATCGCGTCGTGATATCTTGAAACGCGTGCGGGCCGTCGACGAGTTTTCCGCGGTTCCACTCCCGGTCGGAGAGCGACGCGTCACCCGAAAGGGAGTGTTGTGCCATGACGGCTGCATACGTGCTGGGATACGCGACCGCTGCTCGTGCAACACCGGTTCCTGCGATGAAGATGATGACCAGCGCTTCCAAGGCAATACGTCCGCTTCTCATCGCCGGTATCGTATGGTCGAGCGCCGCCCGCCGCCACACATCCGTGATGAAAGGGACGTTTGCCGGGATTATCTGACGAGATTACACCGGACCGAGCAGAGCGGACACGTTGTCGTGGAACGTACGGCTCGAATTCAGGCGCGTTCCGTCCTCCATGATCACGACGTATTCTCCGTGCGACCAGGGCTGCAATTCCCGCACGAGCGCGACGTTCACCGCGAATGACCGGTGAATGCGCGTGAAACCGAATTCCGCGAGACGTTCGCAGAAGGCCGCCATCGTGGCACGCAACTTCAGCGTCGTCGATCGCAGATGCAGCGTGAGGTTGTTGCCTGCAGCTTCGATCCAAACAATCTCCGACGGCACGAGCGAGACCACGCGTCCGTCGGTTTGGCGCACGGCGAGCCGTTTGCCGGACGCTGCACCAAGGCGCTCGCGAGCTTTCTTGAGCGCCTTCGCAAAACGAGAAGCCGTGAACGGTTTGAGGAGATAGTCCGCGGCGTCCACGTCGAACGCATCGACCGCGAATGCACTGTGAGCCGTAACGAAGACTACGGCCGGCCGTTCGCGGCCACCGTGCTCCGCGCGCAGCATATCGATCGGAGAACCGCCCGGCATCTGAATGTCGAGGAAGACGATGTCCGGCGCAAGCTGCGCGATCGTCGCGCGCGCCTCGTCCGTCGATGCGCATTCGCCGACGACCTCGAGATCGTCGTAACGTTGGATCAACAACCGCAATCGTAAACGCGCGCTCTGCTCGTCGTCGACGATCACGACGCGCGTCATAGCGCGGGTCCAGCCACCGGAATCGCGAGTGTCAAGCGCGTTCCGAGCGACTCCCGCGGAGCGATCGAAAGCACTGCACGCGATCCATAGAGCTCGGCGAGCCGCGCGCGCGTGTTGCCAATGCCGACGCCTTCGCGCATCGTCGAGATATCCGGCGCCGTGCCGTCGTCGCTAACGTCGATGCGGACCGTATCGTCCTCGAGCCGGCACGAGACGTCGATCGTGATTCCGGAGCGCGTTTTTTCCAAGCCATGAACGATGGCGTTCTCTACGAGCGGCTGCAGGGTGAAGGTCGGAACGGGAACTTCGAGCGCTCGCGGCTCGGTTGAAATGCGAACCTGAAGACGGTCGCCGTAGCGCATTTTCATGATCAATGCGTAACGGTCGACGAGCGTGAGCTCTTCGCGAAGCGGGACCATTGGCCGGTTCGATTTGTCGGTTGCCGTGCGAAGGAGCGACGCAAGGGCGTCGATCATCTCCTCCGCGGCGACCACGTCCGTCTGCATGATCGCGACCACAGCGTTGAGCGTGTTGAAAATGAAATGTGGATGCAGTTGCCGCTGCAGCGCTTCAACGCGAAGTTTTGTTAGGTCGGCTTCGAGGCGCAGCGCGCGTGCCGTCCGTTCGTTCGCAACGCGGATTTGCGTAACCGCGACGACGATCGTTAAAACAACTGCATAAGTCAAGCAGTCGAAGATGCCTTCCTCGAGCGCATTTACGATCGTGAAGTGTTTGCCGAGAAAGAGGTTGCTGACGAGAACAAAGAGCGGCATTCCGACAGCGCACGCAACGAGCACCGAAGCAATGTACGCGCCGACCGGGGCGATCGACGGACGCCGGGTCGGCGGAAAAACGTGCGCGACATAGATCAGTAGCGGTGTGAGCAGACCAAGCGTATACATCTGCACGAGCGTCACGCCGAAATCGGACACCATTTCAGGCCGGCGCCCTTCAAAAAGGCGCGCGACGTCGCTCCACGCGGTGATTAGCACCGCAAATGCCGTCCATGCGGCGATGGAGACGATGAACCACCCCTTCACGGCGGTCATGATTTCGTCGACGTTCGTCATCAAAAACGCATGTACTTTTTTGTAGTGTTTGCGGGCTAAAGCGCGGCCTAAAAACATCCGAACCACTAGGTTGGTTGCATATGAAGTTTTCTACTTGGTTCGCAACCGCGTGCGCTGCAGCGTTTATGCAGCGTTCGTTTCGGCATGCCCGAGTTTCGCGAACATCTACTACTACTTCAAACTTATCGCGAGCGAATGCGGCCCGGTTCTTTGAATCGGGCCGCTTCGTTTTTTTCACGTGCGTGAACCGGATAGTATGAACGGTCCGTCGGCGATATGATCCCTCTACATGCGGATCTTTGCTCTGATCGCGGCACTGACGTTCGTTCTTTCCGCACTCTCGGTCGATTCTGCTCACGCGCGACGCGGCGGGGGCGGCGGCATGCGTGGCGGTGGAGGCGGTATGCGCGGAGGCGGGATGTCGCGCCCGAGCGGCGGGATGTCGCGCCCCAGCGGCGGTGCGGCGGGATTCGGAAATTCGTTCAGCGGTGACTTCGCAGGACGCGCACCCGTCGCGAAGCCTCCGATGGCAGGCGGCGGTCCCGGTGGGGTCGGCGGAGCGGGTGGCGTCGGCGGCGCAGGCGGGCCCGGCGGACCGGGTGGAGTCGGTGGGCCAGGCGGGCCCGGCGGGCCGGGTGGAGTCGGCGGTCCAGGCGGCATCGGCGGCCCAGGCAGGCCTGGTGGAGTTGGCGGAGTAGGCGGACCGGGGCGGCCCGGTTCCGGAAATCCGATTAGGCCGGCAAATCCGCCGGCGCCGGCATACGGCTGGAACGGCTACGTCGCGTGGTATCCAGCGCCGTACTACTATGGTGGCGGCTTCTGGGGCCCGTTCTGGGCCGGCGTCGGCACGACCGTGATCATGGGCGAAATCGTCAATGAAGACACGAAAGAAAAGACCGTCTCCTACGAAGTGGCACCCGACAGCCCCGGCGCCAAGGCCCTCAAAGCGTACGAGTTAACGCAAGTCGCGTGCGAAAAAGGATCGAATCAAGTCGTGATCTACGGTCCGAGCGATAGCGTCGTCTGCGCCAGCCCGAACCAGTTCGTGTCTGCCGGAGAATACGAACTCAACACCGCGGATCTTACGATCTACAATCGCGTGGCGGCGACGCCTCAAAATCCGGCGCCCGCTGCGAGTCCGTCGGCGCAGCCGTAATTTACGCAGCTTCCGCCCGGTCTACGATGACGGCTTTATGGGTCTTGCGCGAGCCGCGCAGTAATTGCACTTTTACGTGGTATGCGCCGAGTTTCGCGCTCTTTGACAGCGTGCGTTCGAGAACGCATCGAGCGGCAAGCACGGAGACGGCGCGTTCCAGCACCGACGGAAGCTTCGCGAAATCGCCTTCCACCGAGAACTGCGGGTTGAGCGGCTGGCCCGATTGCGCGGAACAGACCATAATGATCCGGTGATTCTCGTCGAGGACGAAGCAGCGCGGAAGGGCTTCGGCGTTGAGGTTGACGATGTGCGTTGCGATTTCCATTGCAGCATCGTACGCCTTGCCGGCCTCGCGGCTCATCGCGGGAACCACCTGACTTCCCGGGGACGAATGCCCGCGGGCCGATACGTGGATATACGCGGATTTTACGCGCTGTTAACCATGGTGCTCGCATGCGTGCTTGCCGGTACCGCCGTCGCGCACGCAGCCGAGACCGAAAGCGCGGAGGACTATTATCGCTTGGTCCTCGCACGGATGGCGGGACTTCCGCAGCCGTCGCTGGTGTCGTACGACGTCATCGTACGGGCGACGGGCGCGACCTTTTATGTCAGCCGTGACCCGCAAAGCGGCGAAGCCGAGTTCGGCTTTTCGGTTGGCCCGGCGCTTGGAGATACGTCACAGTGGTGGCCGGTTCTCGTTCGGACGAGAGACAACATGACGTCGGTGCTACTCGATAGCATGCGTGCCGTTACGCGCTATCCCGCACTCAACGCGACGTGGGGCGGGATCGATTCGTGGATGCGTTTCGGCATGCAAGACGCGACGCCGGCACCGGTACCCGCGCCGCTTGCGCCGGTTGACGCGCCGGCCGCCCGCCTTCCGGTGATCGCCGTGGTGCGTTCGCTGGACCCGGGAATCTATCGCGTTAGCGACGGCGGAAGGACGAGGTGTGCCGACAAGACGCCGGCGCGCCTCCTTCATCTCGTCGCGCGAGAAAATCCGTCGCAGCACCCCGCAACCGATATCGGTATCCAAACCTCCACGCAAACGGTCTGCACGATTCGCTTCGAGCTCGAACGCAGCGATCTCGTCGATCGCAACGGGTACGTCGAGCTGTACATCGCGCAGGTGGGTTCGTATTATCTCGTGCATCGAAGTGAAATTGCATTCGATGCCGGACCGAGACTTGGGCGGCAGCACGTGCGGCTGTTTCTCGATTATGCGCGGATCGAATTTCCCATGGACGCTCCGCCGGATGCATTTGCGACTCCGGCATCGGAGCTAAAGCAATGATTCGCGCTGCAACCGCTAACGACGCCGAAGCAATCGCACGCGTTCACGTACAGAGCTGGGAAGAAAGCTATCGCGGCGTGCTGCCCGACGCCACGCTCGATGCGCGGCCGGTCGCGGTGCGCATCATGCATTGGAACGATTGGTTGAACCGAGCCGGCCGGTGGACGTTGGTGAATGAAACGAACGGCGAAATCGACGGATTTACGTGCGCGTTCCGGAACGACGAAGAGCCGGGATTCGACGCCGTTCTCGCTACGCTCTACGTGCTGCGCAGCGCGCAGCGCCGAGGGATCGCGCGCGCGCTCCTTCGCGAACTCGCCTCGGAATTGTTACGAGCACATGTCCGCAGCATGTGGCTGCTCACGTTGCGCGACCGTAATCCCGCGCGCGGCTTCTACGAACGGATCGGCGCCGAGCTCCTGCGCGAAGAGCCCGCGCCTCCCGGCCTCGGTGAAGGCGTGATGGATGCGGTTTACGGATTTCGCGATGTGGCAATCCTCTGCTAAGACATGTTCGCGCAATTGGTGATCAATCTGGAGTCGCGGCGCGGGGCGCAAGCTGCACCGGAGGTGCGTGCGGCCCTCCACGCGGCGGCGATCGAGTTCGTGGAAGGCGGGTGGCCCGACGATATCGCCGGCAACGTCGACTGCATCATTGCGGCGGGCGGCGACGGCACGCTGCTGAGCGCGATTGCGTCAGCGCTCGAACGCGACCTCCCGCTCGGTGTCATTCCACTCGGAACGTTCAACGATCTCGCGCGCACGCTCCGCGTCCCGTTTGATATTCGGGGCGCCATTGAGGTTATTGCGAGCCGGAACGCGCGTGCGATCGACGTCGGACGCGTGAACGGGCACTATTTCGTTAACGAATCGAGCATCGGCATATCGAGCCGGATTTCGCGACTACAGACGACCGGGATCAAAAAACGCTTCGGATTTCTTGCCGTTCTTGCGACAGCCGTACAAGCGTTCCGTTACGCCCGCCCGATTCACGCGGAGATCGTGCATGCCGGCGGCGTTGAAACCTTGAAGACGATTCAATTGACGATCGCCAACAGCTACCACTTCGGCGGGTTCCTTTCGGTGTCCGACGCTGCCATCGACGACGGCTGGCTCGATCTCTATTCCGTCGATATCGAAAACGCGTGGGAAGCGTTCTGCATCGGCCGCGCGATGTTGGCAGGGCAGCGTGAAAACGTGCCGGGCTTGCGCACGCTGCGTGGAAAACGCTTTGAAATTCGCACGCATCACGAGCATCATATTGAAGCCGACGCGGAGCCCGCGGGTAAGACCCCCGCCACCTTCGAGATTTTGCCGAAGGCGCTACGCGTCTTTGTGCCGCACTGACGCCACATGCACTACAGAACGCTGGGACATTCCGGGCTAAAGCTCTCCGTAATCGGACTCGGATCGTGGTTGACTTTCGGAAATACCGTCGATCAAAGCGCGACTCGCGAATGCGTTCGCATCGCATATGAAAACGGCGTCACGTTCTTCGATACTGCGAGCACGTACTCAAAGGGAAAGGCCGAAGAAGTGCTCGGGCCGATTCTCGCCGAGCTGCCGCGCGAACAAATCGTGATCGGAACGAAGCTCTTCTGGCCGACCGGTGACACACCGAACGAGCGCGGGCTTTCGCGTAAGCACATTCGCGACGAGGTTTACAAGTCGCTCGAGCGGTTGAAGATCGAGTATATCGACCTTTATCAGTGTCATCGCTACGACGATGACACGCCGATCGAAGAGACGTGCGAGATGATGAACGACCTCGTTCGCGCCGGCACGATTCTCTACTGGGGCGTCTCCGAATGGAACGCCGATCAAATTGCAAGCGCGGTAAATCTCTGCCGCGTGCGCGGATGGAGCGTACCGATCAGCAATCAACCGCAGTACAGCGCGCTCTGGCGGCGCATCGAAGAACGCGTGCTGCCGACGTGCGAACGGTACGGCGTCGGAAATGTGGTATGGTCGCCGCTCGCAATGGGGATTTTGACAGGGAAGTACACGGATGCATCCCATCCGCCGGCTGGTTCGCGAGCAGCGAGTCAGTATCGCGAGTTCATGGAAGATTATTTTACGCAGCCGATTTTAGATGCTGTCGGGGAACTGAAGCCGCTCGCGCAAGAAGCTGGCGTTTCTCTTGCGCAGCTCGCGCTTGCCTGGACCTTGCGCGAGCCCGCAATTACGAGCGCCATCGTCGGCGCGACGAATCCGTCGCACGTACGCGATAACGTCGTCGCCGGTGATTTGCATCTCGATCCAGCGATCTTTGCCGAGATGGATCGCATCCTGGAACCCGTATCACCGCACGAACCGTACACCGCATAACACGGTTTAACACGGGATACTATGAAAATGGACGGCTTGCGCCGTCCATTTTCACTTGCTGCACTCTACGAGGTTCCTCGGGGGTGTCGTTGGTGGAGGACAACTTCACCCCCGTTCATCTCGCGCGCGCGACCGCGTGCGGATGAAACTTTAATTGATCTTTAATTCCAGCGCGTCAGCGAGGACGTCAGTCCGATGACTTTGGGTCCCCAGCCGCCGAACGATGCGGTGCTCGGTGCTGCTTCGATCATACGGGTGAACGAATTCACCGGCTGCTCATCTTCTTGCGCGACGACGTTGGTGTTGTCCGAGGGCGTATTCACGACTGTTCCTTCCGTGCGAACAACGCGAGTTGCGTTGTCCGTGTGTCACTCTACACTGCTAAATACCCCCGCCATATGATTTTTGTTTCAAACGAATTTTCACGCTCGCGTGGAGAAAACTGTCACATATAGTCCGTAAAGACTACGGGTTTGCGCGTGCAGCGCAAACCCCTACGTCCCCGCATCGCCGCCGGCGCGGAATACATACTTCACTATTAAGCGATTTAATGTTGCGATTGCAGACGGCGAACCGTAATTGATGTAAAGATCGCCCGAACGCATTTGCAGATGGTACGCGGCGGCCAGATTGAGGCCCGGCGTTCCGAATCCACCGCTTCCATTAATTCCGCGCAAACCTACGGTGAAGTTGCTGAGCGGCGAGATGTTGTACCCGATCGAAATGCGGCGTAAAAACTGCGAGTTCAATTCGCCCGCGGGAACGCCGACTGCCGGAGTCAGGCTGCGCTGATAGGTGCCGTCGTATTCGAGACCGAGTGTAAACTTCGAACCAAGCGGGCGCGACGTGGTGGCCGTGTACAGGTGCTCCCAATACCCGCCGAAGCTTCCCCAGTTTGCGCTCACGTCGAACGGCGCCGCGGTCCCGTCGTGATAGCCGATCGGTATTTGGAAGAGATTGTACGGTACGTTTACCGGATCGTTGTATGTCGGGTAGCCGCTGAAGAAGTTGGAGGTGGCGTAGCTAATGACCGCAGGTTGACCGGCACCTAAGCTGATGGGCAGGCCATTGTATCCGCGCAAGATGCTGGCGGTGGGGCCCGCCCCGTTCAACGAGATTCCGCTCTTGAATACGGCGCTCAAAAACGCGCCCGCGTCGGCTTCATGGACCGCACCGCTGCGATCGAAGAAACGATCGCCGTAGATAAAGAGGCTCCAGTTTTTGATTCCGGGCGTCGATCCGTTGAAACTTTGGTATCCCTGCAGCCCGCGAATGTCAGAGTTGGTCGTGAAGCCGTCGATCGGATTATAGTTGGAACCAATGTCAATATAGCCGACGTTCGTTTCGAAATTGTTCTGATGAAGATCGACGAACGCGGTGGTACTGTGCGAATGTCCCTGAGGGACCCACGAACCGTTTTCGATAGCTTGGTCGAATCCCCAGACAAGATGCGTGTGAACGTTGCGCCACTTCGCGCCGGCTTCGACCGTGTCGTCATGAGCCGGCGGACCTTGCTCGCCGTTCGCTAACTGTGCCGTTTGGCTGTGATTTGCCAGAACGCCGTCAGCCCAGTATTGGAACGATTGATCTTGCATCGCGTGCTTGTATCCGAAGGCCTGATCGTCGAACGTATCGTTCGTTGATTCCTCATAGCCGCGGAAAGACAACAACCCGAAACTCTGGAGTCCCTGCGTTCCTTCGAGTTTGAACCCGCGATCGAACGGCCCGACACTCGGCGAGTAAAAAATAAAGTTCGCAGGCGAGTTGAAGTTGTTGTACGGGACCGGATTTGGATTCAGATACTGCGCGCCTTGTGCAAAAAACGGACGGTACTCTGTCAGTTGGCGCTGGAATTCTTGGGGCGCAATCGTCTGCTGGTCGGTTTCAACATTGGAGAAGTCAGGGTTAAGCGTGCCGACTAAATTGACGGTGGACGTAACGGGGTAGCTGAAGTCAGCACCGAGATGGCGCGTCTCCTGGGGTAAGAAGGGCCCCGTCCCCTGCTGGTACACGTTGCGATCCTCACCGCTGCTCGAGAGCCCGTAGACTTCCAGTCTCGGTTTCGGCTTAGTTGCGCTGCCCGATACAGCGACCGTCGTCGTTGCGGGCCAGTAGCGAAGATCGCCGAAGCTCGGCCAGTTGCCCGCTCCTTGGTCCTGCTGAAGGGGATCCCACGACCACATCTGGTGCTCGCCGCGCGCTGCGACGCCCCGCACGAACGTGATGCGCCACGTCTCCGACGAGCCGGGACGAAGCCGCATGTCCGCGAGCGGAATGATCATCACGGCGCGCCAGCCGCCGGGCTCGATTTTCGCGGCCGCTTGCCATTCGGGTCGATAGCGCACGTTCTCGAGCGCCTGCTGGTAACGCACGCCGCGCGGCGTCGTCTCGAAGAAATACGCCTGCGAGCCGGCACCGCTCGGGTCCACGCCGATGCCGACAAAGTCGTCCGTCCCAAAGCCGACGTCGTTCGTCGTCTGCGTTGCCGTGATTGGGGCGTTTTCTTGCGGCACGACGAAACCCACGTAGAGATATTTGTCGTCATAGAGGAGGTACACGGTCGTCGCCGTTGCCTCGCTCCGCGTCGTCACATTTTCCCACCCTCCGACGCTAGGCACTTTGCCCGCTTGCCACGCCGGATCCGATAGTGCGGGGTCTAACGCGGGGTCGTGGGGAGCCTTCGCCATCGGGAACGAAAACGTGTCGGAGACGGCCGCGGCCGCGGGAGACGCCGAAAAGGCGAAACCTGCGGCCACCAAGGCTGTAGATAAGAACGCGAGGCCCGACTTCATCGCTATTAGCATGCGAATAACGATATCGGTCGTCCTCAAAACGGAATCAATTATTCTTCGAAGGCAGTGCGGTTATGGACGTCTATGAATTCGGTCCTTTCCACCTCGACGTGGAGCGCTTATTGCTGGTGCATGAAGGTGAGCCGGTTGCGCTCGGTCCGAAAGTCGTTGAAACGTTGCTCGCGCTCGTGGAGCATCCCGGCGAAGTACTTGCTAAGGCAATGTTACTGGATCGCATCTGGCCCGAGGGATTCGTCGAAGAGGCGAACCTCGCGCAGAATATCTACGTGCTTCGCAAGACGCTTCGCGCGCGCTGGGCCGCGGATGCGATCGAAACCGTGCCGCGCCGCGGCTATCGTTTCACGGCGCCCGTCCACCGTCTCGAGCGAGCAGCTTTGGCGGAAGCGCCCGTCGTTGCCCATGCAGTTCCGGCAGCACCCGTAACGGCAGCAACCGACATCCATCGCCAACCTGCCCGGCGACTCCCGTCGATGCGCTGGATTGCGGCTGCGGCCTCGGCCGTGGCAATACTGGCGGCGTCGTTCGTTTTACTTGCAAGCGTCGTAACGCATCGCGCAAACGCCGGAGATATGATCTCGGACAATGGTGCGCGCCTGTATCAGATCGGGCGGTACTATTGGAATCTGCGCTCGCGTGACGGTGTCGAAAAAAGTTTGAGCTACTTCGCGCAGGTCATCGACAGCGATCCGAAGAGCGCACGCGGCTATGCGGCGCTTGCCGAAGCAAATGCGACGATGGGCAACTATCGATACGGCTCGCAGACGCCGGCCGTCTATTTCGCGCGAGCACGCGGCTATGCGGAGAAAGCGTTGTTGCTCGATCCGAATTCCGCCGAAGCGCATGCGGCGCTCGGATTAATCGCGCTCAACGATAAGAACATGCCGAAGGCAATGAGCGAGTTGCAGCACGCGATCGCCCTCGATCCCGGTTATGGACCGGCGCGCGAATGGTACGGTATCGGGCTCGTCGGGGAAGGACAGCTGCGAACCGGATTTGCCGAACTGAAGCGCGCCGCCGATCTCGATCCGCTGAGCGTTGCGACGACGGCGTGGCTTGGATCGACGGCATACTACGACCGTCATTTCCACGATGCGATTACGTACTCGCAGCAGGCTCTGGAATTGTCGCCGCAGCGTACGGATGCGTTGATGACTATTGGCGAAGCGTATGAGGCGGAAGGCAATATCACGCGCGCGATCGAGGTGTTCAAGCAATATGCGTCGTCGAGCGCGTATGCCCACGCCGAGGGCTCCGCGCTACTCGCCCACGCTTATGCGATCGCGCACCGCTATGCAGAGGCTCGTGCTGAACTTGCGTACGCGCGCGCACATTCTCGCGACGTCGAGCAAGCCGATCTCGCCATCGCGGCCGCGGCACTCGGCGATCGCAGCGTTGCGTTCGCACTGCTGCGCCGGATGCGCACGCACGCAACGTGGATGGCCATCAGCCACGACCCGCGTTTCGACAGCCTGCGCGACGACGCCGAATTCCGTCAACTGGCGCAAGAGTCCGCATAGTGTCCGACGAGCGACTCTTCTCGGCGATCGCGGCGCGTCCGCAGATCGCGCGGACGCTCGCGGCCCATATACGCGCGCTGAGCGACGACGGTACGGTTCCCGCGCGCACGAAAGAATTGATCGCACTGATGGTCGGATGGCTGAACGCATGCGATTACTGCACGTGCGTGCATGAAGAAATCGCGCTCAAACTCGGCATTGAGACGGAAACGCTGGCGGAATTAGGTGACTTTGCGCGCAGCAAGCGGTTTTCCGGCGCCGAGCGCGCCGCACTAACCGCGACGGTGTCCTTAACGCGCGAACCGCGCGCGTTGCCGCCGACCGTGCTCGCTCAATTGCGCGAGTACTATGACGAGGGCGAAGTGATCGAGATTCTCGCGGCGATCGGCGTAAATAATTACGTCAGCCGCATGAGCAACGCGCTCTCGCTGGAACCTACGCCGGCACGCTAGCGGCCGCAGCGGTGGTCGTCGCCGCGACACTTGCTGCGCGGGCCATCGCGCGTTCGGCCGTAATCAGTCGCGTTCCGCTCCAGCGATCGTGCAGCATGACGCGATGCTGAACGAAACTGACCGGGATGATGATAAAGAACAAGCCGAATCCGATGACGTAGCGCCAAATTGAAAGGCCGATTCCCGGTTTTCGGAAATCTTTTGTGACGACGCGCAGCCCGGCAATCATCATGCCGAAGGTCTGTCCGGCAAACCCCACCAGCAGCGCGAAATATAAGCCCGCCGCCCAGAACGGGGCATTCTTGCCGAAGAGTCCGGCAACAGCTGCAAGCGGCGTCCCGTCGACAACGTGAATTCCGTCAACACCAACCCGGATCCAGCCGAGTTGCGTGCTTCCGACGCTCTCGTCCGATGAGTCGGAAGTGTCGCCCGGAACGACCGTTGCGGTGTGCGTCGTTTTGCCGTGCTTATCGACGTTGGTTACGTTGACCACGTGCGAGGCGGAGTCATCGGTTCCGCTAATTGCCGTTATCAGCGACGTGACGACGATCAGATCGATGAGCGTGGCAGTGAAGCGGCGCCACCATCCGGCGCAATCCGCACGCGAAACGGTTACCCGACCCGGCGCCGGAAGCGCGGGCGGCGGTTCGTACGCTTCGCGCAAGAACCACTCCTCAAGCGTTTGGAACGCGTGCGTCTGCGCAAACGCGCGCATATCGGCGATGCGGCGCGTGGCATACGGCTCTGCACCGAGCCATTCGCCCCAACGTAACACGCTGTCGCCGGCGATTTCCCGTCCCTGCTCTGCGAATTGATCCATATCGACGTTGCGTCCGAAATGGTGGAACGATGCAATCGCAATCGCGCGCGCGGCCGCATCGAGTGACCCGCAGACAAGCAGACCAACTTTGTCGCACGTTAATTCGCAGATGCGCAGCCACGGGCCGAAGATCAACGCGATGATGGGATTTTCATTGCCATTCACGCTGAGCAGCGAAATGAAACGGGTGTGACCGGCGGCGATGTGGCCGAGCTGCCGTCCGATCATGAACGCGAGTTCGTCGTCTTGGAAATGTTCGATGTAATGGCTCGAGAGCACGAGCGAATACGGTTCGCCGAACCCGAGCGCCGCGACCGGCACCAAGTAATCTTCGCGCACGAAAATAAGCGGCATCGGAATCTCGAGCGCCGCGCATGCGCGTTTGACGATCGAGAACACGCGCGGATACTGCGCCTCGTGAATCATCACCGACGACCCGATGAGTCGCCCGCGCGCGAGGGTCACGTAGAGCATCGCGATCACGATAAAGAGCGCGACCTTCGGCAGATCGATCCGCTCGTGAATGAACAGTCCCAGGATGCCGGCTACGGGCAATGCCCACAGCAGCGTGCCGAGGAGCGCTAGGCGCTCTCGAGGATGGCGAAGGGTCGATGGTCCGCTGAAGATCCGGCTAGCCACGAGGAAGCGTTCGCGAGCTTCACGCCGCGCCCCCCGTTCTGCTTGACCGCGTACATCTCGCGATCGGCGATTTCGAGCAACTGCTGTGGATTCAACCCGGAATGCGGATAGACGGCGACTCCAATGCTCGCGCTGACATGGACGTCTTCCCCGTTTATTACGAACGGGTCGTCCAAGCTGTGGAGCAGCTTGCGCGCCGCATCCAGGCCGGCTTCTTCCGTAAACAGATCGTCGATCAGAATGACGAATTCGTCGCCGCCGAGGCGCGCGACCATATCGGATGCGCGTACGTTGCGCGCGAGGCGGTGTGCGATTGCGATGAGCGCGCGATCGCCGAAGAAGTGGCCGCGTTCGTCGTTGATCGACTTGAAGCCGTCGATATCGAGAAATAACACCG
Organism: Vulcanimicrobiota bacterium; assembly: GCA_019232905.1. GTDB lineage: Bacteria > Vulcanimicrobiota > Vulcanimicrobiia > Vulcanimicrobiales > Vulcanimicrobiaceae > JAMXLG01. Next base: position 17,566 of record JAFANA010000058.1, read on the forward strand.
CGCACGCGCGTTCGTCGCGATTGCATCGAGCGATGGCGGACGCTAGGCGTTCTTCGAGCGAGGCGCGATTCGGCAAGCGCGTGAGCGGATCCTGAAGCGCGAGCTCCGCGAGTTCGGCCTCGCGTTCTTTCAGATCTGTGATATCGATGAGCGTGCCGACGCGCGCGATCGCGACGCCGCGGTCGTCAAACACAGCGCGGACGCGTTCCCGTACGACTCGCACGCGGCTGCCCAAACACAAAATGCGATGGTCGCAGATGTACCCGTCGGCGTTTCCGAACTCCGCGATCGTTTCGGCAATCATCGCGCGGTCGTCCGGATGATCGAACGCGCGGATGTCGAGGCTCCTGACGTGGCGCGGCGTCCCGAGAAGCATTGCAAGTCCCTCGGACATCGTGACAGCGCCCGTGCGTAGATCTTCAAACCACGTGCCCATGCCGGCGGAGCGTTCTGCATGCAACATCGCCTGCGCATCGAGATTCGCGCCGTCGGAGACTTCGATCGCGCGCCCGGCGACGCCGACGACAGCGCCCGACGGGTCTTGTAGCGGCTCCACTTCACAGTGATAGGGCGTGCCGCCGATCGGCGCCTCAAACGCGAGCGATTCGCCCTCGAGCGCCCAGTGATGGGCGGCGAGCGCGATGGCGAGGCGGTCGTCGTTTCCCCAGAGATCGCTCACATGAAGCCCCGGCACACCCGAACCGATGCCTGCAAGATCGCGCAGCCGAGCCGATAGCGACGTGACCCGCAGTGATAAATCGGCGTTCCAAACGAGCAATTCCGTAGTCCTTATGCGAGCGGATCTCTGGTGTGCTCATGGTACGAAATGCCCAGCCCGCGGCGTATCCGTAGAAACCCCTGACTTTACGGGGTCCGCTACCTGCGGCGGGTTTTCTTCGTTCGGCTTTTCTTGACGCGGGTTTTCTTTTGGGTCCGGCCGGCCTTGCGAGGAGCCGGAGTCGCGGCCTTTTCGGCCTTCGCTGCGGTAGCCGCGGCCTGCCGCGCCTGCTGGGGACGTCCGAGATCGGGCGCGTTGAAGACGCCGATGGTCCGCGATGCGAGATCCACCGTGACGAAATCGTCGGGCGTCTTGACCCCGGATCCGTCGCTTGCCGGATGGTACTCGATCCGGAGCTGCTGCGCGTCCGCGATCACGCGGAGATAGCCGTAGTTCGTGTCGTCGTAATTCTCGAAGGTGATTTGATCGAGCAGCGGCGACGCACCGGTCCCACTCGAGGCGTTCTGGATGACCTGCGGGGCACGCAAGACGGTGCCCGTTGCTTGAGAGAGGCGTTGTACGTTGTGCCCGCCGTTTCCGCAAACCACGTATGGAATCTGCGTCCCGTCGCCGCGGGAACGGGTGAACCGCTGGTAGTTGTGCGCGTGGCCCGCGAGATCGGCATGCGGCCACAATCCGACCTCGTCGCAGACTTGATCGATTTGCGTCTGCATGTCGATGCTCCATCCATGGCGCGAAAGAGTGAACGCCGGATGGTGATGCGCGAAGATCAACGCGCCCTGATACTTCGCTCGCTTCAGTCGCGTCAGTACGGTTTTGAGGTAGATGAGCTGCGAGTCGCCGATCGTTGCGTCGGCAATAACGCCCGGGTCTTCCAACGCGTTCGAATACAGACAGACGATCGTGACGAAGGGTGCTTCGAACGTGAAAAATACGCCGGGTTGAATCTGAGCGGTTCGTGAAAGACCACCGGCTTCGGGCATCACCTCGAAGCTACTTGCGCAGAAATTCCGCAGGTAGCCGTCGAGTGATTGGGCGCCCGTATCCGGCGCCATCATGCCGTCGTGATTGCCTGCTGCAGCGAGAATTGGGGCCGGGTAGTCGCGGTACGGTTCGTAAAACTGATCGTAGTAGTATTTTACTTCGCCGAAACTGTACACGATGTCGCCAAGCAGGAAGTGAAACTGCGGAATTTCCGTGTTGCTCGCTTCATTGAAATCGGCGAGCATTTTGCTGACGACTTCATCCTCGGTTCTCGGACCACGAACGCTTCCGCAGTCACCGGTGGCGTGGAAGACGATCTTCCTGTTGCTCGTCACATAATCGGTTGCGCTCTGATTGTCCCCCATGATTTGCGCAAACGTGAGGACCGGTTCGGCGCCGTTGTCACTTCCTCGCGGCGCCGGAAACGGCAACGCTTGCAGACCATGCTTTTTATTGAAGGCATCGATCTCGTTATAGAACGGGCCGTCCGACGGATGACGGACGATGAACGTCTTGGGATCGGCGGTTGGGCGCGGCTCCCCGAAGGCGGGCTTGGCGACCGGCGTTGCAGGCCGGGTTTCCGAGGTCTCGAGTGCCGTCGGCTTTGGTTTGGGCATCGCGTATCTCCCCGTGAACGTGCGATGCCCCGGACTTCCAAAAATTTTTTCGGGCGACCTATTGACGCCGCAGTACTATCGAGCTATTGTACTAGTGTACTAGTACGACAGTTGAGTGGTACGGTACGGAAAGCCAGAGGATAAAGAAATGACACGGTTCATCAATCGTCCCGAAGATACCGAAGCTCGCGAAGCCCGCGTTCGCATCCCCGCCCAGATGAGCGCTCCGTTGTTCCAAGGCTGGGGCCCGAAGTTCTAGACGACGATGCCCGTCGTACTCACGGTCGATCCCCGCAGCGGCGTCCCGATCTATCTTCAAGTCATCGAGCAAGTAAAACGCTCGGTTGCGATCGGAGTCCTTGCTGCGGGCGAGCAACTGCCCACGGTGAAGCAGCTCGCACTCGATTTGACCATCAATCCGAACACCGTAGCGAAGGCCTACCGGGAACTCGAACGAGACGGCGTCATCGAAACGTCGCCCGGGCGGGGCTCCTTCGTGAAGAGCAACGGCGTCAAGGACACGACCAAGGCCGCTGCGATGGATGTGGCGCGAGATGCAATCGACGGGGTAGTGCGTGAAGCGAAATCGATCGGCCTTGGCGCCGAAGACATCCGATCTCTCGCTAACGCCGCAATCGACCGGTGGTTCAGGGAGGCAGAATGAGCACCATCTCAATTGAAAATTTGCGCAAGACGTATGGCCGCTACACGGCGATCGATGGTCTGTCGGTTGCGATCCCGGAAGGCTGTGTCTTCGGCCTTCTCGGTCCGAACGGCGCCGGCAAAACGACCACTTTCAAATGTATGCTGGGCCTTGCGCGCGCAGACTCGGGAACCGTCTTGTACGACGGTAAACCGCTTGAGCCGTCGACGTTCGAACGGATCGCGTACGTTCCCGAGCGCAGCGTGCTCTACGACTGGATGACGGTCGCGGAACACGTCGAGATGCAGCGCCGCGCCTATACAAAATTTTCCGTGCAGCGCGCGAACGAGCTGCTCGCGCAGTTCTCGATCGATCCGCACAAGAAGGCGCGCGCACTTTCGAAAGGCATGCGCACCGCGACGATGGTTGCGCTTGCCATTGCGCGTGAAGCCGACATGTTGATTCTCGACGAGCCGACGAGCGGTCTCGATCCGATCAATCAGCGCCATGTGCTGAATTTAATGATCAATGAGTCCGCGCGAGGTGCAACGATCATCTTTTCTTCGCATCAAATCGGGCAAGTCGAACGCGCCGCGGAACGCATCGCGGTGATCGACAAGGGTCATCTCGCTCTCGAAGGCGCGGTCGATGATTTGAAAGCGGACCGAAAGATCGTCGAAGGCATCTTCCCTGATGAATCCTATGCGCTCAACGGCGTGGCGAACGATCCGCGCATCGCGCGTGCCGATCGCAGCGGGCGCATCGTCCGTCTGCTCACCACCGACGGCGCGCCGGAGTTCGTCAACAAACTCGAAGCGATGGGCGCAAGCGGCGTCCGCATCGTCGACCTCAACTTAGAAGATATTTTCCTGTACGCGGTGTCGCCGAGTGATGCGACCGCCGACGTGGTAGAGGGAGCCGGTTCATGAACTACGTTGAATGGCTGCGCGTCCGCAACACGCTGCGCGTTCTGGCCATCGTTCTCGGCGCGTTCATCCTGATCGTGCTCGTCCTGCGAATCTCGTTCAACCAGTACATTACCGAAGATAACGCGTTCATCAAGCACATCAAGCTGGAACCCGGCGCGACGGTTTCGCAGAGCGTGCTGCCCGACGGTACGAAACGCACTACGATCAAGAGCCCGTCGGATAATACGACGGTCGTGATCGACAATCATGGGATCAACGGGCGACACATCGTTATTACGGAGCCGTTATCGAAGGCTCACGAGCACGAGCATCGCGCCGTTATCGGCAGCGTTGTGTACAACGAGCGGAACGTCGGCAAGATGGCCGTCACGACGATCGATACCAACGGTTCGGTCCCGTTCCTGTATTACATGGCTATCGCCGATCTGGCCGCATTCTTCATCGCGACGGTGCTCGCCGCACCGTTTGCACGCGAAAGCGATGGTCATCTGGAGTACGCGTTAACGAAACCCGTTTCTCGCGAGACATTCGCGGTGAGCGTAATCGGTGCGGATCTCGCCGGCATCATCGCGGCTTCACTGATGACGATCGTCGCGCTGCTGCTGTGTCAGGCAATGTTCGAAGTCCCGAGCTTTGATTTCGGCGGCGTGAACACGAGCGCGATCCTCATGGGCATCGCCGCGCCGTTCGCGTGGTATGGACTGCTCGCCGCATCGACCGCTTCGCTCAAGCGCGGATACGGCGCAATCCTCGGCTTCGCATGGCCCGTCGCAATCCTGGTCGTGGTCTTCGCTGAAATTCCCTGGGGCGATTCACTTGTCGGTCAGCTCGTGCACAACGTGTTCTGGACGATCTCTCGCATCGATCCGCTCAGCTATATCAGCTTCACCGTCGACGAGAACAGCGCCGGCCAGTTGACCGGTCCGCCGAACTTCGCTCCCCGTCTCGCAATCGAATTCGCACTCTTCCTTATCTACAGCACACTGGCCGTCGTTCAGTGGCGGCGCGTGGAGGCGTAATCAATGGAAATCCTCGGTACGAACTTCGCGATCACACTCGGATCCTGGCGCTTGTGCTTCCGCCTCGCCGTCGAAGACATCGATGCGCCGGCTCCGGCGAAACCGGAAGTCCCTCACCGCATCCGCATCGTGGAAGAAATCCCCCACGCACGCCGCCGCCGCGCAAGCGCGAACTAGTCCCCCGTGTCATCCTGAACGGAGCGGTTTCGCGAAGCGAAACTGCGCAGTTGAAGGATCGCCTCAAGACAATCGCGCGATACGATCCTTCAACTCCGTTCGCTTCGCGAACTGCGTTCAGGATGATACGGAGCGGCCATGCTGCTCCCGGTCGACCTCGTGGATTTTTTCGAAATCGCCCATGATTAGGGCGATTTTCTTTTTGCGGCTCCAGCCTTTTATGCGCTTCTCCCATGCAATCGCAGCGTCGACTTCGCTAAAGCGTTCCGAATACACGAGACGCACGGGGCGGCGTTCATGCGTATAACACGCCGGATTCCAACCGTATTGGTGCTCGCCAACACGTCGTTCGAGATCGTTCGTGATGCCGACGTAGAACGAGCCGTCGCTGCACTTCAGGATGTAGACGTAGTAATCATTCACATACCGCTACTGCTGCGAGGCGATCCTTCGACTACGGTGCTTCGCACCGGAGCCTGTCCTGAGCGAAGCCGAAGGGCTCAGGATGACACATAGTGGCGCGGCGCTTCGTAGCGACGCGCTATACCACAAAGGCGCTTGGGACGGCGGATTTTTCGAAGGTGAAGCCCTTCGGGGTCATTTTGTAGAGATAGATGTTGGGCAGCGTTGCGTCGCCGGAGAAGTTGAAGGCGTATTGGCCGACCAGCAAGTTGTATGCGCCGCCGCTTTGCATTTGCGTCAGCAAGCCGAAGCGGTCTTTTGCGTTGACGCGGCCCGAGGCTTGGATCAAGAGTTGGGCGGCGGCGTACCCGAAGGCTTCGAATGCATCGATGCCGCCGACTTCGCCTTGAAAATCGCGTACGAGTTGGAGCATCGACGGAATGCGATCGATCGGCGGCGTCGACGATGCGACGAGCGAACCGTTCAATGCGTCGCCGTATGGGTCGATAACGGATCCGGTGAAGAACGCGTCGCTTGCGCCGAAGTCGCCTTTGTAGCCTTGCTTTCGCAGCGCTTTGGCGATCGGTCCTAATGCATCCGGCTTGCCTGCGAGAAAAACGAAGGTTGCGTTGCGCTTGATGATCCGTGCTGCAATATTTTCGGCATCGTTCGTCGGCTCGACGGTGATCGTGTCGGCGTCGTGCTTGTCGGCACTCGCTTGTGCGACGAGACCCGAAGCCACATCCGCGCCGTAATCGCCTTTCATCGTCACGGCGACGATCGTCGCGGTACTGTGTTTCGGCAGGACCGAGCGCGCGAAGAGTTGTCCTTCGCTGGAATCTTTCGTCGGCAGTCGGAAGACGTTTCGGAATCCGCGGCTCGTAATGACGTCCGCGGTAACCGATGGGACGACGATTGCGAAATTCGCGTTCGCGTATTGTGGCAGCGAAGCAAGTGTGGTGTCGGCAGTCAAGTTGCCGATCATGCCCATCACCGTCGGATCCGACGCGGCGACGAATACGTTCGACGTCGCGACCGTGCTGCTGTTTTGATCGTCGAACGAACGCACGCCCCAATAGCGTGAGAGCGAGGGTGTGAAGCGATTCGTCTCATCGACGCACGCCTGCACGCCTTTAACGATTTGGCTGCCGTATTGCGCAAGCGGTCCCGTCAGCGGCACGTTCACGCCGAGGTTCACTTGCGGCAGCACCCCGTTCTGATTCGGAATGCCGCTGGCTCCCGTCGGCAAGAGCGCGGCGACCGCACCCGCGAGGAAATCCGAACGTAGCATCAGCGGACGACGAACCCTCCGAGGGTTGCGGCGAGAAAGACGATCGAGAAGACCATGTTGCTGATAAATATACGTTCGTTGAGGACGAAAACGTTCTCAGCGAGTCCATAAAGCCGGTCTTCGTAGACCGTCAGGACGATCGCGGCGGCGACGCCCGCGTAGTACAGCCAGCCCGCCCGGGCGAGAATCCCGGCCAACGCGAGAAGCAACACCATGATGCCGTGAAGCGCGATCGGCAGCCACCGGCCCGAGCCCTCACCAAAACGTGCCGGAAGCGAGTAGATGCCCTGCTCGCGGTCGGTGGGCAAATCCATCAGCGCGTAGGCAATATCGAATCCGGCGACCCAAACCGTGACGGCGGCAAAGACGAGGAACGCGCTGATGCTGACGGTTCCCGTAATGCCGATGTATGCGCCGAGCGGCGCGAGGCCGTCGACCGCACCGAGCACGAAATGCACGAGCCACGTGAAGCGCTTGCAGAGTGGATAGATCAGTACGCCGAGCGCTGCGATCGGCATCAGTTTCACGCACAACGGATTGAGCATCCACGCGGAGAGCAGCAGTAACGCAAAGCCGAGCACGATCGCCCAGACCATCACCGAGGGTGAAAGCGTGCCGCTTGCTAGCGCGCGGCGGGCCGTGCGCGGATTACGCGCATCGATGTCGCGATCGAAGTAACGGTTCGCCGCCATTGCCGCCGTGCGCGCCCCGAAGACGGCAAGCGTAATCCACAGAAGCGCCCACATCGACGGCAAGCCGCGCGCGGCGAGAACCGCACCGACGTATGCAAACGGCAACGCAAAGAGCGTATGCTCGATCCGGATCTCGCGAAGAAACGTCTTAACCATTATTGCGCATCAACCGGTTATAGGCGCCCGGTCCTTGACCCGACCAAGTGTCGGGGCGCAGCGATTTCGCAATGCGATCGAGTCCGTACTCGCGCCAGCGCTTGTTCACAAGGTCTTTTGTTGCCTTATTCATGTTCATATCCGGCGGCCACTCGCGCGTGTATCCTTCACTTGCGCTTTTGCGTGTTGCGTCGATGCCGATCTTCGTTCCGTACGCAACGTTGTACGATCCGTGATCCAGATCGTCGACGGGACCCGGCATCATCACGACGTCGCGTTCGGGTGCCAAATTGTTGAGTACGAACCAGGCAACGCTGCGCGTATCTTGCACGTCGATGTCGTCATCGACGATGACGAGCATGCGCGTGAGCATCATCATATGCCCCAATCCCCACAACGCGTTCATCACCTTCTTCGCGTGGCCGGGGTACTGTTTGCGTATCGAAACGATTGCGAGATTATGGAATCCGCCTTCGACGGGAAGATTCATGTCGACCACTTCGGGCAACACCATCTGCAACAACGGTAAGAAGAGCCGTTCCGTCGCCTTTCCGAGCCACGCGTCTTCCATCGGGGGTTTCCCGACCACGGTTGCGGCGTAGATCGGATTGCGGCGGTGCGTGATGCACGTGACGTGAAACGTCGGATACTGATCGGCGAGACTATACACTCCGGTGTGATCGCCGAACGGCCCCTCGGTGCGCAAATCCATGTTATCGACATAGCCTTCGAGTACGAATTCCGCGCCGGCCGGGACCTTGACGTCGATCGTCTTCGCTTGCACGAGCGACACCGGTTTGCCGCGCAGCAACCCCGCGAAGGCGAATTCATCGAGTACCGGCGGTAGCGGCGCAGTCGCAGCGTACGTCAACGTGGGATCGCTGCCGATTGCGACGGCAACGGGAACTTTCTCTCCCCACAATGCCGCGTGCGCGCGGCCTTGCTTGTGGCGTTGCCAGTGCATGCCGGTCTCACGCGCGTTGTAGACCTGCATGCGATACATTCCAACGTTGGGCCGGTTCGTGCGCGGATCTTTCGTGATCACGAGCGGCAGCGTAATGAACGGGCCCGCGTCGAGCGGCCACGTCGTAAGTACGGGGAGTTTCGTGAGGTCGGGATCGCGTACGACGACCTCGTGTACCGGCGCATCGCTCACGGTTTTCGGAATTGCATTTGCGAGCGGTGCGAAGCGTTTGATGGCGCCGAGCTTTTCGCCGAGCGATGCGCCCGGCGGCGACAGATCGATCAACGCGCGTAGACGATTCGCCGCTTCATCGAGACGTGCCGCGCCGAGTGCGAGCGCCATGCGGCGTTGCGAACCGAATTGATTCGTGAGCACGGGGAAACGGCTGCCTTTGACATTATCGAAAAGCAACGCGGGTCCGCCGGCTTTCACGACGCGATCGCTGATCTCGGCGATTTCCAGGTAGGGATCGACTGCGGCCGAGATCGTGTGCAGTTCGCCCGCGCGTTTGAGCGCATCGACGAACGACCGCAAGGAATCGAAGGGCATAACGAGGCCATTCGGTGATCCCGCCGTAGTAACCCCGTATGGAACCGTTGGATTTATCCGCGCGTCCTCCGCGGTCGTGCTACGAAGAACTCGATGGGCTGATGTTCATGCCGCGGACCATCGACAAGCTGCGCGCATTTCTACCCGGCGGGAACCCCGGCGGCTATGTGATCAACGCGAAGATCTTGGGCATGTCGGGCTATCTGCTGCAGCGTCTCGGTATTACCGAGGAAGCGTTGTCTGACGCCGTAGCAGAGGCGAATGATGAGACGGAAGTCGCAGCGTGGTTGCGCGAGCATACCGATTCGTCGCAGTATGCGGCCATTAACGAAACGATGCGCCGCATTCGCGTCAAGCATACTCAAGACGAAGCCTTCTTCCGCGACTTCTATGCAGAAGTCTTCGCAGCCGATCCTCAACTCGACCTCGTTCTGGAAATCATTGAAGCCGACGATCGCCGGATGTTCGGAGTCAAGGGATAAATGCAATTTATTGCAGTCGTTCGGCGCATGACCGAGTCATTTTCAAAAGACGCATTCGACGCGCTTCTCGATGCCGAAGCCGACGGCGTCCGCCGGTTGTACTACGAGGGCATCGTGCGCAACGCCTGGAGCCGCGAAGATGTTCTCGGCGCGTGCTTGCTGATGGAAGCCGACTCGCGCGAACACGCGGAGTCCTCGCTCATGACGCTGCCGCTCTTTCACCACAAAATGGTCGAGTACCAACTCGTTCCCGTACGCGGCTATCGCGGCTTTTGCCCTTAGCTCTGCGATGACACGGGTGTGTGAAGGCGTTCAGCGAGGCGCTTTTTGACAGACGGCCACTCCGGGGCGATGATGCTGTAGAACGACGTATCGCGAATTTCACCGTTTTCCGGTTTGATCCGGAACGAGCGCAGCGTACCTTCGAACGTCGCGCCGATGCGCAAAATGGCGTTGCGCGAGCGCGTGTTGATCGCCTCAGCCTTCAACTGCACGCGCTGTGCGTTCCAACGTTCGAACGCGTACTCGAGGAGCAAATACTTGCACTCCGTGTTGACGTGCGTTCTCCAGTAGCGTTGCGCGATGAACGTCCAGCCGATTTCGAGCTTGCGGTGCTCCGGTTGAATGTCCGCAAACCGTGTCGAGCCGATGGTTTCGTTCGTCGCGCGGTCGACGATTGCGAACGCAAGACGATCGCCGCCTGCCGTCGCGTCGGAAACCCATTCGTTCGTGTCGTCCTCGGTTAGAAACGGATTGGTGCCGTACACCAATTCCCACAACACGGGATCGGCGCAATTTTTGCGCAGATCTATGAGATGACGGCGCTCGATGGGCTCCAGGCGGACGCCGGGACCTTCGAGCACGAGTGCGGAGTCGATCATCAAAACGATTGCATCACATAGGGTCAATAGAGACGCTCGATACGAGGGGAAGTTCCATGTACACCGGATTGGCGTATCCCACGTCGGCGTAGGG
>JAFANA010000140.1 GCA_019232905.1 Vulcanimicrobiota bacterium
GTCCGCTGCTGGACGATCGTGATCACTTTATACGCGGCCGCAGTTAAGACGGAAAGATCCCCAGGGGCCGGTCTATGGATCCTAAACGCGGCCGGTGCTTCACTAACGATCCATGCGCGCGTTTCTGCGGTCGCAAGTTCCGTGCAACGCCGATGAAGATGCGCAAGCCTCTTCCCTGCCTCCAAGGCAACCGCAACCGCAAACGACCCGTCATAGGCGCTCCAAAGCGTCGTTGCTTCTTCAAGTAAAACGTATGCAAACTCGCAATGTTCGGCATCGTATGCCGCGAGCCGGGGGACGAGTCCGTCCGGTTGCGGTGCTGTGTCGCGCTCTTCAAAGAAACGGCAAAACGCGGCCTCGTAGCTGAGCGCGCGGGCGGCGGACGAATTATCAGCGTACGCCCGCTTTATGAAATAGCTTCCACGCCCTTTGCAGCGCACGACGGTATTGTCGTTGCGTCCGCTCGCGCGTTCGACGGAAATGTCTTCGGGCGGTATAGCGATATCGGCGAGACGAAGACGTTCGAGCACGGCCCTACTTTAAAGTTTGGTCGTCGGAGGCCACCCGGCGTAGACGCGATGTGTGCTCGGAGGAAATCTTGTCTCGCATTTGGGGAGGTAGGTGCTCGGAGGAAACATTCTCATGCATTCTTCGCTGGCTTCGCCAAGGAGCGTAGACGTGATTGCGCCCTCCAGCCAACTTGCCGAGATCGACCCGCTTTCAACAACGCCGAGGTTCGCCGACAGCTTGATCACGACCAATGAGCCATCTACTTCGCTCAAGCGAACGCGATCGACAATGTCCGCAACTTCTATCTCGTAATAGCTGGTCTTTGAGATGTCCCAGTACAGCCGCACTTTGCCGTTTCGCTGCTCGCCCACATAACCGCGCAGACGAAGCACGGGCTCATTGTAGTTCGGAGACCCTGATACAATTGGGTCGGGAGAAAGGTCGACTTGCGTGTCGGATTTGGCCACTTGCCCCCTCCGTTCGACATTGAAAAGCGCTTACAGGAACGATTGCGCGCTGGTGAAACGCTCAGTAATGCTAGGTTATAAAGCATAGCACTCAACACTGAATGGCAACAATTTTCGAGGATCGGGTTCGAAAAGTGAACGACTTGCCGCTTGCTCGGCTAGCCGGCGTGCTGTTGCCTTTTCTCCTAGTTGCCTTATTCGGATTTGGGCCGTTAGTCGAAATCTGGTATCCCCTTGGGCACGTCGGGATTAATCTCAACTCGCAACTCCATATCGTGGGCGTCTTCCCAGGCGGTGCGGCGGAGGCGGCTGGGATAAAAGCCGGGGACCGCATCAATCCGGCACAATTCTGGCCACGCAGGCGACAGTACGACCCATTCGTCTACTATTTTCCGCCGGCGGGCGCTCGCGTCGAGTTGCCGATCGTTCGCGGTTCGACGCACAAGACCGTGACGGCAACCACGCGTGAAAGCGACCTAGAGTCGGTGTACCGCATCGGAAGTGCGGTCAGTACGATCTTTCAACTCGTTGCATTGGGGATCGCGGCTTGGCTTGTCATTGCGCGTCCTAGTGTGATGACCTGGAGTTTCTACCTGTTGCTGCTCGGGTTGAACTATCAAAACGGTCAGAACAGCGCTGAATTCTTATCACCGCTCGGGTATTGGTGGGTCGTCGCGGGAGGAATGCTTTGCATCGCGATGCAGGCGTTGTGGGTTTTCGTTCTGGTTTTCGCGATTCGCATTCCGAACAACCACGTCGCCCGATGGATGGTTGTTGCCCAGAAAGCTGCGATCGTCGTCTTGTGCCTAGAACTCGTGCTCCAGCTTTATCCGACAGTGTCATGGACGTTTTTCGGTTCGCTCGCACCCAATCTGTCCGCGTTCACCCAGGTGCTTCTATATCTTGTTTGCATCACCGCGTTCGTCGCACTTATTCAAAACTTCGTACAATCCGACGGAAAAGATCGCCATCGGATGGCTTGGATAATCGTTGGCCTCGGTGTTTGGTGCGCTGCAACGTTACTCGTCTGGGCTGTACACGACAACTTGCCGTTCTATGAGGGCTACACCCTTACGCAAGTCTTCGTCGTCGTGCAAAGTGTCGCGATTATCTTAGTCGTGTACGGTCTGATGCGTAGTCGCGTCGTGGACGTTTCGTTCGTCCTGAGCCGCGCGGTCGTGGTGTCGCTGCTGACGGGTTCGGTGGTTCTAATCTTTGCGTTACTCGATTGGCTGTTCAATAAGCGGCTCGAAGCGACGCGTCTGGGGGCCCTGAGCGAATTTATCGCCGCTATCGTTCTTGGGATATGGCTCGACCGTCTCCACAAGAAGGCCGATCTTTTCGTCGATCGTCTGTTCTTTCGCGCGCGCTATCTCGCCGAACGCCGCCTCGAAAAGGCCGCGCATGCGGTCGTTCATTCGGACTCCGTCGATGTTATCCGTGAGTTCTTGGTAGACGAGCCGTACACCATTCTCGGTCTTGGCTCGGCGGCTGTCTTTCAGCCGAACGAGGTCGGCGATTGGGAGTGCATGCGATCGTTCGGGTGGGATTCAGGATGCGCTACCGGACTCTCGAAACACGACACGCTCGTCATGCACGTTGAAGCGGAGCAGGCGCCATTACGCGTCTCCGAGATTCGTTGGACCGTTTCGGACGTGCCGTCCGGCGTTGCGCATCCGGTGTTAGCCGTGCCGGTTCTAGCGCGACGGCGCGTCCTTGCAATTGCGCTCTACGGCGAACATACGAACGGCGCCGATCTTGACGGCGACGAGATTCGAGCAATCGGTGGCGTGGCGGATGCCGCCGGTGCCGCGTTCGATCATGTAGAAGCCGACCAGCTAAGGCGCGAGATGGAATCGCTTCGCCGCGAACTTGGACAGCGCGCATAGCGAAGCGGTTCAATGGGATCCGAGATCGTTGCACGAAGGTTCGTTGAATGCTGCAGCCGATTGTAGAGCTCGACCGTCTCGTTTCGTTTTCTTCACAACCTCATGCCGTCGCCATAGACGGTGACTTGCTCTATGTCAGTTCTCGCGCGACACGGCGCATTGACGTGATCGATCGCAACGCGTGGCAAAAGTGGGATGAGCTCGATGCACCCGGTATGCCGTGGGGCATGACGTACGCGCGTGGAGAACTTATCGCAACGTGCGGCGAGGGTACGGACGATCTCCGCCGGATTCGCCGTTACGCATCGGACGAGGGCTGGCAGCATTCGTTTATTCCCTGTCCCGACGACACCGGATCGCATCTCGCCGTTCATGACGGACGCATTTTGCTTGGCCAGTGGTACAACCAAGTCGTGCTGGAGCTCGATGATGACGGTGCAATTCTACGGCGATACGAAGTGCCGCACGGCCTTGCCGGTGTCGCGATCGACGGTGACAAGGCGTTCCTCCTGACGACGGACGACGAGGACGACGGTGACTACTGGATCACGCGACTCGATTTAATGACCGGCGTCTGCGACGACGTGGCGCTCGTGCCGTTTCACGCGCGCGGCCTCGCATGGGACGAGGAGCAATTTTGGACGAATCATCGCGAAGCCGATCGAACCGTAAGGTTTAGACTTCCGTCGTAGGCACCGGCGCCGCCGAAGGCGAATCGGCGGCGAATGCATTTGACCACCCTCGATTGGGTGATCGTCGTCGTGTCTCTCGGCGTAACGTTCATCCCTGCGATCGTGCTCGCGCGTCGCGCCGGTAAGAACACGGCGGAGTTTTTTGCTGCCGGCCGTCAAGCGCCGTGGTGGCTGATCGGCATCTCTCTCGTCGCGACGACGTTTTCGACCGACACGCCGAACCTCGTTACCAATCTCGTGCGTGAAGGCGGCGTCGCCGAGAATTGGTTGTGGTGGTCGTTCCTTTTGACCGGAATGGCGACGGTCTTTTTTTATGCGCGTTTGTGGCGCCGCAGCGGCGTTCTCACTGATCTCGAATTCTACGAACTGCGTTACTCCGGAAAAGCGGCCTCGTTCGTGCGCGGATTTCGCGCACTGTATCTCGGATTCGCTTTTAACTGCGTCATCATCGCAACGGTGAATCTCGCCGCGGTGAAAATCGCGTCGGTACTCTTCGGGTGGCCACGTTGGGAGACGCTGCTGTTGTGCGCGTTCGTTCCCATCGTTTTTGCGGCGGCCGCGGGGCTGTGGGGCGTAATGGTGACGGACATGATTCAGTTCTGCATCACCATTACGGGCGCGTTTGCAGCAGCGTATTTTGCGTTGCATGCGCCGGGAGTCGGCGGGTTGCACGCGGCCGTTTCGCGCGTTGCGCAACTCCATCCGACGATGCTCTCGATTCTTCCGAACTTCGCCGATTGGAAAACGGCCGTCGCCATCTTTATCATTCCGCTTACCGTGCAATGGTGGTCGGTGTGGTATCCTGGCGCCGAACCCGGCGGCGGAAGTTACGTCGCGCAGCGTATGCTGGCTGCCAAGACCGAGAACGACGCGCTGTTTGGGACGCTGTCCTTTGCCGTCATGCATTATGCGCTCCGCCCGTGGCCTTGGATCGTCGTTGCGTTCGTTTCGACACTCGTGTATCCGACGCTCGGCGACATCCACGCGCGCTTTCCGCACGTTCCGCAGAATCTGCTCGGCAACGACATCGCGTATCCGGCAATGCTCGTCTATTTGCCGGCCGGCTTCGCCGGTTTGATGGTCGCGGGAATCTTCGCCGCCTACCGCAGCACGATCGAGACGCACTTGAATTGGGGCACGTCGTATCTCGTTCACGATTTCTACCGGCGATTTATTCGCCGTGAAGCGGACGAGAAGCATTACGTCCTCGTCGGGCGCCTAGTGACCGTCGGTCTGATGCTCGCGGGCATCAGCTTCACCTTCGTCCTCGATACGGCGAAAGAAGGTTTCGATCTGCTGCTCTCCATCGGCGCGGGCACCGGGCTCATCTATCTGCTGCGCTGGTTCTGGTGGCGAATCAATGCGTGGAGCGAGGTGAGCGCCATGGTTGCCTCGTTCGTCGTCTCCCTGGCCTTTTTCGCCGCCGGAAAGATGGGCCACGGTTCCGGCACGACCACCGTGCTCCTGACGACGGTCGGCGTGACGACCGTGGTATGGCTGGCGGTAACCTATCTGACGCCGGCGGTCGATGACGAGACGCTGGCGCGCTTCTATGCCAAGGTTCGGCCGGCCGGCCCGGGCTGGTCGAAAATCCGGCGTGACGACCGGCTGCCCCCGTCCCCCGACTCCCCGGCGAACGCCTTTGGTGCGTGGGTGCTGGGACTCGCCGCCGTCTACGGTGCCCTCTTCGCCACCGGCGGGTTCGTCTATGGCTTGCTTGGAATGGCATCCGTTTGGACTACGATCACGGTTATCGCGGTCGCCGGTCTTATATTTTTGGTAAAAAGGTCGCCTTCTCCACAGATTGCACAAGAGTAACGTCGCTACTTGTGGACAATTATCTGCACAACATTTTGTCGTAGGAGTATCGATTTGAAGCCGATTCGCCCGTTCGCGTTCATGCTGCTCGCCGCCGCGCTCGCCGCGTGTTCCGGCAACTCGTCGAATTCGTCGAGCAGTTCATCGCCTGGTCCGGCGGGGAGCGCGAGCAAAACCATCGGCGTTTCCATCCAAGACCGCGAGGCGCAGTTTTACCAGCAAATGGAAAACGGCATGCAATCCGAGGCGAATAAATACGGCTACAAGCTGATCGTCGTCGATGCCAATCGCGATAACGCGAAACAGCAGAGCCAAGTCGAAGATTTCATCTCGAATAAGGTCGATGCGATCGTATTGACGCCGTACGACTCGACCGCCATCGGAAGCGCCATTGCTGAAGCAAACAAAGCGAACATCCCCGTGTTCACCGCTGACATTGCCAGCACGAGTAAGCAAGGGCATGTCATCGCGCACATTGCGAGCGATAACGTGCTCGGCGGCCAACAAGCGGGCAAGCTGATGTGCCAAGCCGTCGGTAAGACGGGCTACGTCGCAATCATCGACGAGCCGGAAGTCACGAGCGTTCAAGATCGCGTGAAGGGGTTCCGTGACGCGTTGAAAGCGAATTGCCCCGGCGTGACCGTCGTGGCCGACGTGGATGCCGGCGGCGCCCGCGACAAAGCGAACCAAGATATGAGCGACATTCTGCAATCGAACAAGAATTTGAGCGGCGTGTTCGGGATCAACGATGACTCGGCGCTCGGTGCACTGACCGCGGTTCGGGCTGCGGGCCTCAACGGCAAGGTGAAGGTGATTGGCTACGATGCAACGCCGGAAGCGCGGACTGCGATTGCGAGCGGCGACATGTACGGCGATGCAATTCAATACCCCGATAAAATCGGCGCCCTGACGATCGACACCATTCACGATTTCTTCACCGGCAAAGCGCCGCAGGCAGTCGTCCACGTCAACGTCGGAACGTACACGCAAACCGACGCGAAGAAGGCGCAGTAGTTATCAGCACTCCACTCCTCGAGATGCGCGGCATCGGGAAATCGTTTCCCGGTGTGCGCGCGCTCAGCGACGTTTCCCTCACGCTCAACTCCGGCGAAGTGCTTGCGCTCGTCGGCGAAAACGGCGCGGGCAAGTCGACGCTCATGAAGATCCTCGCCGGCGCGCAGCTTGCCGATACGGGAACGATTGCAATTGACGGCAAGGAGGTTCACATCACCTCGCCGCACGACGCTGAAACGCTCGGCATCGGGATGATCTATCAAGAGTTCAACATCGTCCCGCAGCTGACGGCGATGGAGAATATCGTGCTCGGCGCCGAGCCGACGCGCGGGATCTTTCTCGATGAAGCCGCCGCGCGTAAGCGCGCGCGCGCGATCGTCGAGGAACTCGGCATGGATTTGCCGCTCGACGCGCGCGCGTCGCACCTTTCCGTCGGCGCGCAGCAACTGATCGAAATTGCGAAGGCGCTTTCGAAGCACGCGCGGATCATCGTGATGGACGAACCGACTGCCGCGCTCACGGATCGCGAAATCGACGCACTCTTCGTGCTGATCGCCCGGCTGAAAGCCAATGGCGCGGGCATCATCTACATCTCGCACCGGATGGAAGAACTGCCGAAGATCGCGGATCGCATTACGATTCTGCGCGACGGCAGCGTGATCGAAACGCGTCCGGCGAGCGAATTTCCGCCGAACGAGATCATTCGCGCGATGGTCGGGCGTTCGCTCGACGCGCACTTCCCCGATCTTCCGGCCGTTGCCGCCGATGCTCCCGTGATGCTGGACGTCGCGCATCTGGTTCGCCGTCCGGCCGTCAACGACGTCTCGTTTTCGGTGAGCGCCGGCGAAATCGTCGGTCTCGCCGGCCTCGTCGGCGCAGGGCGAACGGAAATCGTGCGCGCAATTGCCGGCGCCGATATTCCGGATTCGGGAACGATTCATGTCGGCGGCGATTTGATTCGCATTCGCAGTCCGCACGACGGCATTGATGCCGGCATTGCTTTTATCACCGAGGATCGTAAGGGCCAAGGTTTGGTACTCGGCATGAGCGTCGCCGAGAACATCACGCTCGCGCACCTCTCGCAGTTCGTCAATCGCGAACTGCTGATCGACGAGAAACGAGAGGAAATCGCAGCGGAGAACATGGTGCAAGAGTTGCGGGTGCGCACGCCGAGTCTCGAGCAGCGCGTACGCAACCTCTCGGGCGGCAACCAGCAGAAAGTCGTGCTCGCGAAGTGGCTGCTCGGGAAAGCGCGCGTCTTTCTTTTCGATGAGCCTACGCGCGGCATCGATATCGGCGCAAAGACCGAAATTTATGCGTTGATGCTCAATTTGATCAAGAACGGAGCTGCTATCGTTATGGTATCGAGCGAACTGCCGGAAGTGCTCGGCATGTCGCACCGCGTTCTAGCGGTTCGTGAAGGACGGATCGTCCGGGAGTTCTCGCGAAGCGAGGCGACGCCCGATGCCGTGATTGCCGCAGCGACGGGTACGGCGGCTGCATGAACGGTCTCGTCAAGAATCAACCAGCCTCCCTGCTGCAAAACTACTGGCTTCGCATTGCAGGCGCGATCGTCGTCGTCATCCTATTGATGGCGGCGGTAAACGTTGCGGCGCACGGCGCATTTTTGCAGCCCGGGAATATCGTCCAAGTCCTCCGTCAGATCACGTACAACTGCATTCTCGGCGTCGGCCAAACGTTCGTCATTATTACAGCCGGTATCGATCTTTCAATCGGGTCGCTGGTATCGCTGACGGGCGTCGTTATGGCGACGATTGCGAATGCATTGCCGTTCAGCGGCGTCGGACTCTTGATAGTGACGCTGCTGGTCGGACTCGTGGTGGGCGGCGCAGCGGGCTGGATCAACGCACTGCCGGTCGTGAAGCTGAACCTGCCGCCGTTCATTACGACCTTCGCAATGCTCGAAGTCACGCTCGGACTCTCGTACATCATTTCCGGCGGACGTCCCGTCGCGTTGCGTTCCGATGCGTTCGGCGGCGTCGGCTACGGATCGTTCCTCGGTCCGATCACGAACGCGTTGCACTTGCCGAGCCTCCCGATTCCCGTCATTTGGATGATCGTTGTGATCGTCATCGCGTCGGTCTTGCTGATGCGAACGCGTTTCGGCCGCTACGTTTTTGCCATCGGCGGCAACGAAGAAGCCGCGCGCCTTGCCGGCGTCAACACCTCGCGCGTAAAGACGATGGTGTATGTAATCAGCGGCATGTGTGCGGCAATCGTCGGTTTCCTGTACATGGCGCTGTTTTCGTCGGGTTCTCCGCAAACGGGTACCGGCGACGAGCTGCTCGAGGCAATCGCGGCGGTCGTGGTCGGCGGCACCAGCCTCATGGGCGGTCAAGGTTCGATCATCGGCACGTTCTTCGGTGCGCTTCTCATCGGATTGCTCTACAACGCAATGAATTTAATCCACGTCGATTCGTATCTGCAAAAGGTCGTCCTCGGCGTCGTCATCCTCCTAGCCGTCGTCCTAGACGAGTTACGCAAACGCTACCTCGCCCGAACGTAAGAATGTGTCATCCTGAACGGAGCGAAGCGCAGTTGAAGGATCGCCTCAATTCAAGAGCCCGACGAGATCTCGCCGGGCTTTTTGTTCGTTGCGATCCTTCGACTTCGCTCGGGATGACACTGGCGGATTTCCGCCTCTAGCAGTGCGTGGCGCTAACGGCTATCGTGAGAGTGCATGCTGAAGACTCTTGCGCTCGTTCTTGCTGCCGCACTTGCGTCGCCGGTGCCGACCGATACACCGCAGCCCGACCATTTCAATCGGCTCGCGCCGTTGCAGTTCGTCGTTTCCACGCCGCAGGGGAGCGGCCGCGCGCTCTACTTTGCAAACGGGTCGCTCGAGGGCGATCGCAACGCGACGATGGCGTTGATCATCGTGCACGGCGTGTTGCGCGACGCCGATTACTATTACGACACCGGGATGGAGGCCATCCGCGACGAGGGACGCTCCGACGTCCTTGTCATCTCGCCGCAGTTTGTCGAAGCGCAAGATATCCAAGGGCATGGCCTCCCAAGTGATACCTTGCGCTGGGACGGGAAATGGCCCGGCGGTTCGCCGGCATTAGCGCCGGCGCCGATTGCGAGCTATGCGGTGTTCGATGCGATGATCGCTCGACTCTCAGACCGCACGCGGTTTCCGAAGATGAACGAGATCGTGATTGCGGGACATTCGGCCGGTGGCCAAATCGTTCAACGATATGCCGCAGTAGGCCGTGCGCCGCAGCTTGACTCCGGTACGCCCGTACCCGTTCACTTGGTCATCGCGAATCCGTCATCGTATTTTTATTTCACCAACGACCGGCCGGTGCACGTCAGCAATTGTCCCGATTATAACCAGTGGCGATACGGCATTGCCGGCGCACCGCCGTATGTTACGGGAACGGCTGCAGAGTTGGAAGCGCGCTACGTGAAGCGTAACGTTACGTATCTGCTCGGTACGGCGGACACGAATCCGAATGAAGATGATCTCGATCGCACGTGTGGCGGCGAAGCGCAAGGGCCTTTTCGTTTCGCGCGCGGTAAAAACTTCATCGCTTACGTGGGCAAGCGTCATCCGTCAGGTACAGCGCAAGACTTTGCTTTCGTGGAAGGTGTTCCTCACGACAATCGCCGCATGTTCCGCTCGGCGTGCGGTCGCGCCATCATTTTTGGCGGCAACACATCGACGTGCGCGCAATATGGCAAAGTATAGCGGCGTTCACGCGTACGGGCCGACTCGGAGCCTCGCTGCGGCGCGATCGATCAAACGCCGGACGTACATGTTGGGTACGGTTCCGACATAACAGGCAGCTTCAGCCTCACGATTACCCTCGAGCCGAGCGAGCGCCGATCCCACACCGGAGCTGCGTGAGATTCCGGCCGTGCAGTGGATCATAAAGCGGTCGACGTCGTTGCGGCAACGATCCCAGAATCGAACGATCTCCTCGGCTATGGCGTCCGTCATGACCACGAGGTGCGGAAATTCAACAGGGTCGTGCGATTCCGGCGTTAGATCGTCGAAGACGACTTGCAAAATTTCAGTGTATCCGCGTCTTACGTTGCAGATATCCGCGAGCGTTTGCTGAGGATCTTCGCGATTATCATTGATTGAAATGACGGCATATCGCCCGGGCACGGCGATGGTTTGCGCCATCTGGCGGGAGAAGACGACGAACCGGTTGTTCACATCGCACGCGCTGACGTTCATTCCTACTCCCACAGACAAAGAAAAAGCCCGGTCGAGTTTCGCCGGGCTTTTCCGAACCTAGAACGGGAAGTCGTTTTGCGACAAGTTCGCGTTGAGGTTCCAGTCGGTGAAGGACTGGTCGAGGACGACTTTATCGCCTTCGTAGAGTATTTGACGCACCGGGAAGTGCGATTGCTGCGAGAGGTAGAGTTTCATCAGCGAAATGCCGTCGTTACTCGCCGGGTCTGCAACCTTGAGGGTTAGCAGATCCGTTTGCGCGCCGTCGATGGCACCGGCATCGGACGTCTGTGAGAGATCGCCTTTTACGGACGAATATTTCGCAACGATGTTCTGCGGCAGTCCGTCGGGAATCGTGTAGCCACGAATCGAGACCGCGCGTCCGTCGTGAAGGCCGATCTTCAAATGAATGCCGGACAGGAACCCGCCTTGATGTCCGCTGACTTGATCGCCGCCTGCCCAAACGGCGCCGCCGCCTTTGCCGGCTCCGGACTCGATCAGCGTCTTCGCGAAGTGCGGCTTCATGAACGAGTAGTCGTAGACGCGGTCTTGCACGTCGCTGCCCTTAACTTCGTGCGAGTGCAGTTTATACGTGAAGCTATTCGTCTTTCCGAACGCGTCGTTGAATGCGGAAGCGGCCGGCGTTTCTGATGCGGCCGTCGCAAACGCGTGGGGTAGGAGTACGGCAGCGAGCGCCGCTGCAAGAATGACGAACCGTGTACGTGGTCTCTGCATGAATCCTCCGTTTAGCAGTTCCCTAAAGCTGAGCGCCCGGAGCTCCCGCCTCTTCGTAGAGTAAGGTTCCGTGCTTGCCCTCAACTCCGATGAGGACGTCGCACTTAGCGTCCGCCGCGATCTCTTCGATTGTTCGTCCCAGCGGAGCGCCGGTGTACTTGCCCTCGCGGAACGACCCGAGAATGATCAATTCCGCCTTTTCGCGCTTGGCCAGGTCGAGTACCGCCTGTTTGGTCGAGCGCGCCTTGATGATCTCCGTCCTTAGACTAACGTCTGTATTGGAGGCAATCGTTTCAGCCGCGCCTAGTGCGTCGAGCGCGGTGCGCTCCTCGACCGGCATCTCGGCATCCGGCGGCAGCGTGTAGGGCACCTCGATAACGTAGACGGCGAGCAGCTCGGATCTTTCGCCGCGGGCGAGTTTGGCTGCAAGTGCCATCATGTGCCCCGAAAGAATGTCTTGCGAGAACACGACGATGATCGATCCGACCATTCGCTCGAGCGACGTTTCCGCTTCCTTTGCCAGGCGTTGGACGTGCGAGGCAGGC
>JAFANA010000035.1 GCA_019232905.1 Vulcanimicrobiota bacterium
CGAGATACGTCGGCGCCGAGACTTTCGGCCATGCCGTCGACTCTTCGGCAACGGTGACGACGCCGGGTAGCTCGCGATAAACCGTCTCGTTCATCCGCTTCAAGAACTCGATCGCGTCGAGATTTTCGCGGCCACCGTACCGGTTCGTCACCCACTCTCCAGCTTTGCGGCTGTAGTCGAGATAGAGCATCGATGCGACCGCATCGACACGCAAGCCGTCGATTTCGTATTCACGCAGCCAGAAGATGGCGTTATCGATCAAATAGTCGGCAACTTCGTGGCGGCCGACATTGAAGATGTACGTATCCCAATCAGGATGCCAGCCTTGACGCGGATCGGCATGCTCGTAGAGATGCGTGCCGTCGAAGAGCGCGAGTCCATGTTCGTCGTTCGGGAAGTGTCCCGCAACCCAATCTAGGATGACCCCGACACCCTCGGCGTGCGCGCGGTCGACGAAACGGCGAAATGCATCCGGCGTCCCGAAACGCGACGTCGGCGCAAAGAGCCCGATCGGCTGATATCCCCACGACCCGTCAAACGGGTGTTCCGAGACCGGCATGAACTCGATGTGCGTGAAGCCCATCCACTTAACGTATGGAATTAGTTGGTCGGCGAGTTCGTCATACGTCAGAAACCGGTTCCCCTCTTCGGGCACACGCCGCCACGAACCGGGATGCACTTCGTAAATGGCGATCGGCGATTCGCGCCCTTGAACGGCCTCCCGGCGTTTCGACCACGCATCGGGTTCGCGATGCGGTAATTCAGCTACGATCGAAGCCGTGCTCGGGCGCAGCTCGCTTTCGAATGCGAATGGATCGGCTTTGAGGGGCAGCCAATTCCCATGTTGCGACCGGATTGCGTACTTATAGCGGTGGCCGACGCGTGCTCCGGGAACGAACGTGCGCCAGATCCCGCGCGCGTGCTCCACGTGCATCGGATTAGCATCACGATGCCAGCCGTTGAAATCGCCAACCACGGATGCGGCGCTCGCGCTCGGCGCCCACACTGCGAACTCCACGCCGTCGACCCCATTGATCGTTCGACGGTGCGCGCCGAGATCGTCGTAGAGCATAGTTGTGTTAGACGAGCTCCTGATATACGGCGGTCGTACGTTCGCGTAAGTGGCCGAGATTGCCGTCGTTTTCAATCACATAGTCGGCGAGTTTCCGCGCGTCTTCCGGGTCGATCTGCGTCGCAACCCGCGCACGCACGTGTTCTTCGTCGACGCGGTCGCGCTGCACCACACGGGCAATGCGTTCTTCGAGCGGTGAGATCACGAGTACCGACTTGTCGACAAGCTCGACGTAGCCGGTTTCAAAGAGCAACGGCACCACATGCACGATCACTTGCCCCGGATGGGCGTGTTTCTCACGCTCCTGCGCCAATCGCCGCACGAACGGATGCACGATCGAATTCAAACGTTCGCGCGCCTGCGGGTCGCTAAAGACGATTTCGGCGAGCGCGGTGCGATCCAGCGCACCGTTGCGAACGACGGGCGGCCACGCGCGGGCGATCGCCATCAACCCGTCCGAATGCGGTGCGACCGCTTCGCGCGCAAGCACATCCGTATCGATGATGAACGCGCCGAGTTCTTCGAAAATCCGGGCAACCTCGCTCTTGCCCGATCCGATTCCGCCCGTTAGCCCTACTCGCATGGGAGGGCCGTCATTCGCCGCACGGAACCCAAATTCCGACCGCTTCTCTAGGAGGCTGCTTTGGCCGACGTCAAAATCGAGGGCGATACGCTCACGATCAACCTATCGCTCCTCGACAGAATGCTTGCTTTCCGTGGGTCGTTCCACATTCCGTTGTCACACATTACGAATGCGTACGTCAGCGATCTCGAGGATTTGGAGCTGCAGTACCGGCTCGAAGGAACGAACTGGGGACTCATCAGGACCGCCGGCGTCTTCGCGAATCCGCAAGGGTTGATCTTCGTCGACGCCGGCCAAGGTGAGTGCCTCGTCATCGAAACACGCGGCGAGCGCTACCCGCGCATCGCGGTGCAAGTTTCCGACGCAAACGCACTCGCGCACGAGATTACACGCGCCATTCCCGACAGCGGACCCGTAGAGTAAGTTTCAGCTCACGTTCTATGAGACGCGCAATCTTGCGCAAATGACGTCATCGCGCCGAGCATCGCTTTGGCATCGGTTTCGTTCGCAAACGTAAACTCGAAACCACCCTCGGTGACCTGCTCCGTTCCCAGATACTCGGTTGCGTCCGCTACGTGCAGCGACGCCGGCGAAACAATAGAGAAGTCAATCGTCCCGCCGTTATCCGAGGCGTCGAAGTGATGGCCGGAAAGAACGCTTCCCCTCACGGTGTATGCCGCGGAGCGGTCCGACTTTCCGAGACTGTTGAATTGCCATGAAAAGTCGAGCGCCACGATAATTTTGCAACCGCTGGCTGAATAGCGCGCGACAATGTTGTTCGTCGTTCCGGCCAAATTCTCGTCATAACGCGCGGGCAGATGCGCGGCAATCCATGAGGCCTGGTCCGCGAGCGACGGCGCCGGTGACGACGAAGGAGCGGGCGAAACCGGCTGCTGCGCGATGAGCGCGCTCGCGAGGATCGCCGGGACTACGATCACGCAGGCGACCCATGGAGGCGATCCGGCGGCGTCAGGACGGGTAACAGCAGCGCGTATGATGTCGCCACGTGCTGCGCTACATCGCTCAAGACCCGGGACTCGTCCGGAAGATACGCAGTGCGATCGCGCTTCACGCCGCAGGCAATGAGACCTACCACGGTTCCGTGCACTGCCATCGGAACGATATACCAATCGTGAAGTGACGGCACCTCGCTCACGAAGGGTCTCCGGCGCTCGACGGCTTGCAGCGTTACACGATCGGAGCGTGTCAGTTGCGCCGGCGCGTCCTCGGATCCGTGCGTGCGCACGAACGTTCCACCATCGTCGATATACACCGCAATTTCATCGGCATCGATCGACGACGTCACCGCCTCATAGGTGACCTTGAGCAACTCGGCACGCGTTGGAACGAGATCGCTTTCCTGGACGAAGCTTTCGAGCAGCCGCAACTTCTTGATACGCTCGCGGAACACGACCTCGTTCACGCGACTCTCGACCCTCGCGTGAACGCCGCGAAGCGAAAGCCCGAACCCGATTGCGACGGCGAAACTGAGAACTTGAGCCGCCACGCCATTCCAAAACCCTTTGCCGACCATGGAATCGGTGATTTTTCCGGAGAGCCACTCGACCGAAACGAAGCATACCAGCAACAACAGCGAGATCGCGCCATACACGGCCGATCGCGAAATCACGAAATTCAGATCGACGATATGATGTCGCAGCGTGGCATAAATCGGACCCAGCAGCGTTGAGCTGAGCATAAAATACGACACCCAGAAGAGCCACGGGTATGGTAACCAGAGCGTATTGACCGACCCGAGTGCCGAGCCCAAGAACCAGCAGAATGAAATCGTCGACGTAAACCATAGCGCGCGCATGCGATGCTCTTGGCCGGCACTCTCCGCAATAGCAAACGTGAGTCCCATCATCGCTAGGTTGAGCGCGAGCGAGAAAATGCTGATCGCTGCGATCCACGCTCCAGGCACATTCGGCGCAACCACGTTTACGATGGCATGAAAAACGGACGGATCGAGCACACTAAGAGTCGCGATAAACGGTGCAGAGATCAGAAGCGCGCGGCGCACGCGTGGAAGGCCGGCGGGCAGCAGCGCAACGGCAACGAGCTCGATCGTCGCGATCACCGCACCGAGCGCAACTTGCATGACGACGCCGACATAAAACGAAAACTCGACCGTCGGCGCGGTCCACCAATAATCGGCAGAGACGCTCGCGAGTTCGAAGGCTACGGCGAGCCAAACCACCGCGCGCGCAAGCGGCCGCTGTCCCGCGCGAAACATGACGAGCGCGCTGAAAATCGCCACGAGCGACACGATGAATAAATCGAAGTAGCGATTCGGAGCGCTGTTCGATCGAGGAATGTCGACGGCGACACTTCTTCCAAGCGATCGGACCGGCACCAGGATGCGCGAACCGGTTGGAGCCGACGCGAAGAGGTGCATACGATCGGTAAAAGAGGTCGCCGGAAGATCGACGACTGCGCCGGACCAGAGTCCGGCCTTAGCAGCCGGTGAGCCGGGTTCAACGACGAGCGTACCAGGTGTTCCGGCACCGAGTCGAAGCGGCGTGATGTAGAAGCGGTCCGGCGTCGCAACGTTATAGACGGCAAGGATGACGCACCCAATGCCGCAGAGGATCACGATGACGCGCGCGATCCAACCCATGCGGAAAGATTCGCCGCGTCGTTCGCGCATCCTAAGGCATCTCTACTGAAAGTGATTTTCGCGCGATATACGAATCGTGCAAACATTAATCGGCGTTACTATAAACGCGCGATTTCGATCAATTTTCATTTGTTCGCTGTTTACACCGTGTACGGAAAAAGCATCGCACACTCTCTCGCTCGTCAACATATCGACTGCGTGCCTAACCATAGTGTTTCCCGCCTGCGTCCATTATGTTGAGTGCCGGGTGTAATTTTTCGCGGGTTTTCCCGCTGAAAGGTCAAGTATGAAACGTCGGTTATTTCCGTTGCTGGCCGCGTTCGTTGCGGCCTTATTAAGTGCATGCTCCGGCGGCCAGAACGGCGGCGGAACGATGCCATCCACACAAACCGGCTCCGAAAGCTCGGCCGTTTTAAAGCAGTCAGCTTCGGCAGTAAAGGGTGCTGGGCCACAAAAGGCGCTTACCGTTCCGAAGTATAGCGACTATGGCGAACGCAAGAACTTCCTGTTCGTCGCAAACTTTAGCGAAGTCGATGTGTACCGCTTGCCGCTTAACAATTGGTCGACACCGGTTGCAACGCTGACCGGATTTACAGATGCACGCGATGCAAAAGTCGATGGTAATTACTTGTCGGTCGCCGATAAGGGCGGCAATACCATCTACACGTACCAGATCAAGCACAAAGACACGTTTATACTCGTGTGTCAAGCGTACGAGAACAGCCCAACCGCCGAAGAAACGTTCGGTGGTCAATTCTATTTCGTGTCCAACGGCCTCAGCACGTTACAGTCGTTCACGTCGGTAACACCATGCACGCCGCCGTCTACGAGTACAAGTAACGGCATCAGCGGCCCGAACGGACTCGATGTCGATTACCGGGCAGCGTACGTCGCGAACACACCGGCGAACACGGTGACGCAGTACCCGCTCTCGCTGACGAACGGCGAAGCACCGAGCGCCACGGTCAATGCGCCGGCGGCGACCAATGTCGATATCGATAAAGATGACCTGTACGTAACGCAGAACCACTCGGGTTCGCCGCAGATCGTCAAGTTCGACGTTCCGCTGTACAACTATTCCACTCCCGAGACATGGGCGAATCTGCCGCCGTGCGCCGGTTCCGTAGCCTACGGTATCGAGGCCGTCAAAGACAGACTCTACGTCTCGGATTCCGGGTGCGGAAAAATCTATGTGTTCAAACTTCCCATCAATAATTATTCCAGCCCGCTCGTGACCGTGAACCGCGGCGGAGCCGGCTTGGACGTATACAAGGTGTAAATAAAAAGAGCCCGGCGTTTTTCGCCGGGCTCTTTCTTCTGCGTCGCTGTTATTTCAAGTCTACGAGCCGCAAAGAGAGTACAACGACGCAATCACGTCGCGATCGGGTGGCTCGCTGGAAGGCTTGTAAATCGTAACGCATTCGCGATGATGCGCAGCGAACGCTAACGAACAGATCACGGCGCCACCGGCGCACAGAACGAATCGAGCGCTTTTTGTACAGCAGCACCCGGCGGCTGATGATCGTACGCCAGGAACGCCGCCGTGTAGAGCACACCGTTTGCGACTAGAACTTCCATCACTGCGGCCGGGCTTCGATCTTCAGAACCGTTCGTTTCATGAAAAGACCGAAGTCCTGCTTGTGTTCCATTGCACAATCGGACGTCTTCGATGCGTTGTGCCGGAAGCGCGCCGTACAGTCCCGTCTTGCGTACATCATCGATATTCATAGCAGAGGCTTGCCAGCGCAGAATAAGCTGGTGCTGGGGTACGTCCGACCACGAGAGCGTCGCATATTGCGATTTGCCGTTAAACCGGCCCGGTTGCCATCCGGGTGGAACAGCGATCGTTGGCGGAGCAAGTGGCGTCCCACGGAAGTCCATGCGGAAAAGATAGTCAGCTTCCGTCGGGACGCATTGGACGATTTTAGGCGCATAGATGGATGCCCGCGCGGCTTTGAGTGCCGCGTCGTCGATTGCGACGTTTCCGGACGATTTATAAATCGTCGATGTCTTCAGCAAACCATTGGACCGAATCGATACCTCGACCAAGACCATCGTCGAGCCGCGTAAGTGAGCCGACTGCGGAAGTTCGGGATTGACCGCCGATACAACATGCGCGTCTTGATTCGGATTCGCGCACGTCGTCGCGATTGGGTTGGCTTGGGCCAATGTGGGCGTCGGCGCAGCGGCCATTAGAACACCGCATAGAGCAAAGACGAGCACGCGAAAAGGAAACGAGCACACCATAATGCGGTGTGCTCGTTTTATGAGTTACGGTCCTGTGGTTCTTTAGGACTAGCTTTGAACCGCGTCGCCGATCGTGCCGAAGCCGTCTTCTTCGTCGACGGCGAGGGCTTCGATTTCCTCAGGTGAGACGTCGGCCACGTGCTGAATCGAGGCCGTGATGCGACGCGTCGCGTGGTTGATCGTGAGCAGCGTCACTTCGACGTCTTGACCCGGGTTGAATTGAGCGTTCGGGTCGAACTCGCCCTTCGGCACCATCGCGAGGATACCCGGAACGATCTCGACGAGGAGATAGTTCGGCGTAACCTTGACGACTTGCGCCGTGAGCTTGTTCGTTTCGTACAGCTTGTCCGCGTGCTCGTCCCACGGATCCGGCAACGCGTGCTTGAGCGACAAGCTGACCTTCTTCGCTTCCGGATCGAATTTCATGATTTCGACGTTTACGACGTCGCCGATTTTCACGACTTCCGACGGATGCTTGATGCGGGCATAGCTCAGTTCGCTGTTGTGAATGAGGCCGTCGATGCCGCCGAGATCGACGAAGGCACCGAAGTCCGCGAGACGCACGACGACGCCTTCACGAATCTGACCGACTTCCATCGTGTCGAGCAGCTCTTGCTTCTTGGCCTGCAGTTCTTCTTCGAGAACGAGACGCTGCGAGAGCACGACGCGATGACGCTTGTGATCGAGATCGATCACTTTCAAGCGCAACTTTTGACCGACGAGTTCGTCGAGATTGCCCACCGGCTGGCGGCGGATTTGGGATGCGGGAACGAAGCCACGCATGCCGAGATCGACCAACACGCCGCCCTTAACGACTTGCGTAACGGTCGCTTCGATCACTTCGTCGCGTTCATGCGCTTCGATGACCTTCTCCCACGTCTTGAGCGCGCGTGCGCGACGCTCCGACAGGAAGAGCGTTCCATCCATGTCGTCGATGCGGTGAATCATCACCTCAAGGGTGTCACCGACTTTGAGGACTTTGGGGTCGACCGC
Source organism: Vulcanimicrobiota bacterium (assembly GCA_019232905.1). Classification (GTDB taxonomy): domain Bacteria; phylum Vulcanimicrobiota; class Vulcanimicrobiia; order Vulcanimicrobiales; family Vulcanimicrobiaceae; genus JAMXLG01. The sequence continues at coordinate 7,516 of JAFANA010000035.1, forward strand.
CAGCGAAAGCTCGCGGAACGGGAGTACGCCTTCGGATTTTCCGCCGACGTCGACGAGCAGCTCGTCTTTATCTTTCTGAACGATCATGCCGTTCAGAACTTGGCCCTCGTCGAGTACTTTCAGCGACTCTTCATAGAGACGCTGTTCAAGTGCGAGTTGATCTTCCTCTTCGTGCGCGGGGGCGATTTCAATCGTAGAGATGTTGAAGTTCCTACCTTCGATAATTTTTATTTTTGCAGATCAACGCTGACAGTTTCGGCACCACCACGTTCCGCGTTGCGCGAGCACCGTTCGTACGATCGGTTTCCCGCAACGAGGACACGGTTCGTCTTTCTTCCCGTAGACCGCAAGTACGTTTTGAAAACCGCCTTGCAGGCCTTCGGCGTCCACGTAATCGTCGACACTCGTGCCGCGCATCTTGATTGCGCGAGTGAGCACTTCGATGATTGCGCGGTGTAACCGGCGAACCGCTGGTTTCGTTAACGCCTTTGCAGGCCGGCCGGGTTTGATGCCGGCGTCCCACAACGCTTCGCACGCATAGATATTTCCTATGCCCGCGATACGCTGCTGATCGAGAAGCAGTGCCTTGATCGGCGTCGTCCGCCCGGACAGCATACCGATAAAGCCTTCCGGTGTAAAGCCTTTAGAAAGCGGCTCTAGACCGAGACTTTTGTCCCACACCTCGCCGGGCTCGACCAGTCGCATACGTCCAAAGGTCCGGAGATCGGCAAAACTGAGGCGCGTTCCATCCATATAATGGAACACAATATGCGTGCCTTTGTATTCAGCTTCACCATCCTGCTGAACCACCAGGCGGCCGGTCATCCGTAAGCTCGTCACGAGCTTACGCCCCGAGGCCAAACCCATCACAACGTATTTCCCGCGCCGGCTCACACCGGTGATGCTTTCGCCCGCTAACGCGCGTACAAAGTCGACGCCGGGCGGCGCAATGGCCATTTTCGGGAGGCGGATATCGACGGAGGCGATGGTCTTGCCCACGACCACGTTGGCCAGGCCGCGGGCAATCGTTTCAACTTCGGGGAGCTCTGGCACTCACCCGATTATAAGTCTACGGTTAATCCCGTCAAATCCAGAGTAAGCGTTTGACCGGGAATCGGCGTTACCGTCGCCCGCAGTGTGGGGAACGCGTCTTCGAATGCGGTGATCGTGTGAACGTCGTTGTGCAGGTTATCGAAGCAATAGGTACCGTCGACGTTCACGTGCGCTTGCACGAACTCACTTTCCGAGCGTGCGGTGATGATGTTGTCGTGCGTCGGAGCTTGTTGGAGTTGGAAGATATACGATGACGGCGCATTGACGCGGCCGCAGACCGTGCCGCCCTCCTGCGCCGCACCCGCATAAAGAGGCGCTGCGATCAACGCTGCACCGAACGTCATCGCAACGATAGTGGAAAGTTTCATGCACGCTATAACGGGCGCTGCCGCGAGCTTGTGACCCGCGGCGCGCTGCTCGGCGGGGTCGCGCGCAATCTCTTCGCACCGTTGCTATTGTTGCTTGCAACTTCCGTCTCCGTCACGCTCGTGTGCGCCGGACAAACATACCTTCATCGCCGCTTCAACGAGCGAGACTTCGTTCTCCACAATGAAGTCGCGGGATTTATCGTCAGCGTGACGGGGACCCTGTATTCGGTTATTCTCGGGTTTCTCACGCTGGTCGCGTGGCAACATCACACCGATGCCAATCAACTCGTCGCGCTTGAAAGCGCGGCTGCGGAAGTTTTAAACCTGCGGACGCCGGTCAGGCGAACGCGCAGAGCGCAACGATCCAGCAACTCGGCGCGATGCATGATGACCAGCAACGGCACCTCGCGGACAATGAGAGCGCTGTGTCGTGGTTTGAATGGCTCGTACTTTTTCTCGGCGCGTCATGC
>JAFANA010000062.1 GCA_019232905.1 Vulcanimicrobiota bacterium
TTGCTGCTGACGGAGCAATTCGGCGATGCGATCGTGCGTGTTCGCAAGCGTCGCCTTCGTGCCCGGATCGCGGCTCTCGACCTGAATGATGTGGTAGCCGAACGGCGACTTCACCGGCTGGCTGATCTGCCCGATCGGCAGCGAGAATGCCGCTTTGTCGAATGCGGGTACCATTTGGCCGCGACGGAACTGGCCGAGTTCGCCGCCCTTATCTTTGCTGCCCGGATCCATCGAGTATTGCTTCGCTTCCGCCGCAAAGTCTTTACCAGACTTCAGATCGGCTTCGACCTTCTGCGCCGTCTTGAGATCGGGCACGAGAATGTGGCGCGCCTTCACTTGTTCCGGTTTATCGAACGCGGCGTGATTCTTATCGTAGTACGCCTTGATCTGCGCGTCCGTCACGTGCACGTCTTTGCCCACGGCTTTGTCGATGATGATCTGTTCGCGCAATGCGTTGTGCACGTCGTCTTCGCTGAGACCGCGCGCCTTGAGCATCTCATCCCATTGGCCCGGCGGGAAATTTGCTTTCAGCTCGTCTTCGCGCTTGGCAATGTCGTCGCTCGTTACGGTGATGTTGTTGGTTTTAGCGTACTGATCGATGAGTTGGTCGCGAACCATCTGTTGCAGCGTTCCGAGCGCAGCGGGGCTCGACTCGAGCTTGTTGTCGAAGTCGGATTTGCTGATCGGCGTGCCGTTCACGGTTGCGATGGCGCCGCCGCCGCCGCCGCACGCCGCAAGCGACGCGGCGAGAAACGCGGTAGCAAGGCCCGCAACGATGCGGTGGGCTTTCGGCATGGTCTCTCCAGGTGACAAGTGCGTAATAAAGACGGAGCCAATCGGGCCCCGCACCGTCGCCCCAGGTTCGGCCGCCTTCCCAGGGTCCCCTACATGGCCTCGAGGAGTTTACGCAAGAGCGGCATCCAGACTGCCTCGGGACTGGCACCCTTTGCAAGCGGGGGCAAGTCGACGACGATTTTGCCCTCACCGAAGCGGAAGCGGTTCTTGGTCAGCGACTGGAATTTCGGGATCATTGACGGGTCGAGCGAGAAGCCGGAGCCGACGCCGAGCGTCAGGCGTTTTTCGTCGACGACGACGCGAGTTACGTGCTTGTGCAGCGCGATTGCGCGCAGTTTCGTGAGTTCGATCAAGCGGTCGAGCGGAACCGGGAAAGCGCCGAAGCGGTCGCGCACGCCGGCGGCAATCTCCTCGACTTCGCTCTCCGAACGCGCTTTCGCGAGTTGCTGGTACACGGCGATCTTCTGCGAGACTTGCGGGATGTAGTCGTTGGGAATGAACGCGCTGATCTTCACGTCGATTACGGCTTCACGCTGATCTTCGAGCGATGCGGTCATTCCGCGCCGTTCTGCGATCGCATCGGCGAGCAGCTGGCAATAGGTGTCGAAGCCGACCGACCCGATGAATCCCGACTGCGCCGCACCAACCAGATTGCCGGCGCCGCGAATCTCGAGATCGCGCATCGCAATTTGCAAACCGGACCCGAGATGCGTGAATTCGCGAATCGCTTCGAGACGCGCTTTCGCATCTTCGGTCAGCGCTTTGTGCCCCTGGTAGAGCAGGTAGCAATAGGCTTGATGGTTCGAGCGGCCGACGCGTCCGCGCAACTGATAGAGCTGCGCGAGGCCGAACTTGTCGGAATCGTTGACGATCATCGTATTGACGTTGGGAATATCGATCCCGTTTTCAATGATCGTCGTGGCGACGAGAATATCGGTCTCGCCGTCGATGAACGCTTGCATGACCGGTTCGAGTTCGTTTTCGTGCATCTGACCGTGCCCGACGACAATGCGCGCGCGCGGTACCAGTTTTTCGAGCGCATTTTTTACGGCGTAGATCGATTCGACGCGGTTGTGCAAGTAGTAGACTTGACCGCCGCGATCGAGTTCCGCCGTAATCGCGCGCTGCACGATGGCGTCGCTCGTCGGCACGACGACCGTCTTAACCGACATGCGGTTCTTCGGCGCCGTTTGAATCAGCGAAAGATCGCGGACGCCCATGAGCGACATGTGCAGCGTTCGTGGAATGGGCGTCGCCGAGAGCGTGAGCACATCGACCGACGTCTTATACTCCTTGAGCCGCTCCTTGTGCATGACGCCGAAGCGCTGCTCTTCGTCGACGATGATCAAGCCGAGGTCGGCGAAGGCGACGTCTTTCTGCAGCAGGCGGTGCGTGCCGATGATGATGTCGACTTTGCCTTCGGCGAGATC
>JAFANA010000082.1 GCA_019232905.1 Vulcanimicrobiota bacterium
CGGCCCGCATGACGCCGCCGAACTCTTAGAAGAGATCGAGCGGCTTAAAGGCCGTATTGCCGTTTTAGAGGCCGAGCGGGACGAGTACGCCCAACAGAACGCCGAACTCTTCGTTCTCCAACAAGTTTTTTCCACCATTAACTCCACGCTCGAGATCAACGACATTCTTTCGATGGTGCTTCGCGGCGTCGTCGAAGCGTTGAAGTTCAAGCGCGTCATTCTCTTCGATGTGATCGAGGGGCAAACCATCGTCCGCCGCCTGGAGTGCGACAGTAACGGAACCGTAAACCACGCGCTCGATCCGCGCGAGTTCCGTCAGGCATCGACCCTGATCGACGTTGCGCACGGCGACCTTCAGTTGGCCTACGGAAGCGCGGGCGACCCCGACTCGCCGCTCGAGGACACGCGCGGTTCCTACTGCATCGCGCCGCTCATTGCGCGCGACGTTGTTCGCGGTATGCTCTATGCCGACGAACCGCCGGCCGATGAGATCACCGAAAACCAATTGCGCGTGCTGCTCGACTTTGCGTCGCAAGCGGCGATCGCCGTTGAAAACGCACGTCTCTACGAAGAAGCGCGCCGTCTCCTCGAAGAGACGCAGCGCCTGGCAAATACGGATAGCCTGACCGGTATTCCGAACCGCCGCGCGTTGACCGATATGCTGGAACGCGAACTGCACACCTCGGAACGGTACGACACGCCGTTTGCCTTCGTGATTCTCGATCTCGACGATCTCAAGAAGATCAACGACACCGGTGGACACAGTCTAGGCGATCTCGCGCTCAAACGGTTCGCGCAAGTCTTGAAGAAAAACGCCCGCAAAGGCGATATTATCGCGCGCTACGCCGGCGATGAGTTCGTGCTGATCATGGCGCAAAGCGATCGCGAGCAGACCGAGCGCGGTATCGAGCGCATCATGGCGGCGCTACGCCGAAACGGCCTCGCAAGCTCGATCGGCGTCGCGATGTTCCCCTACGACGGAACCGACGGACAGACGCTCTTCTTCTCCGCCGACGAGGCGCTCTATCAAGCAAAACAGGCAGGGAAGAACCAGTTCCGCTTCTTCGCGCGCAGCACGAAGGACGAGGACGAACCTGCCTCGGAGAACGTGACTGCGTAACGCCAAGAGACAGGCATCATCCTGACAACAGTCGTCTCCTCGCCCTCCGGACGGATAGTATAAAGAGAGGTAAAGTCTTATCCGGAAAGGCCAACGTGATCAAACACGACGTAGTCGTCATTGGCGGCGGTCTCGCCGGCATGCGCGCCGCGGTGGAAGCTGCCGAGCGCGGAGCCGACGTCGCCATCGTCTCCAAAATGCACCCGGTTCGAAGCCACTCGGGCGCGGCGCAGGGCGGTATCAACGCAGCGCTCGGCAACCGGGAAGAGGATACGCCGGAAGCTCACACCTTCGATACGGTCAAGGGCTCGGATTATCTGGCGGATCAAGACGCGTCGGAAGCCATGTGCGAAGATGCGCCGAAGCAGATTATCTGGCTCGAGCACCGGGGCTGCATCTTCTCGCGTATGCCCGACGGCCGTATCGCGCAGCGCCCCTTCGGCGGCGCAGGCGCACCGCGCACGTGCTATTCGGCGGACGTCACGGGTCTCGTCATTCTCCACACGCTTTGGGAACAACTCGAGCGCTTCGGAGTCAAGGTGTATGAAGAGTACTTCTGCACGGCACTTGCAATTGAAGACGGAATCGGAACGGGCGTCGTCGCCTACAACATGCGAAACGGTCAGCTGGAACTGATTACGGCGAAGGCGACGATCTTCGCGACGGGCGGAGCCGGGCGTATGTATCTCAAGACGACCAACGGCTATGCGTCGACGGCCGACGGCATGGGCATTGCCTACAAGGCAGGCATCCCGCTGATGGACATGGAGTTCATGCAATTCCACCCGACGACGCTCAAAGAAAACGGCGTGCTGATGACGGAAGGCGCGCGCGGCGAAGGCGGCTACCTTCTCAACGCTGCCGGCGAGCGCTTCATGTTCAAGTACGCGCCGAACAAAGGCGAACTCGCTTCGCGGGACGTCGTCTCGCGCGCGGAATGGACCGAGATTCTCGAAGGCCGCGGCGTGGACGGCTGCGTACTGCTCGACCTGCGTCACCTCGGCCGTGAAAAGATCCTCGAACGCCTCCCACAGATTCGCGAGCTTGCGCTCGATGCGACCGGCAAAGATGCCGTGCTTGAACCGATTCCGATTTTACCCGGTGCGCACTACACGATGGGCGGCATCGAGACCGACAAGTGGGGCGCGACGCGCGTTCCCGGCGTATACGCTGCAGGCGAATGCGCGTGCGTCAGCGTTCACGGTGCGAATCGTCTCGGCGGCAACTCGCTGCTCGAAACGATCGTCTTCGGCGCGCGCGCGGCATCGCACGCGGTCGATTACATCAAGTCGGTCGGAAACGTTCGCCCGTCGGAGCGCACGCTCAAAGCGGAACAGGATCGTGTGAACCAGTTGCTCTCGCGCAACGAGGGAACCCGCGCGCCGAAACTCCGCCACGCGATGAACGAAACGATGAGCAAGAACACGTTCATCTTCCGCGACGAAGCCGGCTTGAGCGAAGCGGTGAGCGAGATGGATCGCGTCCGAAAGGAATTCGACGCCAACGCCTACGTGATGGACAAATCCTCGACGTTCAACACCGATCTCGTGAACACGTTCGAAACCGACTTCCTCATCGACGCGGCGTACGCGCTCGCGAAGGGAGCTCTGCATCGAACAGAATCGCGCGGCGCGCAATCGCGCACCGACTTTCCGGAACGCGATGACGACAAGTGGCTCGTTCACACGCTCGCTTTCCGCGAGGGCGACGGGTCGCCGCGCCTCGACTACTCACGCAAAGTGACAATCACCAAGTTCTCGCCGCAGGTAAGAACCTACTAAATTATGGCCAACATCAAACTCGATATCTTCCGCTTCGACGAAGCGACCGACACGATTCCGCATCGCGACGTCGTCGAAGTCGACATTCCGGAAACGATCACGGTTCTCGATGCGCTCGAGCACGCGAAAGCCGAAGTCGACGGTTCGATCAGCTTCCGCCGCTCGTGCCGCTCGGCCATCTGCGGCTCGTGTTCGATGAACATCAACGGCGTGACGTCGCTCGCATGTAAGACGAACTGTAAAGACGTCATGGACGAAGACGGTTCGATCCAAGTGGATCCGATGCCGAACTTCCAGCCGATGAAAGACCTCGTCGTCCACATGGATCCGTTCTGGGACAAGTACGCGCGCCTCAAGCCGTACCTGCAGCCCAAGGACAAGGACTCGGATCACGAGCGTGAACGCCGCGTCTCGCCGGACGACATGAAGAAACTCGTCGACGTCGCCAACTGCATCATGTGCGCCACGTGCTATGCGCTCTGCCCGGTCGTCAGCGTCGATCCCGCGTTCGCCGGCCCCGCCGCGATCGCGTACGCGTACCGTTTCATCGAGGACGTACGCGACTCCAAGCGCGACGAACGCATCGCACAGATTTCGGAAGATTATCTCTGGCTCTGTGCGCACTGCTACGCGTGCTCGTATTGCCCGAAGCACGTCGATCCGAACTGGCGTATCGTCGACGTCAAGCGCGCGGCGATCAAGGATCGCGTGCTCATGAACGAGCGCGGACCACGTCACGCCCTCGTTGTGGCCAAGACGATCAAACAGACTGGTATGCTTGCGGAAACCGAAGTCATCCAAGGCACGATCGGCCGCTTCAACATCAAGGGTCTCGTGAAGATCACATTTCTCGGCGCCGCGCTCGGCATGCGCATGGCGCTCAAAGGCAAAATGCCGCCGCCCTTCATCAAACCGATTCCGAAGGTCGATGAAGTGCGCACCATTTTTGAATCGCTGGAGGTCCCGGTTAGCTAATGTCCACCACTCTGCTTCCTGAAGATCGCGCCTTCGACTCGCACAAGTCGACGCGTTCGCGCGAGATGAAGCGGTACGGCTTCTTCCCGGGCTGCGTGGCGAAAGAGTCGTGCAAAGAGCTCTTCAACTCGACGATGCTCCTCGCCGACAAACTCGGAATCGAACTCATAGAACTCACCGCGGCATCGTGCTGCGGCGCGTCGGTCGTCAACGACGTGAACCGCGACGTGGCGCGCGTGCTCAACGCACGCACGTATGCGCAAGCCGAAGCGCTCGGACTCGACGACGTGATCACGATCTGCTCGACGTGCACGGGCCACATGCGCGCCGCGAACAAAGAACTGCTCGAGAGCGAAGAGCGCATGAACCAAGCGAACTCGATTCTCGGCAAGTTTGGTGCGAAATACAATGGCGGCGTCATGGTGCGCCACCTGCTGTGGCTGCTGATCGACGACATCGGCCTCGACAATCTGCGTAGCATGGTCGTGCGTCCGCTCAACGGCTTGAAGGTTGCACCGTTCTACGGCTGCCATATCATCCGGCCCGAGAACGTCAACGGGTGGGAGTCTGCGCGTAACCCGCACTCGCTCGAAGACGTGATCGAGGCGCTCGGCGGTGAGGCCGTCGACTACGCGGGCAAGACGCGCTGCTGCGGCTTCCATATTCAGCTCGAAAAAGACAACGTTGCGGCGAACATGGTCGGCCAGAACATGCGTATGGCGAAGGATCACGGCGCCGAAGCCGTCATCACACCCTGCCCGCTCTGTCATCTCGCGCTCGACGGCTATCAGCAGGATTCGGCGTCGCGCTGGGGTCGCACGGATCTGCCGACGTTCCACCTTCCGCAACTCGTCGCGTTCGCGCTCGGCGTCGCGCCGGAGAAGCTCGGCCTCAACAAGCACCTCATCGATCCGCGTACGGTTATGGTTCAACGCGATCTGATCAGTTAGTAAACCCTGCTCTCGGTTACCAAGGAGCCGCGCTTTAGACGCGGCTCCTTGCTATTTGTAAGGTTCTGTAAACAACCGCGGGGCTTTAGTGCGCCGTTAAATACGGTTGAATGATTTCGATCCGCTCGACGGATTCTGAGGGAATTTGAATCTGTTCGCCGTCGAAACATACGAGCGGCATATGATGCGTCATGCGCTCAAGCATGTTTTCGCGGACGAATTCCGCCATTTCGCGCTGATTGTACCGCTCGCACACGCGACGGCCATCACGCAAATAAACCCACAGTTCGGTAGCTAACTCGCTCATGCAATCCCTCCGAGGGTCCACATATACCCATCCAAACGGGAATTCTTAACGACGCTTTTAATGACGAGCGCGTACGCTACGAGCATGCAACTAGAAGCTTATCTCTTCTTCAATGGTAACTGCGAAGACGCGCTCGAATTCTACAAGCAAGCTCTCGGCGGCACATACGATCTCAACCGGTTCGCCGGTTCCCCGATGGAGAGCGAAGTCGGCCCCGAATGGTCACAAAAAGTCATGCACTCCACCTTCAGCGGCGACGGCTTCCGCTTCATGGCCTCCGATAGCCGCGACAACGGCGGTCGTGCCGGAGGTGTCTCGCTCTCGATCGCAAGCGCGGATGATAACGAAGCGAAAAGAATCTTCGACCGTCTTTCGGACGGCGGCGAAGTGTCGCTGCCCTACGGCCCGACGTTTTGGGGAGGCAACTTCGGCATGCTGACCGACCGCTTCGGGATGAAATGGATGGTCAGCGGCGGGCACGGCGGCACGTAGCCGGGGAAAACGGAAAGCCGCTCTCGGCTTCCTGCCGGAGAGCGGCTTTCATGCGTCGGCGATTGTAGCGTTTGAGCGATTCGTGCGCGCCTGCGGGGCGAAGATTGATCGCCGGCCCCAGGCGAGGCACGAGGCCGCCCGGCTTGCGCCGTTTTCTCTTGGCCATGGTGCACCTCCGACAGAAGTCTATCATGCCGTGTCGAATCTCGTGGCATGACTGCCGTAGCAACGCCGGTCGAGATCGACCATTCCCTAGCCCAATTGCGGGACGGCGCGAAGCGTTGGATCGCGCTCACTCCGGGCGCAAAGGCCGTGTTGTTCGAACGCGTACGTGACGCGACGTATGCGCAGGCCGCGGCTTGGGCCGAGGCAGCCGCGGACGCGAAGGGACTAACCGGCACGCCGCTTGCGGGCGAAGAATGGCTCAGCGGCCCATGGGCGGTCATCTACGCCTTGAACCGGTACATTCGCTCGCTGCGCGAGATCGAACGATTCGGAACCCCGCAAATCCCACATAGACGCGTACGGACGCGAGCGAATGGGCAAGTTGCAGTCGACGTATTTCCGAACGGTCCTTACGACACGCTGCTGTTCAACGGCATCCGCGCTGAAGTGTGGATGCAGCCCGGTGTCACTCCGGCGACCCTATCGGAAACGATGGCGGTGTGGTACAAGCGCCGCGATCACGTTCCGCGCGTTGCGCTCGTCCTGGGTGCCGGCAATATCGCCGCGATTCCGCCGCTCGACGTCTTCTATAAATTGATCGCCGACGGCGCCGTTTGTGTTTTGAAGATGAACCCGGTCAACGAGTACCTCGGACCGATTTTCGAACGTGCGCTCAAACCGCTCGTCGACGAAGGGTTTCTGCGCTTCGCGTACGGCGGACCGGACGTTGGCAAATTGCTGTGCGCGCATCCGCTCGTCGACGAAATCCATATCACCGGCAGCGACAAGACACACGACCGCATCGTTTTCGGCGACGGTATTGATGCCGCAGACCGCAAGCAACGCAACGATCCCGTCCTACGAAAACCGATCAGTTCCGAACTCGGTAACGTGTCACCGACGATCGTCGTGCCCGGGCCGTGGAGCGATGCCGATTTTCGCTTCCAAGCCGAACAAATCGTAACGCAAAAAATGCATAACGGCGGTTTCAACTGCATCGCGAGCCAGGTTTTGATTCTTCCGCAATCGTGGGATGGCACGGCGAAACTACTCGAGCAGATCGAAGGCGTCATGCGCGAGATCGCGGACCGGCCGGCGTATTACCCGGGCGCCGCGGAGCGCACCCGCATGCTGAGCGACGGACAGACCGGCGTGTCGCGCTTCGGAAAAGCAGGCGACGGATTTACGCACCGCACGATCGTCGTCGTCGACGCTTCTTCTTCCGCGAGCGCGTTTGAAGTAGAAGCATTCTCGAGCATCCTCACCGTCACGACACTGCCCGGAGACACGCGTGCGTTCCTCGAGGCTGCGGTCGCCTTTGCGAACGATCGCCTGTGGGGCACGCTCGGCGGCAACATCGTCGTGCATCCGAAGACCATGCGCGATTTCGGTGATGAACTCGATGCGGCAATCGCCGGCATGCGATTCGGGTGCGTCGGCGTGAACGCGTGGACCGGCGTGGGATTTTTGCTTACCGAGACGACGTGGGGAGCGTATCCCGGCCATACGCTCGACGACGTGCGCAGCGGCATCGGGATCGTGCACAATGCGTACTTGTTCGATCGTGCGGAAAAGAGCGTCGTCTACGCGCCCTTTGCCGAATTCCCCCGCAGCGTGTTTGGCTACGGCTCGACGCTGCTCCCTAAGCCACCATGGTTCATCACGAACAAAACCGCCGATCGCACCGCAAAAGCGCTCGTCGATTTTGAAATGCACAAAACACCGCTAACCGCAACGGGCGTAGCGATGCTTGCAATGCGCGGTTAGCAACTCACAACGACAACAAGGAGACTCCATGGCACAGGCATCCACGATCTCCTCGGCGACCGTCACGGACGGCACAACAATCTCTGCAGCGAGCGTGGCGGATCCGGCACCGCTCGGACTTGCGGGATTTGCGCTCACAACGTTCGTGCTCTCCGCTGCCAACGCAGGCCTGATTCCGAAGGGTGGCGACGCCGTGGTTCTGGGCCTAGCATTCGCATATGGCGGCATCGCGCAGTTCTGTGCCGGCATGTGGGAGTTCCGCCGTCAGAACACGTTTGGTGCGACCGCGTTTACATCGTACGGCGCATTCTGGATTTCATTTTTCTTACTGATCGTTTACCACATCAAAGCGATTCCGCCGGCCGCGCTCCCATCGGCCCTCGGCTTCTTCTTGCTCGCATGGGGCATTTTCACCGCGTACATGACGGTAGCAGCGCTCAAAGCCTCACGTCCGGTGCTTACTGTGTTCGTGTTGCTTACGATTACGTTCTTCGTGCTCTCGGCGGGTGCGTTTACCGGAACAGCCTCGCTGACGGTTCTGGGCGGCTGGCTCGGAATTTTGACCGCCATAGCCGCGTGGTATGCCTCGGCGATCGGCGTGATTCGTTCGATGCCCGGATAGCGCGCTACCGCCAATCCTTCGACGGGAGCAGAGCGTGAGAAAACGCGTCGTCGGGGCGACGTGACGGACGCCGGCGCCGTTCGGTCAGACGGTGCACCCACCAAATCGCAAATCCGATAATTCCTAGGACGACAACCGAATTCATACTCTGCTCCTTCGTTCTTTCGATCGTGCAACGGCATCACGCACCGAAGCTACGATTTGCGTTCCCTCGTATCCAAGCGATCTCGCGTGAGCGACGAATCGCTCCGCGATCTCGACAAGCCGCTTCATATCGCTCGCGCTTCTCACGCTCGCGACGAATGTTCCGCGCCCGCGCTTCGTTGCGACCATTCCGTCGCGTTCGAGCTCTGCATACGCGCGGTTGACCGTATTCGGGTTGATTCCGAGCGTAGCCGCGACGTCACGCACGCTGGGTAATTGCTCGCCGCGCCGCAAGTCGCCGCGTCCGATCGCGGCGATGAATTGTTGCTGCAGTTGCGCGTATACCGGTAGCGCGGATGCGTCGTCGACGAAAAGTGACGCCACATTCATGTACTGTCCTTGTGTCCTAATACACTAGGACACCTGCAGCATAACAAAAGCGCGCTTAGCAGTCAAGCGTCTACGCTTCGCGCGCGCCGTTTTGCACGGAAAGCTCCCAGCGATAGCCGTCGGGGTCGTGAAACCACAAGCCGAGATTAGGCGAACCGGGTGCCTCGGGACCGATTTCATCACCCGGATCTTCGAGCCTCACGCCCGCGTCTCGCATCGTCTTCAAGGCCGCCCGCAAATGGCGCATGTCGGCGACGTGAAACGACATGTGACCGAGCACGCCGGGATGTGGCACTCCTTCATGGAGGACTATCGTCACGCGGTCGTTCGAGAGGCCGATGTAGTCTTCACCGCTGAAACTCTCGCGCAAGTCGAAGAGCGACCGCCACCACATCGCGCTTGCTTCCGGATCGCGAACCGACAAGCCGAAATGACCTACAGCGCCAAGCGCAACTTTCATAGCACATACCTCAGTAGATCACGTTTATACGCGCGAACGACGCGATCGAAACGCATGCCGAGCCGGTATGCCACCGCAATCGACGCCGAATTGGCCGGATTGATCAACGCGTAGAGTGCCGGTAGCCGCAGAGGCTCGCGAGCATACGCGGCGGCGGCACGTGCCGCCTCGGTTGCGAATCCGTGGCCCCACGCGTCGCGTTCGAAAACCCAAACAACTTCAACGTAGCCTTCCGGAAGCCGGTGCAGGCCGCAACGTCCGATGAGCCGTCCGTCTTCTTTTCGAATCACCGGCCACACGGAAAACCCTTCGCGCTCTTGTTCGTCCATTTGCCGGTCGATCCACGCGAGCGAGGACTCGAGTGTCGGTGGCCGCGTTACCGGCAAAAAGCGCGTCACCTCGCGATCCAATGAACTTTCGAGTAGCGCGGATGCATCGCTCGGCATCCACGTGCGCAGTATGAGCCGTTCGGTTTCGATGAACGCCATAGCCGATTACTCGATCGCGCCCGCCGTTCGCAGCATCTGCAACACGCGGTCGTCGGGCAAACCAAAAACAGTCGTACCGTTTCCGGTCATCGTTTTTGCTTCGAAGAGCGCGTCATAGATCGCTGCCTGCGTCGCTTCGGCCGTCGCGCGATAGAGCGCGTTTAGCGTGGCGTTGTCCTCGACAATCGGCGTCGACGGCGCGACGATCTTCCATTCCGCGCTGCGTTTGAAGACGTAACCAGTCGAAAATCCGACGAATAGGTCGCCGCTTCCGACATCCGAGGTCAAACCGGTGCGCCCCATTCCGAGCGCAGCGCGCAACAGAATTGCGTGCAGTTGCCGGCTATCGAGCGGAGCATTCGTCGCGACCACGATGATGATGCTTCCGCTCTCCATGCGGCCGTGTAACGTCGCTTCCGAAAGGTGTTGCGGAAAGAGCGTTTTATATTCGTTCTTGAGCTTTTCACCGACGGGAACACCGACGATCGTGAGCGCTTCGCGGGAACTCCCGGTGTTGTCGTTAACGAGAACGCCGATGCGATAGCCGCCGAGATCGGCCGGCAACACGCGTGACGCGGAACCGATGCCGGCTTTGAACCCAAACGCGCGCATGCCCGTACCGGCACCGACGCTACCTCGTGCAAACTGGCCTTCCTTCGCGTCATCGAGCACGGACACGATGTTCGCTTGCTTGACGCTGCGCAACTGAATGTTGTTGAGCAACTGATCGTCGCATTCGGCTACGACCGGCAGCGGCACGTCATCGGTACGGCCGACGTTCGGGTAATGCCGGATCATCCAATCGACGACGCCGTCGTCGGCGAGTCCGACGTTTAGCGTATTCGTTAGGACGATCGGCACTTCCAAATAGCCGGAGGTATTGATCCAGTGCGTTCCGGTCATTTCTCCGTTGCCGTTGAAAGCAAGGGCAGCCGCCGAAACCTTGTTGTTCCACGGGTCGCTTGTGGGAACAATACCGGTAGCCCCGGTTCGAACGTCACCGCCTTCGACTAATGTCACATGGCCGACGCGAACGCCGGGGATATCGGTGATGCCGTCGAGCGGTCCCGCTGGATAGAGTCCAAAGTGGAACGGGAGCACGGCTTGCACTTGGCCTGCGGCCGCTAGAAATAGCGCTGCTACCAGCGCAAGGCCATACTGCAATCGCTTGGGCATGGGCCGTTGCATTGGAAATTGCAGCAGGCAAGGCCTGCGGGGGTGAAAAACTGTGATACTTTCCAAGGCACATGTCACGAGGGACCAGATCATTCTTACCGTTCCGGAAAAACTAAAAGCCGCGACCTTGTGGGAGAATCTCACACCGCCCGAGCTCATCGAGCATGCACTTCGGCGTGGTGAGGGTGTGCTTGGAAAAGACGGGCAGTTCATCGTTGATACCCGCCCGCATACGGGACGTTCACCGAAAGATAAAGCGTTCGTCAAAGAACCATCCAGCGAACACCACATCGATTGGGGCGATACAAATCGGCCGGTCGATGTAGCGATCTTCGAAAACCTCTGGCAAAAGGTTCAAGCGTATCTCTCCGAGCGCGATGTTTATGCGCTCGATGCATACGTCGGTGCCGACGAACGTTATCGCGTGCCCATCCGCGTCTACACCGAATTCGCATGGCACAATCTCTTCGCGCACCATCTCTTCATCACGCCGGAAAAGCCGGTTCCGGGCTTCGCCCCCGAGTTTACCGTCGTCGACGCGGCGCTTTTTGAAGCAGATCCCGCGCGCGACGGCGTGCCGAGCTCGACGTTCATTTTGGTGAACTTCGAAAAGCGTATGATCTTGATCGGCGGCACGAAGTATGCCGGCGAGATCAAGAAGTCCGTCTTCACGGTAATGAATTATCTTCTTCCGCTGCGCGATACGCTCCCGATGCATTGCTCCGCGAACATCGGCAATAAAGATGGCGACGTCGCAATCTTCTTCGGCCTTTCGGGAACCGGCAAAACGACGCTCTCATCGGATCCGCATCGCCCCCTCATCGGTGATGACGAACACGGATGGTCGAGCGACGGCGTGTTCAATTTCGAGGGCGGCTGCTACGCAAAGGTCATTCGCCTTTCGCCCACGGCCGAGCCCGAAATCTGGGCGGCGACGAATCATTTCTCGACGGTGATCGAAAACGTCGTGTACGATGTGCAAACTCGCGAGCTCGATGTCGATTCGGATGCAAAAACGGAAAACACCCGCTCGGCATATCCGCTCTCGTTCATTCCGAACATCGTTCCGGGCAGCAAAGGCGGCCATCCGAACACGATCATCATGCTGACCGCCGATGCGTTCGGCGTTCTCCCGCCGATCTCGAAGCTGACTCGCGAGCAAGCGATGTACCACTTCCTCTCCGGGTACACGGCGAAGGTCGCCGGTACGGAGCGCGGTGTCACCGAACCGCAGGCAACGTTCTCAACGTGCTTCGGAGCACCGTTCATGGTTCACCACCCAACGACGTATTCAAAGCTGCTCGGACGCAAGATCGAAGAGCACGAGGTCGAGTGCTGGCTCGTCAACACGGGCTGGAGCGGCGGGCCGTACGGCATCGGCAAGCGGATGTCGATCGCGCATACTCGCGCGATGGTCAATGCAGCGATCGAAGGCCGGATTCCAAACGAATTCGAGCGCGAGCCGTTTTTTGGTCTTGCGGTTCCGAAAAGCGTCCCGGATGTGCCGAGCGACGTGCTCAATCCACGAAACGTGTGGCCCGACAAAAGCGCCTACGACGCGCAGGCGCGGAAACTCGCGCAACTTTTCTTCGAGAACTTCAAGCGCTTCGAGGCGCACGCAAGCGACGGCGTAAAAGCCGTTGCTATCAAACCCAAAGACTAAGTGTCCGGGGAGTTTCTGGGATTCGACCACATAGACTGCCGGGTGCGCTCGCTCCCGGCAGTCGAAGCATTTTACGACGATCTCATGCCGGAACTCGGTTTATCCGAAAAACGCTACGCCTACGTCGATCCCGACGGTGAATGGCATGACGAGTTTGAAAGTTACAACACGGTCGAATATTACGAACCGGAACATCCGACGAAACCGCGCCGCTTCTTCGGCGTCATCGAGAATCCTCTCCATCGTCTGAACGACACGCGAATCGCGTTTCGCGTGCGTGTTGCAGATCTCACGTCACTGCAGTCGCTGCTAAAGCGGCTCGGCGCACAGAATATCGAAGTAAGCGAAGACTCGACCTACCGTGCCCTCTTCTTCGAAGATCCGCTCGGTACGAGGTTGGAATTCATCGGCCGCGAGTAGCGATTGCGGCTTCAGCCGCCCAACTCGACTTCGATCGGGCCTTCCATTCGGCGCTTGCGCATCAATAGAATCAGCGGAACGCTCATGAGGGTGACGGCGGCGATAAGGAACGTTGCATCCGCAAATGATAAGATTGCTGACTGCCCGTACATCAGTTGCGCAAGACTCGAGAGCGGCTGCGAATGCAAGAACGTCCGCACTGCCGGATCGCCGAGCGTCAAGTTGCCGCTTAGAATCGTTGAATGAAATTGTTCTCTGCGGTCGATGACGACGTCGAGCATTGCGACGGCGACCGATCCACCGAGCTGCAAGGCGAGGTTGATAAACGCCGACGCCTTCGGCCCGTCCTGAGGCCTTGTCGCGCCGAGGACGGCAATCGACAGCGGAATGAAGAGCATCGCAATACCGAGCCCGGAAAGCACCAGGGGCAACCCAAACGTCCAAAACGATGCTTCTTCGGTAGTAACGTACGCTTGCAGCGCGTTCGAGAGCGCCACGAGAGCAAAACCAATGCCCAGGATAATTCGTGTATCGATCTTTGTACTAAAGCGCACGACGAGCGGCGTAATGAGGATGATCGGGACCGCTCGCAGCAGGAACAATAAACCGCTCAAGGTCGGAGTAAATTCGAGCGGCCCTTGCGTAAACTGAGGGAGCACGTAGGTGGCGCCGAAGATCGCCACGCCGACCGCGAACGAAAGCACGGATCCGGCCCAGACGCTTCGGTCCAAGAGTACGCGGAGATCGACGACCGGTCGCGTTGTGAACTTGAGTTCGTAGACGACAAAGCTGATCAGGCTCGCAATGCACGTGACGGCCATGATCGCGTTCACCGGGTCGGCGAACCAGTAATTTTGCTCGCCTTCGGTCAGAACGTACTGCATCGAGCCGAGCGCGAGTGCGAGCAGTGTCAGCCCGACGAAATCGAACGGCATCTTGCGCGCCTTCTGCGGATCGCGCAACAGCAGAAAAAGCGCGATCGCCGCAAAGATCCCGGGCACGATGTTGATGTCGAAACACCAGCTCCACGAGTAGTTGTCCACGAGCAGTCCGCCGAGCGGCGGCCCGAGCGCCGGACCCATGATCACGCCGAGCGCGAAGATTCCTTGACTAGCTCCGAGTTTCTCCGGCGGGAACGTATCGCGCAGAATCGACTGCGCCGTCGCCAGCAGTCCTCCGCCGAAAGCTCCTTGCACGATGCGCCAAAAGGTCAGGGCGCCGAGTGAGTCCGACATACCGCAAGCGGCGGAGGCGATCGTGAAGCCCACGATCGAGACGACGAAGTAATTCTTGCGGCCGAAACGCAGTTGTAACCACGGGGTGAGCGGAATTACAACGATCGCTGCGATTGTATATGCGGTGACGACCCACGTCGCTTCATCGGGGCTCGCGCCGATATTGCCTTGAATCGTAGGCAACGCAACGTTGGTGATCGTGGTGTCGAGAGTCTGCATGAGCGTTGCAGCCATGACGCCGACAACGATGAGGATGCGGCGAAGCCCATGCTCCACGACGCTTTGCTCCATGTTCGCGGTTCCGCTAACGGTGGACACTCCGAATCAATCCCCTTGGATGTTGCAACGAACTCAGAATGAATGCCGCGCGCAAGATCATCTGCTGCGCTACGAACGCGTTGAGGCCGAACGAAAAAGAGACGATTGCGACGGCCGCGAGCATTCCGGCATCAGCGAGCTTTTGACGAAATTTTTGCATGATGAACGCGGATGAGCGCCAGCGCATAGTGGTTCGCGTCGGCCTTGGTTCTGGCGTGGAGAAACCCGGCATCATCGGGATAGACGCCCAAAACTTCGTATCCGGCGTCTAAGGCTTCGGCAACACTTTCAAACGTCTTCATTCCAAACCGGTCTCGCATCATGTTGACCTCCTGGTCAATCAAACTACGGCAGGAGCATATCAAGATTTGACCGCCTGGTCAATAGACACTGACCAGCAGGTCAACAAGATTGACTATTCGGTCAAGGGGTAGTACCTTGGGGCTGTATGGCGGCGAAAGCGAAGCGTCAGAAGCTCGCGACGGGAGCGCGCGATAGGATTCTAGCGTCCGCTCGCCAGCTGTTTGCGCTGCACGGTTTCGAAGGCACCTCGACGAAAGACATCGCCGCGCACGCGGGCGTTCCGTCCGGCTTGGTGTTTTACTATTTCGAGACGAAGGACGCGCTTATCGAAGCGACCTTCGAAAACAATCCGCCGTTAGAGGTCGTGGCCGTAATGCGGGAGGCAGCTCGCCAAAATAGCGACGCCCCCATCGAAGCCGGACTGCGCGCTGCGTACCAGGGCATTCTCGAACACCGCTACCAGGCATACATTTTCATCGCTGAGATCGGCGCATCTCGGCCGGTTGAGAAGCGGCTGCGGCAGCTGCGCAAAGATGCGATCGCCGCGTTTGCCGGCTTCTTGCGCGAGCACAGCGGCGGTGCAACGACGTCGGTGCAACCTGAAACGCTGGCCCAAATCGTCAGCGCGTCGCTGATGGCGGCAGTTCTGCTCGATCAGCCGCGAGACCCCGACGCATACATCAAGGAACTTACATCGGTCGTTCTTGCGAGCCTACGGACAACTGGAGGAACGTCTTAGCCGCCAATCCCCATCGCTTTGAACAAGATTCTCTTCGGCCGCTGCCCGTCAAACTCGCCGTAGTGCACGCGTTCCCACGGACCCAAGTCCAGCGCGCTATCGGTGACCGGAACGAGGACTTGGTGCCCCAGCAGCATGCGCTTTAAATGCGCATCGGCATTATCTTCACCCGTGAGGTGATGCCTGTAATCCGGCTTTCGCGGTGCCAGGTCTTCGAGCCACGCCATAATATCTTGCCACAATCCCGACTCGTGATCGTTCACAAAAATACTGGATGTAATGTGCATAGTGCTCACAAGAATGTAGCCGTCGCGGAGCGAGGCCGCGCTCCGCACACGTTCCACGTCGTCGGTGATGTCGCGGATCTCGTAGCGCCGCTCGGTCTTGACGGTAAGATGCTCGGTGTAGCAGACCATGGTACCCGTCTCCATCCTCTCTCCTTTCTCTAATCCGCGTTTCAGGCAAGCTTCAAGCGGCGCATCTAGGATGGGCCCATGAAATTATCCCCGTTTCTTCTTTCCGGGGCTCTCGCCGTAGCGATCGGTCTTCCTATCGTTGGTTGTGCGCAGCAAGCTCCGGCTCAGTCCCAGCCGGGTGCGTCGCAAGGCGCGTACGGCCACCACCACGGCGGCATGCGCTGGTTAGCGGGCGTCAACCTCTCGGACCAGCAAAAGCAGCAGATCCAGACGCTCATGCAACAATATCGACAGGCCCACCCGCGAGGAAGTCAGCCCGATCCGCAAGCGCGTCAGCAACTTCAACAGCAAGTAATGAACGTGTTGACGCCCGACCAGCGCGCGCAGGTTCAAGCAAACATGCAAAAGATGAAGCAAGAACATCAAGAACGCGAGGAGAACGGCGCCGCTCCGTCACCCACGCCCGCCTCATAACGCCCTCTCCTACGGCTCGATTTGAACGCGAATCGAGCCGTTTTCATCAAGCGCCCAGACAATGTCGCTGAATCGCTCCACCTGAAAGCTCGCGTCTCGCGCGAAGGCTAATCCGCGTCCGCGCAAGATCGCGAGCACATCCATGCCGGCAGAGCGTCCCGCAGCGATTCCGTCACGGCTGTCTTCCACAACGAGAACGTCGCCGGGCGCTACTCGCAAACGCTCTGCGCCGGTAACGTACGGATCCGGCGCCGGTTTTCCGCGTTCCACGTCGTCCGAAGCGACCAGCACCTGCGGTTCCGGCAAGCCTGCTGACGCGATCAACATGCGCGCGTACGCGCTGCCGCACGACGTGACGATCGCCCAGCGATCGGCGGGCAGCAGGTGCAGTGCACCGCGCGCACCGTCGACCGAGTTTCCCTCCGGGTCAACGAGCGTGCCGAAGAGATCGAAGCAGACGGCAGTGTAGGAAAGCTCCATCGGTGGAGTGCATTTCTCCGCGCATGAGCGATACTCTCGCAATACTCGTCGGCGGCGGTCCCGCACCGGGGATCAACGGCGTCATTGCTTCTGCAACCATCGAAGCGATCAATTGCGGCTTGCGGGTCACCGGCATCTACGACGGCTACCGGGATCTCGCTGCAGGAACTCCGCCGAAAACGATCGAGCTGAGCATCGACTACGTCGCGCAAAACAACACGCGCGGCGGTTCGATTCTACGGACATCGCGGACCAATCCGGCGAAAGATGAACAAACACTCGAGAATTGCGTACGATCGCTCGAGACGCTCGGGATTCGCTATCTCATCTGCATCGGCGGAGACGACACGACGTTCGGGGCGACGCGCATTGCGGAACGCACGCAAGGGCGTATCGGCGTCTGCACCGTGCCGAAGACCATCGACAACGATCTTCCGCTTCCGGAGAACGCGCCTACCTTCGGCTTTGAGACAGCGCGCTCGGTGGGCGCGCAGCTCATTGAAAGCTTGATCGAAGATGCGCGCACCACGGTTCGCTGGTATATCGTCGTTAGCATGGGCCGTAAATCCGGTGCGCTCGCGCTCGGCATGTGCAAATCGGCCGGCGCAACGCTGGCGGTCATTCCCGAAGAATTTCCGGAACACGAGCTCGATCTCGACTTGGTGATCGACACGATCGTCGGTGCGATCGTGAAACGCCGCTCGCAAGGCCGTGACTACGGTGTCGCCGTCGTCGCAGAGGGCATCATCGAGCGCGTTTCAGCGGAAGCGTTGGATTCGCTTGAAAACGTCGAACGCGATGCGTACGGCCACGTTCGGCTTGCGGACGTCCCCATCGGCACGTTATTGCGCGACGGCGTTCGCCGGCGTCTTCAAGAACTCGGGCTGCAGACGACGGTGCTGACCAAAGACATCGGATACGAACTGCGCTGCGCGCGCCCGGTTCCGTTCGATTTAGATTACACGCGGACGCTTGGGTACGGTGCAGTCCGTTATTTGCTCTCGGGAAAAAGCGGCTCGCTTATTGCGCTCTCCGGAGGCCGGCTTCATCCGCTGCGCCTCGATGAATTGCTGGATCCGGCGACCGGACGCATACGTACCCGCTTAGTCGATGTTCACGCGGAAGCCTATGCCGTTGCGCGCGACTATATGGTTCGGTTAGGCCCCGAAGATCTCGAACAACCGAATATTTTACGCCTCGCCGAACAAACAAATCTCTCTGCGGAAACCTTTGCGTCCACGTTCAAACGATCCGCAAGTATCGGAGTTCCCCCGAATGCTTCGTCCATGGGAGACTCGACGTAGTATGAAAGCGACATTCGCGTGTGTCGTCTCAGTGATGTTTGCAGCCGGATGCGGCGGCGGTGCAACGGGCACGGGCGGAACAGCTGCGACTGCCGCTCCGAGGTCGACACAACCCGTCTCGAGCGCGTCATGCTCGGGCGCGACGCTGACGGTCGCGAGCCCAGGCCCGGCACCGACAACTCCGGCCGGCTTGTCCGTTGCGGGCGGCCTCAAGATTCAAACCGTTGCCACCATCGCTGGTGCGAGAGAACTCGCGGCGCTGCCGAATGGTGACGTGCTCGTCGGGACCTCGTCGTCGACGTTGTATCTCGTGCCGCATGCCGAAGAGCCCTCCGGCGCGGGCGCGCCGATCGCGTTTGCAACTCTGCCGGACGCCGACGCTGCTGGGGTCACGTTCGATCGCAGCTCTTGCACGATCTTCGTCGGAACGACGAACGGCATCTACTCAACTCCGTATCGTGACGGCGACACGGCGGCAGAACAGATGACGAAAATCGCAAGTGTGCGTTCGAGCAGCAGCGGCGGCCATTCAACGACGAGTGTTGCGGTTTCGAACGGCACGCTCTACGCAAGCGTCGGATCTTCGTGCAACGCGTGCACGGAAACCGATCCTACCCGCGCGACGATCCAGCAGATGCAGCGCAGCGGCGCGTCGATGAGCGCGCGCGCCGTACACATTCGCAATGCCATTGCGCTCACGGTCGATCCTCAAAGCGGTCACCTCTGGGCCGGCGACGCGGGACAAGACGATCTTCCGGCCGGTCATCCTTATGAATTCTTCGATGACGTCAGTACGCATGCCGGCGTCGCGGACTACGGCTGGCCGCAATGCGAAGAAAATCAACAATCGTACGGCAGCGGCGCAACGTGCGCGAACGAAGTGGTGCCGCTCGTCGAACTTCCGGCGTATTCGACGATCATCGGCGCGGCATTTTATCCCTCGTCCGCCACCGGCACCTACGCATTGCCGGCCATATATCGCGGCGGCGCGTTTCTTGCGGTGCACGGTTCGTGGCATCAAGTCAATGGCCGCTACGCCGCCGTTCCGCAAGTGGTCTTCGTTCCAATGAACGGCGATATGCCGCAAACGTCCGTGAATTGGAGCGACCCGACGCTACAGTGGAGCTCGTTTGTCACCGGATTTCAACTGCCCGACGGCACGACCCGTATCGGACGCCCGACAGGAGTCACGGTCGGTTCACAGGGCAGCGTATTTATCGCAGACGACGACGCCGGAGCGGTCTACCGTGTACGTCCGTGACCTTCTTGCGGCGGTACTACTCGTTCTCGTGCCTTGGGCGACACTGGCCGCTACGGGCAACGAGCCGCGCGTTGTCCCGGGTTTCACGCTGGAGCGAATCGCAACGGTCGACGGAGGGCGCGAATTAGCGGTCGCGTCGAACGGCGACCTCTTCGTCGGCACGAGCGGCAACGACGTGTACATCGTGCAACGCGTGGAGTCGTCGAGTCCGGCAGCACCGCAAGTATTCGCACATTTCGATAACGAGCCCGCGGCCGGCGTTGCGCTCTCGAACGATGCGCTCTTTGTAGGCACACAATTCGGTGTCTACCAAATACCGTACCGTGCCGGCGACACGCATGCACGGTCCACGCCTGAGAAACTCGCCAATGTTCGGCCATCCGGCGTCGCGCGCGATCATGTGACCACCACCGTCGCATGGAACGGCACGACGCTCTACGCGAGCATCGGTTCGTCTTGCGACGGATGCGTACCCGATCTGGATGCAACCCGCGCTACGATTCAACGCGTCGATATCGCGCATCACAGCATCGCACCGGTCGCGACGCATATTCGCAATGCCATCGCGCTCGCTATCAATCCGCAAACACGAGCACTTTGGGCCGGCGTCGCCGGTATCGACGATCTGCCGCCGGGTCAGCCGTACGAGATCTTTGACGACGTGACCGCGCACACGTTGCCCGTAGACTATGGATGGCCGAGTTGCTACGACGACCGCCGCGTGCATCCGCGCTGGCCTGCAGACTGCTCGCACACTGCGCTCCCTCGCGTTGCGTTCCCTGCGTACGAAACGCCGATCGGCGCAACGTTTTATCCAGCCGACGAACGCGGCCGCTACGCGTTTCCGCAGCAGTATCGCGGCGGCGCATTCGTTACACTCCACGGCTCCTGGCATGGTCCTCCGAACGGGCTTCCCGGATACGTTGCGCCGCGCGTCGTCTTCGTTCCGATGCGCGGCGATGATCCGTTACATGCGGTAAATTGGAACGATCCGAACACACAGTGGACGCTCTTCGTCGGCGGCTATCAAAACGGTGGGACGATCGAACGCATCGGCCGTCCGACGGGAATTGCGGTCGGCCCCGAAGGTTCGCTTTTTATCGCGGACGATCTCAGCGGGGCGATTTACCGGATTCGTCCGAAGTAACCTCGAAAAGGCGCTCCAATCGCTTTCTCGATGAGGAGCTGCCCATGCGGCTTACACGCTCTCTGAGCGGAGCTGTTCTCGCGTTTGCATTTGCTAGCGGCGCTCTCCCGGCCGCTGCGCGAGGCCTCGACTTCGAGGACCTTCGAAAAATCGTCACGGTGCAAACGCCTTCGATTGCGCCCGACGGCACGCGGATCGTATACGTGCGGTCGGCAATCGACTGGAAAAACGACCGTCGCGACACCGAGCTCGTGCTCATCGACATTCGCGACGGAGGGTCGCGCGTTTTAACACGCGACCGCATTGCCGTCAGCGATCCGCGCTGGGCGCCCGACAATAGCGCAATTGCTTACTTAGCCGAACCGGAACGGGACAAGCCTCCGCAACTCTACGTCCTGCCGATGAACGGTGGCGACTCACATAAACTCACCGATGCGCCGAGCGGCGTCAGCGGCTACGGATGGCGCGCCGACGGGAAAGCGCTCGTCTACATCGCGCCGAACGAAGCACCAAACAAGAAAGCAATCGAAAAACATCTCGATTCCGTCGTCATTACCGATGAGAATTACTTAACACAAAAGGCGACTGAGCCGTCGCATCTCTGGACGATCGACGTCACGGGCGATCGCAACACGCGATTGACCGACGGAACCTGGAGCGTCATGCCCGGTACGCAGCCGTCGTGGTCGAAGGACGGCACGAAGATCTATTACGACCGTATGCCTGATGCCGTTTTTGCGCATATGGTTTCGCAGTCGACATACGTACACGACATCGCAGCAAAGACCGACACACGCCTGACGCCCGGTGTGAATGCAGATCCGGTCCTCTCGCGTGACGGTACGATGATCGCCGTCGGCGTGCCGCGCCATGCGTCCATCTATCTCACTAACGACATGTCGGTGCGCTCGGCGCTGGACGGCCGCGAGCTTTTCAATGGAAACGCCGTGGATCGCAGCGTCCACGCGTACCAGTGGCTTCCGCGCGATCTTGGTTTGCTCTACGAGGCGTCGGACGGCGTGCGCTCCGGCACATGGATCGTCCATCGTGATGGCAAGGCCAGGCGATTGCAATTGGGCAACGTCGATATGACGCAGGCGTCTGTCGCGAATGACGGCGGCATCGCATTCATCGGTCAGCGTCCGGACCACTACGCTGAAATCTACTATCTCGCTCCGGCCGAGCCAACGCCGAAAGCCATGACGGATGAGAACAAATGGGTGGAGTCGTTCGATCTCGGAAAAGCCGAAGCGTTTACGTGGAAGACCGACATGGGCGTCGACGCGACCGGCGTGCTCACGTATCCGGTCGGCTATGTTGCCGGCAAGAAATATCCGCTCGTACTTGATATTCACGGCGGCCCGGTGTCGACGTCGACGTGGAATCTGAGCGGGATCGAGGGCGGGTCGCTGGATCAATTGCTCGCCGCCCGCGGCTTCTTCATCTTCCGTCCGAACTATCGCGGCAGCGACGATGAAGGCGACGCGTATTTGCAAGCAATCGTCGGACATATGGCGAGTGGCCCCGGTCGCGACAACCTCGCGTCCGTTGACGCGTTACGTAAAACCGGAATGATCGACGACTCCCGCATCTTTGTTTCCGGCTGGTCGGGCGGAGGACTGCAAACCTCGTGGCTCATCGGGCACGCGACGTTCTGGCGCGCAGCGGTCAGCGGGGCCGCCGTGAACGATCAATATCAGCAAGCCGTTCTCTCCGACATCAACGAGCCGTTCAATCAAGCATTCTTCAACGATACGCTTCCTTTCACTAAGGACGGGCGCGCAGCGTATGACGCAGAGTCACCGATTACGTACGTCGATCGGATGCATACACCGTTGCTGATTCTTTCGGACACGCGCGATCAACGCGTTCCTGTTACCCAAGCGTTCGAATTATATCAGGCGCTCAAACAGCGCAACGTGCCGGTACGTTTTACAGCGTTTCCCCGCGCGGGACACTTCCCAACGGACCCGGTCGGACAAGAACAAGTGCTTCGTGCATGGACGGGGTGGATCGAACAATGGAACAAGTAACGCGCGTACTGGCCGCGGCATCTATTGCGGGGTTGCTGCTGAACGGTCACGCAAGCGCCGCAACGAAACGAAAACTGACCCTCTTCGATCTCCGTCAGGCGGTGGCGCTGTCCGCCGCCGAAATCTCGCCCGATGGCGACGAGGTGATTGTCGTTGCCGGCCGCGGCGATTATGAAAAGGATCGCAACGTCGGCGATCTCATGATCGTCAACGTAAAAACACGAGCGTCACGCGTGCTCGTTCCGAATGCTCGCGCGGCTCAGGTGGAGTGGTCACCCGACGGCTCGCGCGTCGCCTACATCGCCCAGCCGTCGCCGGGCGACGAGAAGTCAACGCCGCAGCTTTTCGTCTTGCCGATGAATGCCGGCGCTCCAATGCAATTGACGCACGAAAAGAACGGCGTCGAGAGCTTCGATTGGCGGCCGGACAGCAGGGCACTTGCGTTCGTGTCGACACCTGAGTCAAAGGACGCCAAGGCCATCGAGCATCACGAGGATGCCTTCGACGAAACCGGCGAATCGTGGACCGAACAAAGCGCGTTTCAGCCGCACGTGCTCTCGGAAGTCGGCGTCACCGGCGGAAAGCCGCGCGCGGCGCTCGGAAAACTCGATTCGATCTCGGGCGGCATCGCATACGCACCCGATGGACGTTCGATTTACGCCACTGTGATGATGCCGGGCACGAACCCGTCACTTGAACGCAACCATATCGTGCGGGTCGAGCTCGCAGACGGCCACGTTACCGAACTCACGGACGCAACACCCGCCGGTGAGCCGCTGCGCTCTGCTGACGGCAAGTATCTAGCGCACCTTGCATCTTATCGCGAATTCGAACCCGTCAATCAGGTGATCGTGCGAGACGCGAACGCATCGCGCGTCTTGTGGACCACGGAGCGGCTCGATCGCAACGTTCACAGTGTCGCATTTTTTGCTGACGACTCGGTGGCGGTCGTCGCGAACGACCGTACGAATACACGTCTCTTCCGCGTCGATGCACACGGATCGCGCGCGCTGACGAATGACGAGCTGAACGTTCGCGGGGAACCGAGCATCGCGCGCGACGGCAGCGTTGCCTTTGTTGCGTCGACCGCCCATAACCCATCCGAGCTGTATCTTCTTTCCTCGAAATCGCCGCAACCGGTTCGGTTGACCAACGTAAACGCATGGACTGCACACTTTGCGATTGGCAAACATGAAACGATTGCGTGGAAATCGCACGGCATGAACGTGTTCGGCGTGCTCGTTTATCCGCCGGACTACGACTCGCTGACGCGCGGCGGCAAAAAGATTCCACTCGTGCTTTACATCCACGGCGGGCCAACGAGCGCATCAACGACGTCGTTCGGGGAACCCGATGTGCTTGCGGCCCACGGCTGGGTCGTCTTCGCGCCCAACTACGCCGGAAGTGACAACGAGAGTATTGCATTCGCCGGTTCGATCGTTCCACACGTTACGAGCGTTTCGGGACCTACGATCGAAGACGGTGTCGACGCCGTGCTCAAACATGCAAGCGTCGATCCCGCGCGGATCGGTGTCTCCGGTTGGTCCGCCGGCGGCATGATGACGTCGTGGCTCATCACGCACGATTCGCGCTGGAAAGCAGCCGTCGACGGCGCCGCTGTTGACGACTTTCTCGGCCTTGGCTATTTGAGCGACTCCAAAGGGTATTTGCAATCGCTAATGGGCGCGTATCCATGGTCGGATCAAGCGCGAATGGCGACCTATCGGGAAGAGTCGCCGGCAACGTACGCGGATCGCGTCAAAACACCAACGCTGATCCTCACCGATGCCGGCGACTATCGCGTCCCGACGCCGCTCTCATATGAGTTCTATCACGCGATTCGCGCGACGGGAACGCCGGTCAAACTCGTGGTCTGGCCCGTCGTAGGACATTTTCCAACCGACCCCGTCCGTTCCGAAGACGTGTTGCGTCAATGGGAGAACTGGTTCGTCGACCGGTTATAGGCTAGTTCTTGTTTCAACGTCGCGGTGCTACGAAGAGCAACCCGGTTGGACTCACGAATCCGGTGATGATCGGATGCGTTGCGCCTGTCAGTGGATCGATCGAGAGAATCGTCCCCGGATACGTTGTTGAGTCGCTCGGCGCTTCACTGTAGATGATGTTTTGTGAAAGGTTTCCACGTACGATGTACGTCGTGTCTGTCTTTGAATCGACCACGTAGAACAGGCCGTCCGATGCGGTAGCGTACTGCGTATCATCGAGCTGCGTACCCGCGATGAGACGGCTCACGGTCTGCCCCGGAAGGCCGGCATCGTGAATCTTGACGATCTCGGAGTCGGCCTGTGAAATAAGCACAACGTCACCGCCCGGCGCAACCGTCGTCGAATCGGGATCAGTGAGATTCATCCTGACCGTCTTTCCGGTTGGAATGTCGCGCGCGATCGCATTTCCCATGAGAACCGGTGTTATTTCGGCGACGCCGCCCTTCAGTACGGCACTGACGACGGCGGGATGCGTGTTCACGCCCGAAGCGTTCAGCGTGGGATTCGATGCGGCAAGGAATGCTTTTCCGTTTGCAAACGCGAGATCGTCATAGCCGCCGCCATGTAGAGACGCTATCGAGTAGTGGTGAACCGTCCAGCTGACCAGATTGACGGTAAAGAGTGAAGAGTTTCCGTCTTCGTTCACCGTTACCCACATGAGGCGGTCGTACGGATTGAAACGCATCCCGTCGATGCGGCCCGGCAGATTCAGTTCATGATGAATGACGCCGCCGGCCGCGTATTTCACGATCGTGCTGAAGCCGCCGCCGCCCGTCGGCGTCGTGGCGTTTTGATAGGCGACGTATGTCCATCCATCTTGCGATACGATCGGGTCGGGATTTGTAAGCGTCGACGTTCCTCGCGCAAAGACCGTCACCGTGTACCCGCTACCATGCGGAACGCTCGCCGATCCTATTGCGCTCGACCCCACAGTTCTTTGCGCTGCTTGCGGCGTATAACCGCCGCTTCCCGGCGTCGTCTGATTCGCGCCTCCGGAACAAGCGGATACGGCAATCAGCGCAGCGGCGCTAACCCATGCTGCTCTTCGAAACACTACGAAGCTCCTCTCGATGCGTGGCGGCTAGAAATGCCGTTACCACTGTATTGGAGCCTCGATTAAGCGCCGGTAAAGCCGAGCTAGGAATTGCGGTGTAGCTTACCGAGCGCCGGTTTTACACAAACGTTGACTTGCATTCGCAATCTTTTAACGCCTCAGGGGGCGACTGATAGCTCGCTTGGTGCTACGGTCGTAGTAGGGATTTGGAGATCCGCAATGCAGACGAGACTGTTGAGACAACAACACAGCGAGATCGCGCGACTGCTGGACTCGATCGATCGCGTTCGCGCAATCGGCTCGGAGCAAGAACTCTGCGTGCAATTGGTCCGTCTCGCCGGCATCGTCAAACTACACCTGACGCTCGAAGATAAGAATCTCTACCCCACGATGCTCAGACACGCGGATCCCGAGGTACGTGCGACGGCGCAACTGTACAAGCTCACGATGGCGGAGCTCGCGCCGGCATATACTGCGTTTCACGAAACCTGGACCCGCCCGCAGGCAATCTCGACCGATCGTCTACGCTTCGCTCGCGAGTTCGAGAGCATCTGCGAGAAGCTGCGAAAACGGATCGACCTCGAGAATCACGATCTCTACGACGTCGCCGACGCAAACGTCGAATTATTACCGGAGATTGCGAGTTAGAAAACACAAAAGCCCGCTGCATTACTGCGCGGGCTTTTGCTTCTATAAATCTGGCGCCGACCTACTTTCGAGGGACCCTGCGGTCCGACTATCATTGGCGCTGGCGGGCTTAACTGCCGTGTTCGGGATGGGAACGGGTGGGACCCCGCCGCTATGGACGCCAGAAACTTGATCCCCAACCGTGATGACGAGCCTGAGCTCCAGCCGATCACGGTGGGAAAGCTGTACAGAGAAGAACTTCCAAGTGCCATACACTTGAGCGATTTAAGCGTTGTCAAAATTTCCGAGCGATTAGTACCGGTCAGCTCCACATCTTGCGATGCTTCCACCCCCGGCCTATCAACGTAGTGGTCTACTACGACTCTTCACTCTTTCGAGATTGAAGTC
>JAFANA010000133.1 GCA_019232905.1 Vulcanimicrobiota bacterium
TGCAAATGCCGGTGACGTGACGGTGTTCGTTCCGGAGATTGCCAAGTTCCACGTGCGTTTGCACACGGACGACGGAACGATCTTCACGGATTTCGGCTTGCACGGGACGTCCGTCGGAAACAATGAAACGATCGATGCGCCCGTCAATGGCGGCGGCAGCTACGGCGTCGACATCGAATCGCATCGCGGAACGGTGCGACTCCTCCGTTTGACACCGCAAGCATAACGGTTTTATTCCTCGAGGACAGCTCCCGGGTTCATGACATTCCCGGGATCGAGCGCGCGCTTTACGGTCCGCATGAGGTCCATCTCGAAGATACTCCGATGCGCGAGCAGTTCGTTGCGGCGGTACCGCCCGATCCCGTGCTCGGCCGTAATACTTCCGCGAAAATCGGCGATCATTTCATAGACCGCGGCGCTGATTGCATCGACGACGGCAGTCGTCGCGCCGGGAACCAAAACGTTGAAATGGATGTTGCCGTCACCGAAGTGCCCGAACGCGAGCACGGTTACTCCGGGGTGATCGCGCTCGATGCGCTCGGTCGCACGCGCGATGAATTCCGGAATCGCCGAGATCGGGACGGAGACGTCATGTTTTACACTGCGTCCCGTTCGCTTCTCGGTTTCCGTGATTGTCTCTCGCCACTCCCATAATGCGCGCGCTTGCGCGGAATTTTCCGCGATGACGATCGCGCCTGCCAAGCCGGCGTCGTCAAGTGCGACAAATGCTTCTTCGGCCGCAGTTCGCAACGTCGAGAGCGATGAAGTAGCTTCGACGAGCAAGTACCATGCGTGCTCCGCCATCGGACGGCGAAGACCGGGTTCATAAGCAACCCGCAGCGCGAGTGCCCGGTCGGGGAAAAGTTCGCACGCACTCAACGTTTCGCCGAGCATCGTCTGCAGGTGCGAGAACACGCGTAATGCGGTCTCGCTCAAATCGATGCCTATCAGCGCCGTTACGCGCTCGCGAGGCATTGGGAAGAGACGCAACACCGCGCGCGTAACGATTCCAAGCGTCCCCTCTGCGCCGATGAACAGCTGCTTCCAATCGTAACCGGCGTTGTCTTTGTAGAGCGCGCGCAGTCCATCGACGATGCGTCCGTCCGGGAGAACGGCTTCGAGTCCTAAGACGAGCGACCGCATCGTTCCGTAGCGAAGCACCGCGGTACCGCCGGCATTCGTCGAAACCAAACCGCCGATCTCGGCACTTCCCTCGGCCGCAAGTGAGAGTGGAAAAAGTCGCTCCGCGCGGCGTGCGGCCTGTTGTACGTCAGCAAGAACGCATCCCGCCTCGACCGTCACGGCATAGGCGTCGGCGTCAACCGAAACGATCCGGCGCATGCGCGAAAGACTTACGATGATCGCATCGCGTAGCTGCAACGGCGTCGCACCGGCTGCGAGTCCGGTGTTCCCGCCTTGCGGAACGATCGGAATCCGAGCATCCGAACATATCCGCACGACTTCACTCACTTGCTCCGTCGAAGCCGGCCGTACGACGGCGCTCGCGCGTCCCACAAACGTTCCGCGCCAATCCGTGACGTATGGCTCGATCGATGCGGCATCAGCCAGCACCGCGGCGTCGCCGCACGCGTCGCGCAGCGCGTCCAGCAGCTGTGCCTTCACGTTCTCCCGCGCGCGAGCAGCTGCTCTTTCGCCTTCACCAGGCGCACCATCGCGTCGTTGTACGGCGTCGGTGTTCCGGTGCGGCGCCCGAACGCCACGATTGCTCCGTTGATGTGATCGATTTCGCTCGGATGGCCCGACTCCAAATCAAACGCCATCGAACTCTTTGAATCTGCGCCTAATTCAATCACTTGCGTGACGTACTGCCATGGGTTCACGAACGGAAGATTGATTTTGAGCGCCGCCGCAACCGCCGCTGCTTCTTCCGCAAGTGATTCCGAAAGATGCGCGGCGTTGGGGTCTTTCAAAATCTCTCCGCTTTCGCAATCGAGCAGGGCGGAAACCGCATTGATCGCCGCATTGGCAACGAGTTTTCCCCACAGATGCGGACGGATGTCGTACACGACCGACGCTCGTAAGCCCGAACGTGTGAGTAAATCGGCAACCATGCGCGCTGTTGCGGGTGCTGCGGAAGCCGACCCGATGATTGTATTTCCTTGCTCGGAGCTGCGTACGCGGCCGGCGCCGAGCGTAAACGACGATTCCGTCGTAATTCCCAGCACCACAGGCACCGCTCCGCCGAGCGCGGTCTTGATTGCGTCTTCGTTTCCGACGCCGTTTTGCAGTGATACCACCGGCGTTGCCGGGTTGAGCTCGCCTGCAAAGGGACGCAACGCGCGCAGCGTGTCGACTGCTTTAACAAACAGAAACAAGATACCGGAACCGAATAATTCGCGCGGCGAGGAAGCAATCGTTACGCGGCGCAGCGGGCCGTCGTTGACCGCAAGACCATCGCGTGCCACGACGCGTGCTGTCTCCGGATTCGTCTCCAAGATCGTGACGTCGCATGTCGCCGTCAAGTGGTAACCAAAAAGGGTTCCCATCGATCCCGCGCCGATAATGCCCACTTTTGGTCTGGCATCGCTCATTGCCGCGCCATTCTCTGACCAGATTGTTTCGACCTAGCGCACCGAGGCTAGGCGCGTACGTGAAAGGGAGCTACCGCACGTGGTGGCACGCTCCGCGTTCGATTGCGCCGCAACGCTGCGTATCGTCTGCTCGAGATTGCCGGCTTAACCGGTGTTTTTACGCTCGACCTGATCGACTAAGGGAATTGCGTTTGAAACCCGTACGTGAAGCGGCGCGCGGGTTGATTGAGCGCGCGCTCGCCGACGAAGAGTTGTAAGCCCTTCGCGATATTTATGTTGCCGTACACATCGAGTTGCGGCCACTGCGGGTTGATGAGCCGCGCTTCCAGTCCGAAGAGCCGCGCATTGTATTGTCCGAGCAATCCTACCTGCGAATAGAAAACGCCGCCGCCGACGCGGAAGCTCGGCGAGAGCGAATCGATGAGCGCGGCGTTCGCGGTCGCGCCGTGACCGATATTGTTTGCGCCGACCAGCAAGCTCGTCTTCGAGCGCGGCAGGATGAGCAAATTGAGATCCGACTCGGGCCCTTGGTCCGCGGTGAAGAGCGGGTTCGGGCAGCAGACGGTCTGCCGATTCAGCCCGCTCATGCGGAATTGAATCGACACGAGATTCTTTGCAATGTCGTTCAGCCGGCTCTTCAGATGCATCTCTGACGGCGTCGGGCCGCCGTGCTTACTCATGGGATACGGCGTCGCGCCGGGCAGCGCGGGCGTTGGTGTCACAGAGGGAACCGTTCCCGGCTGGTTCAGCGGAGCGATCGTACCGCTCGGCAGTGGATACGGCGTAGCGCCCTGATCGACGCCGTACACACTGCTCGTGCCGCCGAGTTCGCCGAGCAGCGAATTCGCGCGCTGCATCGTTGCGTCGAGGTTCGCCACGGTGTTCTTTACCTGCGCCTGCGTTTGCGGGTCGCCGGTGACGCTCTGTAAATCGTGCGTCAGGTCAGCAATATTTTGCGTCGTATCCTTGATGTTCGAAACGGTCGCGAGGAGATTACTCTTGAGTTCCTTGTTCGTTGCGAGAGACTCGAGCTGCGTCATCGAGACGTCGAGAGCGCGCGAGGTCGCATCGAACTGGACGAGGATGTCGTTGATGCGTGCGGAGTTCAGTTTCGCGGTATCGTTGAGGGTGCCGGTCAGCGAAACGATGTTTGCGCTCGCCTGTCCCAAGCTCGATTGCAGTTGCGCCGTCATCGTCGTGACCGAACCCTTCAGCGTCAGCGTCAGGTCGTTCGCATTCGTCAATGCTTGCTGCAACGTACTAAGCAACTTCGGTTCGCTCTTCTCCAGTCCCGACATCATCACGTCGAGGCGTTTGATTTCGCCTTGACCCTGTTCGAGCAAATCCGCGACTGTTGCGGTGTTCGTGCCTTGCGGCTGCTGATCGACCGGCAATACCCGCCGTTCGAGCAGCGCGACGGCCGGCGGGGCGGGCGTCGGGCCGGTAATCCCGGACGGACGCGGCCGCGGAACCGGCGGGACGATCAACAGATTCGGATCGCCCGTGAGCGGCGCTTGAATCAGAAAACGGGACGCGCTCGGGATGTCGACATCGCGGTTGATCGCGAGGATCACGTCGACCGTATTGTCGGGAAGCAGCGTGATCGAGTCGACCGTGCCGACCGTCACGCCGCTGAAATACACGAGTGCGCCGGAATGTAAACCAGCAGCCGATTCGAAATGCACGCCGATCCGGTACCCGGTGTGCCGCGTTCCGAAATCGGTGATGACGTAGAACACTCCGAAAAGGAGCAGCAACGCCAAAATTGCAAACGCCCCGACCTGAGCCTGCTTCGTCATTACCGCCTAATTACGCCCGTCCGTTCCTGAGAGCCTGGTTTATGGCTCAGATGGGGATAGGGCCCACCTCGGAACCTTGAATAAATTGCTGAACGATGGGGTTTGGCGAGCGTTTGATTTCGTCGACAGTGCCGTATGCGATGATTGCGCCTTCGAAGAGCATGGCGACGTAGTCGGCCATCATATAGATCGACTGGAGATCGTGCGAAATGACGACCGCAGTGCCGTTGAGCTTTTGGCGCAACCTGACGATCGTGTCGGTAATCAGATGCGTAACGATTGGGTCTAGACCGGTCGTCGGCTCGTCATAGAGAATCAACTCGGGGCGCGTGACGATTGCGCGTGCAAATCCGGCGCGCTTGAGCATACCCCCTGAAAGCTCACTCGGCATACTATCGTACGTGTGGGCGAGGCCGACGGAATCGAGCGCATCGACGACGATCTTCTGAATTTCACTATCCGAGAGGTGCGTGTGTTCTCGCAGCGGCAATGCGACGTTGTCACCGACGGTCAGGCTGTCGAGCAGCGCGGCGAACTGAAACGATAAGCTGATCGTGCGCCGCACGTCGTTAAGATGCGTTTCCGAAATGTGGCAGATATCGATGTCCCGGATATAGACATGTCCGACGTCGGGTTTGCGCAGGCCGTCAAGCAGTCGAAGAATCGTCGACTTGCCCGCACCGGAGAGCCCGATGATGCACGTGATCGCGCCTTCTACAACATCGAGGCTGCAATTTTTGAGGATGACGCGATCGCCGTAGTAGAGTGAAACATCGTCGAGTCTGGCGATTACGTCGGGCACCTCAATGCGCTCCAAAGAGTATGAACGAGAGGATGAAGTTCGAGATGAAAATCATGATGATCGAAATCACGACCGCGCCGGTCGTCGAGACGCCGACACCTGCTGCGCCGCCTCGAGTACGCAAACCTTGATACGCGCCCACCAGCGCGATGATCGCAGCGAAAACCAGCGACTTGACCAAGCCTTTCAGTACGTCTTCGAATCCGATGGCCTGGCGCGCTGAGGCGAGGAACGTGTCACTGGAGATGTGCGCGTAGGTTTGCGCGATCCACATCCCGCCGCCGATCGAAACCACGTCGCCGAAGACCGTGAGCAGCGGCAACATCACCAAGAGCGCGAGGAGCCGCGGCACCACGAGGAAGCGCGGAACTTCCAATCCCATCGACGTCAACGCTTCGATCTGCTCCGTTACGACCATCGATCCGATTTCGGCCGCAATTGCAGCGCCGACGCGTCCGGCGACGACGACCGCCGTGAGCATTGGGCCCAATTCGCGAACCGACGCAAACGCAACGGCGCCGCCGACGAGGCTTCCTACGCCGAATTGCACCGCTTGCACGGCGGACTCGAGTGAGATGACCATGCCGGTGAAGAGCGACGTGAGAATGACGATTGAAATCGACTGCACGCCGAGGAAATAGCACTGGTTGATCGTCTCGACGAAGCGGATCCGCAGACGCACCATGAAGCTCGTCGAGTCGCCGGCCAGCATCACGATGCCGCCGGCATACTCGAAGAAGTCGATCGTCGCGCGTCCGAAGCGATCGAGTGGCTTCACACCGTATGCTCCAGTGTCGCGAGGTCGGCCAGCACGCCTTGCGTCGCCTCAATCCGCTTGACTGCGACCCCGCGCTCGGCCGTCAGATTGAAGACGACCTGGTTTGCGTGTTCTAAGCGGCGATCGACATCCCGCAAATGCGTGCGCGCTTCGCGCTCGAACGGCTTAAAATAGCGCCGGACGGCATCGAGATAGGCGGCGCGGGCGCGGTCGTCGCATGTGCCTTTGCGTATTGCTTCTTCGACGACGGTTTGCGCATTCTTCATGGCTCGATCGGTGACGTGAAAGGCGCCTACCCGCGCGACCAGCGCCGCGAAGGCGTCCTCAGACATGTGCTCCCGCTGCTAACGGAACGCCGGCGGCGGCCAGCACCCTTCGCTGGCTGTCGAAGAGCGACCGAATACCACGTTCGGCGAGCGCAAGCATCGTGTCGAGCTCTTGGCGGTCAAACGGCGCGGCTTCCGCCGTTCCTTGGATTTCGACGTATTTGCCGGCATCCGTCATAAAGACGTTCATGTCCGTGTGCGCCTGACTGTCCTCGTCGTAAGCAAGATCGAGCATCGGCGTACCGCCGACGATACCGACGCTTGTTGCAGCGATCATTCCGGTCAGCGGCCATTTCGAAGCGCTAAAGTTGTCGGCATTCCGAAGCGCAAGTGCGAGCGCGACGTATGCCCCGGTCACGGACGCGGTACGCGTACCTCCGTCGGCCTGGAGGACGTCACAGTCGATCCAAACCGTTCGCTCACCGAGCTTTGCAGTATCCGTTACCGCGCGCAGCGCGCGTCCGATGATGCGTTGAATTTCATGCGTGCGCCCGCCGACGCGACCCTTGGCGGATTCGCGCTGCGTTCGCTCTTGCGTCGCGCGGGGAAGCATCGAATACTCCGCTGTGACCCAGCCGAGCCCACGCCCCTTCATCCACTGCGGCACTTTGTCGTCGACGCTCGCCGCACAAAGAACGCGCGTGTTCCCCACGGTTATGAGGGCACTGCCTTCGGCGTATTTGAGAAAGCCCGGTTCGATAGAAACCGGGCGCAGTTCATCGGGCCTCCGCCCGTCGGACCGAATCATATCGGCCGAAGTGTTCGCTTATTCCGAACGCGCAGCCTCGTCCTCGGTTAGGCGATCGTAAATGTGGCGCGCATACCACTGCGGCCAGTCCGGATCGGGATGGCCCAAACTGTGTTCGTAAACGCCGTGCGCGCGTTCGGTTTCGCGCAGTAAATCCGCTAAACGCGCGACCGGGTTCTCGCCAAGGTCCACTTGCATGGACCTATTGTTGCCGCTAAGCTTCGGGCTCGCAATACCCCGCCCAGGACGAAATCGCTTGTCCCTCTCGCACGGGAACGGCGACGCCTTGGAATGGCCGGAAGATTCCGTCTTGTCCGAGCAAGCGAAAACGAATCACATAATTATCCGTTTCACGCGCGCGTCCGGACCATATGGTGCGAATCAACTGCTGATCGTCGGGATGAACGCACGCAATCCATGCATCGGCGCTACCGCAGACTTCTCCGTCCGGCACGCCGGTGTAGCGTGCCCAATCACGATTGAAAAACGTGATGCGTCCACTCGCATCGGCCGTCCAACGAATCGTAATCGAATCGACGGGCCTAGACATCATCATCGTCAAGACACCTCCGTTCAGGTACCTTCTGCCCGCATGCTACCCGAACTAAACGGATGGCTGCATGCTATCGTCTATTCGACGGTGACGGTTTTGGCTAGGTTGCGCGGTTGATCGACGTCTTTACCTTCGATATCGGCGATGTGGTATGCCAACAATTGTAGCGGTATGACATTGACGATGGGAGACAGTAACTCATCAACTTTCGGAACCCAGAAAACGTAATCTGCAACCGAACGCGCTTCTTCGTCACCGTGGTTTGCCACGACGATGATCGGCGCTTCGCGTGCCTTCGACTCCATCAGGTTCGACAGAATCTTGTCACGAACGCGGCCGTCCGTCATGATGCCGATGACCGGCGTTTCCGTGTCGAGCAATGCGATCGGTCCGTGCTTCATTTCGCCGGCGGCGTAGCCCTCAGCGTGAATGTAGCTGATTTCCTTGAGTTTGAGGGCGCCTTCGAGCGCCGTCGGATAGTTGATATAGCGGCCGATGAAGAGGCAGCTGCGCATCTTGCGAATCTTGCGCGCGACGTCGCGAATATAGTCGGACGTGTTGAGAATCACGTCGACGGACGCGGGCAGCAACTTCGTATTCGCGCCGATCTCTTTGAGACGTTGAGCATCGACCGTCCCGCGTACTTTCGCCATATAGAGCGAAAACAGCGTCATCGCCGTCACCTGCGAAACGTAGGTCTTGGTCGCTGCGACGCCGATTTCGGGGCCGCCGCGCGTATAAAGCGTGCCGTCGGCAATGCGCGTCAAATGTGAACCGAGCACGTTGCAGATGCCGAGAATGGACGTTCCCGCATCCTTTGCGATGCGGACAGCTTCGATCGTGTCGGCCGTTTCGCCTGATTGCGACATCGCGATCACGAGCGCGGTCGGATCGATTACCGGATCGCCGTAACGAAATTCGCTTGCGAGTTCCATTTC
Organism: Vulcanimicrobiota bacterium; assembly: GCA_019232905.1. Lineage (GTDB taxonomy): Bacteria > Vulcanimicrobiota > Vulcanimicrobiia > Vulcanimicrobiales > Vulcanimicrobiaceae > JAMXLG01. The sequence continues at coordinate 8,497 of JAFANA010000133.1, forward strand.
AACCGGCAACTTGACGAGCGAGCGTAGCAAATACATGCCGACCATGCCCGCATGGTAGGCCGTGCCGCAACCGGTGATGGCGATTTTCGAAATCTGACGCAAACGATCGTCGTCGATGGCAATCTCTGCGCCAAGGTGAACGTGACCGTCCTCGTCGATGCGTCCGGCAAGCGTCTCTTTGATGACGTTGGGCTGCTCGAAGATTTCCTTGAGCATGAAGTGCTTGTAGCCGCTCTTCTCCGCGGACGTCACGTCCCACGTGACGTTGATGACGTCGCGCGCGATCGGCGTGCCGTCGTAGCGCATCAGGCGGTAGCCGTTGCGTCCGACGACGACCATCTCACCCTCTTGAAGGATGATTTCGCGTCGCGTGTACGGCAGAATCGCCGGCGTGTCGGAGGCGACGTACATCTCGCCGTCGCCGATACCGATGACGAGCGGGCTCGCGCCGTTGCGCGCAAACACCAGCTCGTCGGGATTGTCACTCGAGATCACGCCGAGCGCGTAGGCCCCGTTCACTTCCGCGAGCGTCTTGCGGACCGCGACCTCGAGATCGCCGTCGTAGTGCAACTCGATCAGGTGCGCGAGCACTTCCGTATCCGTCTCGCTCTGGAAGACGTGGCCGAGCTCCATAAGCCTCGCGCGAAGGGGAGCATAGTTCTCGATGATGCCGTTATGCACGACGGCAATGTTGCCCGTGCAATCCATGTGCGGATGAGCGTTCGCGTCGTTGGGGCGTCCGTGCGTGGCCCAACGGGTGTGGCCGACGCCGACGCAGCCGGAAATCCGGCCGCCGTTCTTCAGACGCTCCGCCAGGCGCGAGAGCTTGCCCTCCGCCTTCGTCCCGGTCAGCGCACCGTGCGCGTCGATGACAGCGATGCCTGCACTGTCATAGCCGCGGTACTCGAGACGCGCGAGCGAATCCAAAATGATCGGAACGCTATCGCGCTCGCCGATATACCCTACGATACCGCACATATGCCTTTATCCTATTGATGAGAGCCCCGGATGCGAAGAGGCGATTGGCGCCTACTTGATACCCTCTTTAGTCCTATGGTATGCGATCGCTCCCTCGGCAATCTCGTCGAGCGCAATCGAAACCGGCTTATTCGGGTTGATGTCATCTTTATCAACCAGCGGCTCGCTTGCGAAATACTCGCGGCGATCCGACGGCGGCAGTTGCTGAACGCGAATCCAGTTGTTCAACTGACGAGCGCGCTTCGTCACGATATTGACGAGGCTAAATTTAGAATCAGCGTGCTTCAAAAGCGCGTCGAGATCTCCAAAAACAGTTTTGCTCATTATGTCCTTGTAACGTAGTTAAGTAAGTTCGACGTTCTTCAACGAATCGTCGCCGTAGCGGTGAATGCGGAACCGTTCCGCTTGCAGTATCGCCTGTAAGTCGCGTATCGCATCTTCGGAGCGTCCCTGCTCGTTGATGACGATGTAGTCGAAGTTCCGAATGAACTTCATTTCCTGGTGCGCGATCTCCAAGCGTCGCGCGATCACCTCGTTCGTTTCCGTTTTTCGCGCCAGCAAACGCTCGCGCAGATGCGAAAACTTATCCGGCACGACAAAGATCAAGATCGCGTCCGGGTAAGCGGCCTTGACGTTCATCGCGCCGTTGACCTCGGGCTTCATGATGACATCGTAGCCCGCCGTCAGGGTCTTTTGCACGTAATCCCGCGGCATGCCATAGAGGTTGCCGTCATATTCCCGTGTCTCGATAAAGCCGCCGGCGTGCTCCATCTCTTCAAAAGCGGCTCGATCCAGGAAGAAGTAGTGTTCTCCTTCGATCTCGCCCGACCGCGGTTCCCGGGTGGTGGCGGATACCGAATACCGCAGCCGCGGCATGCGTTCGAGCAAGGCTTCGACTAAAGTATCTTTACCGGCCCCGGAAGGACCTGAAACGACGAAAAGCAGCCCGGGCCCGGTTATCAAACCAACTCCCTAAAGTCGAAGCGCGGAAAGCAGCATGTTTTCCAAGCCTATGGAGAGGAAACCTCGTCATGGCTCTATCGCTTGCCTCTGTATTGGCCGAGTCGGCCCTTCGGCACCCCGAGCGCACTGCCGTCGTCTTCGGGTCCCAAAGAACGTCGTACGCGCAGCTTTGGGAACAGGCGCTCCGCTACGCGTCCTTCTTCCGCCGGCAAGGGGTTACGCCTGGCGAGCGCGTGGCGATCCTGCTCCTTAATGCGCCGGATTTCCCAGCCGCCTACTATGGAGTGCTTGCCGCGGGCGCGGTAGTCGTCCCGGTGCACGCGCTACTCACGGCCGAGGAGATCAGCTTCGTGCTGGCCGATGCCGGCGCAAAAGCTCTCGTTTGCTCCCCGCAGTTGGCAACGCAGGGTCGAGCGGCATGTGAGAGTGCCGGGGTCCTCTTCGTAGAGTCCGGCGTTCCCGATGATGAGGCAATGGACCAAATGGTCTTGCGTGAGGCGGAAGCCGACGCGGTCGTTCTCTATACGAGCGGTACGACCGGACGGCCGAAAGGCGCGGTCCTCACACACAACAATCTCGTTTTAAATTGCACGGTGGTCGCGCACGATCTCTTCCAGATTACGCATGAAGACGTGCTCTTGGGTGCGCTCCCGCTTTTTCACGCGTTCGGTCAAACCTGCGTTATGAACGCCGCCTTTCGTGTCGGTGCGTCGATCGTGTTAATGCCCCGCTTTGATGGCGAGACGGCGTTGCAACTCATGGTCGAGTGCGAGGTAACGGTCGTCTCCGGCGTTCCGACCATGTACATTGCCCTGCTCGATGCTGCGAGAAAGAATCCATCTCGTCCGCCGCTGCGCAGGTGCTGTGCGGGCGGTTCGGCGAGTCCCGTCGCGGTGCTCGAACGGTTCGAAGAGGTTTTCGGTGTGCCCATCTACGAGGGCTACGGTCTCTCGGAAACATCTCCGGTCGCGAGTTTCAATCAACAAGAATTCGGCCGGAAGCCAGGCACGGTCGGTCGCGGGATCTGGGGCGTGGAGGTGGCGATTGCGGACGCGGAGCTCGCGGATCGCGTTCGACTTCTTCCTCAAGACGAGCTGGGTGAGATCGTCATCCGCGGACACTGCGTCTTCAAGGGCTACTTGAACAATCCGGAGGCGACGCGTGAAGCGATTGTTGACGGATGGTTCCGCAGCGGCGACCTCGGCACACGAGACGAGGACGGCTTCGTCACGATCGTCGACCGCAAGAAAGACTTGATCATTCGCGGCGGCTTCAACGTGTATCCGCGTGAGGTCGAGGAAGTGATGATGCGTCATCCCGCCGTGAAACAGGTTGCCGTCATCGGCGTTCCGCACGACACGCACGGGGAAGAAATCGTCGCCGTCGTGCTGCGCGAGGAGGCACTAGAGATCACGGCGGAAGCGTTGATTGCGTGGTCGCAGGAACATCTCGCCCGTCACAAATATCCGCGTCACGTGCATTTTATCGAAGCGATGCCGCTCGGCCCCAGCGGAAAAGTGTTGAAACGCGTTCTTCGCGAGCGCGTGTATGCGCACTGATTGGCAGCTGATCCGGCGCGCCGCGGAGGAGATCCAATCGCGCTTCGCCGGCGCGCGCGTACGCGATGTCGGACTTTTGCCCGACGGACGTGTCGCGATCCAGCTAAATCGCCGAGGCGAGGATGCGCTGCTTGCCTTCGATCCGTTCGGAACGCCGCCGCTCGTAACGGTCGAACACGAAGCATTGCCTATTGCGGCGGAACCGGGGTTCGTGCGCGCGCTCGGCGCGGCCTTACGTGGCACGACGCTCCACGGCGCGCAATCGCGCACGAGCGACCGGTTGATGCGCTTGCAGTTCGGCACGCGCTCGCGTTTCGGGGTCGGTGACGAAGTGACGCTTTACGCCGAGCTCGTTCCGCGCTTCGGAAACCTCATACTCGTCAAGCGCGACGTTGTCGTCGCCGCGCTCAAAGAATTTTCGCTTGCCGAGAACGGCACGCGTTCGGTGCAAGCCGGCATGTTGTACGAAGCCCCGCCCCTTGTGAGCCGCGAATCGAAAGGCACGGACGTCCCGGAAGACCGCTCGGTACTCGATGCGTTCAAAGACTTTCGCGATGAAAAAATCGGCTCGGGCGAGCGCGCACGCACGGTGCAGCGGCGTGCTCAGTTGCGCAAACGTCTCGATGCGCGAGAACGCAAACTCCTCGAAGAACGGCGCAAACTCGAAGAGAAGCGAGCAAAGGCCATGGCGCGCGAATCGCTGCGAGAGGAGGGCGAGTCGCTCTTTGCTACGCTTCACGAGATGGACGATAAGGCTCGCGATGACGCCAAGGAGCGCGCGGCCAAACTCTTCGCGCAATACAAGAAACTCGGCGCGTCACTTCCGCATATTGATGCGCGTGCTGAGTCGATCGATGCGGCCTTGCGCGCGGTGGAGCAGTTGCGGTGGGAAGCCGAGCGCGCGGACGATGCCGACCTCACCGACGTCGAGCGTGCCGTCGGGCAGCTCGAAGGGCGCCCGGACGAAACGATGCGCTCCCAATCCAAGAGCCGCAAACGCGCACCCCTCGAGGTGCGGACGGCGGGCGGTTCACGCATTTTGATCGGACGCTCTCCGAGCGAGAATGCGGAGCTGACGTTTCACGTCGCGCGCCCGAACGATCTATGGTTTCACGCGCAAAACATTCCCGGCGCCCATGTAATCTTGCAGCGCGACGATCGCACGGCACCTCCCCCGGACGACTTGCGCCGGGCGGCCGCACTCGCCGCGTTTTATTCCAAGGCGAAGGCGAGCACCAAAGTTCCGATCGACTACACGGAGCGCAAACATGTGCGCGCGCAGCGCGACGCACCGCCGGGTCTCGTCTGGTATACGAATCCTCGCACGCTCGTCGTGGAGCCTGAAGCGTCCTAATCTTCGTGCGAATCGTCTTCGCGAGGACGAATGCCCGTTAATGCGGCGCCCGCGGCTTCACCAACATCGTCCGGCGTTTGTGCTTCCATCGCCTCCGGAGGATCGCTCGCGGGGAACGAGTCCGCGTCGGTTTTATCATAGCCTTCCAACTCATCGTCGGCGGTTGGTCCTCGTTCCTCTTGCCGAAGCATCTCCGCATCAGTCTCTTCGAGTTCTTCGCGAATATCTCGATCTTTCATCAGACCTCCGTTCCACACCAATCCTCGCACACGGATCGTCGAGCCGGAAGTATCCGCGGGAGATGCGCGACGCTCGTCGCACTTCCCATGGAAAGGAGGAATGCATGTTCGAAGGACGCGTTGCGATTGTGACGGGGGGCACGCGCGGAATTGGACGGGCGATCACGGAAGCGCTCACCCAAGAAGGCGCGCACGTCGCTGCCTGCTACAACACACGCCAAGATTCCGCTGAAGTCTGCGCGGCAGAGGTTCGCGCGATGGGCGGTTCGTGTTCGACGCATCAAGGGCGCGTCGAGCATTTTGATGAGTGCGGCCGCGTCGTGAACGAGGTGCTGGAAAACTATGGTCGCATAGATTTCTTGGTAAACAACGCTGGCATTACAGCGGACAAAACGCTTCGAAAAATGTCCTCTGACGATTGGCAAAGCGTGCTGGCTGTAAACCTGTCGGGAGCTTTCAACATGACCAAGGCCGTCCTCGACCATATGATTGCGCGCGGCTCGGGACGTGTCGTCAATATCAGTTCGATCATCGGGGTAACCGGCAACATCGGCCAAGCGAACTACGCCGCCTCGAAAGCGGGCCTTTTCGGTTTCACGAAGGCGCTCGCGCTTGAAACCGCCGGCAAGGGCATTACCGCCAACGTCGTTGCGCCCGGATTCATTGCAACCGAGATGGTTGCGGCGATGCCGGAAGCCGCCCTCCAAAAAGTAACCGCGAGAATCCCCGTCGGCCGTCTTGGGAAACCGCAGGAAATCGCCCGCGTCGTCCGCTTCCTGCTAGAGGACGAAAGCGCCTATATCACCGGCGCCGTCTTCCATGTCAACGGCGGACTGGACATGCATTAGCCCATTCGGCCTCGGTCACTTCGCCCTCCCCGCAGTCTCGTGAAGGTGATATTCTCTGCTCGTATGAACGAGACCCAATCCACCGCTTCAAATGAGAGTGAAGTTCGTCTTCGGAACATGGACGTTTCCGACGTGGAACGTATCGTCGAGGTTCATTGTATAACGTTCCCCGACTCGTTGTTGACGCACTTGGGACGACCGTACTTGCGCCATTACTACGCGCAGTACTTCAAGCACCCTCAGCACTACGCGGTGGTAGCCGAAATCGACGGCCGCATCGTCGGATTCATCACCGGCACGGCTTGCCCCGACGATCTGAACAGTCGCGTCTATCGGCCACCGTTAGGCACGGCATTCCAGTCTGCGTTGCGCATCTTCACGGATCCGGTGTTACGGCGGCACCTGGCGCTCAAGCCGCCGCATGTCGCGCGGGTGTTTCGCGCATTTGCCGGCCGGCGGGTCCGCACGCGCTCCTTCCAAAGTTCGGCAAAAGCGCGTCTTCTTTCGATGGGCGTTTTACCTGAAGTGCGCGGCAGACGCATTGCGGAGTCGCTGCTCCGTGGTATTTCGGACAGGCTTTGCGCCGACGGACAATCGCTGATCGGTTCGTCCGTGATCAAGTCGAACACTTCGGCGCTCACGTTGTACGACCGAATCGGCTGGCATCGCGAATTCGAAGATGAATATGGAGTCTATTTCACGCGCCCCACGCAAGCCGTCTAAGTCTTAGAGGACCGTTGCATGTGAAGAGGCGGCTCATCGAGCCGCCTCTCTTGCGTTACGTTTTTTCTGAAGGTTTTTTCGGCGCCGCCGCTGCCGGCGGGTCGCTAGCCGGGAACGAGTCCGCTTCCGCCTTGTCGTATCCGCGCAACCGGTCGTTGACGTCGCCGCCACGTTCCTCTTGCCGGTGCATCTCAGCGTCTTTACGTTCGCGTTCCTTTTGGATGTCTCGATCGCTCATGAGACATCCGTTCCCGTTTACGGAAGACGCGACTCGCAAACGCCCCAGTTGATGTTAGCAATAAACGCTTCGACGTACTTGCCCTTATCGGCCGGTTTGTAGTCGCGGAACCAGGCATGCTCCCACAGATCCATCACGACGATCGGCTCGCAGCCGGCCAGATTGTTGATGTTGTGGTCGCCAACCCACACGTTGACGATCTGATTCGCGGTCGGATCGAAATAGGCGACCGCCCAGCCGATGCCGCGCATGCCGCCGATTGCCGCGAACTCCTTCTTCCAACCATCGAAGCCGCCGTACGGGCCACCGAGCAGGTCGCGCAAGCGTCCCGCCTTTAAATCCCCCGGATTCTTCGTCATGTTGTCAAAGTAATATTCGTGCAGGCGCATGCCGTCGAATTCCCATCCGAGGCGGCGCACGAGCTCTGCGAACGCGGGATCGGCGCCGCTGACTTTACCGGCAGCGCGTAATTCCGAAATGCGTTCGTTGAGCGTGTTCGTGTTTTTCACGTAGCCTTCATAGAGGCCGAAGTGAATCTGCAGCGTCTCGTCCGAGATGCCTTGGAGGCCTGAAAGATCCCATTTCTTGGGCGTATACGACTGAATTGCGGTATTTACACTCATCTACATCAAACCAATCTCTAGTAGCAGTGGCCTAGGAAGTTCGCGTTCACAATCCGGTTCCTTCCCATTCTACGGAGCGGCGGGTGCATCGGGAACGAGCACGATCTTTCCGATATGCTCGGGCGATTCCAACCGCTCGTGCGCTTGCGCGGCTTGCGAGAACGTAAAGAGCGAATCGATGACTGGAGCTATCGGATGCCGCGCGGGGAGCAGCGGCCAAATCTTGGCCCGCAGACCGCGCGCGATTTCCGCTTTTTCATCTGCCGTACGCGGACGCAGGCTTGAACCCAAGATCGTTGCGCGTCGTTGCAACAGATAACGCAAATCAATGCTCGCCGTTGCGCCTCCGCCCGTTGCAAGGCACGAGATTCGGCCTTCGAGCGCAAGCGCGCGCAGGTCCCGATCGATATAATCGCCGCCTACGATATCGAGTACAACGTCAACGCCGCGCCCGCGCGTGATTTCACCGACGCGTTCCACAAAATCGCTCGTCCGGTAGTTGATCGCGGCCGACGCGCCGAGCCGAATCGCCGCCTCACACTTTTCATCGCTGCCGGCCGTCGCAATCGCGGTCGCTCCGACGGCCTGCGCCATCTGGATTGCCATCGTGCCGACGCCGCTCGTTCCGCCATGGATGAGCGCGACTTCGCCGCCGCGCAAACGCGCGCGCACGATCAGATTGTCGTACACGGTAAACGCATTCTCCGGAAGCGTTGCGCCATCGACGAATGACCACTGCGGCGGCAACGGCAAGACTTGTCCCGCAGGCACCGCGACGAACTCCGCGTACCCGCCGCCGTTGCACAATGCGATGACGGGTTCGCCGACGCGAAACCCAACAACGTCACTCGCTACGGAGTCAATGACGCCGGAAACTTCCAGACCGAGATTCGGCGAAGCGCCCGGAGGAGGCGGGTACGCGCCCGCGCGCTGCAATGCATCCGGGCGTGCGACGCCGGCAGCTTCGACTTCGATCACGACCTCGCCGGCCGCAGCCTGCGGCTTCGGAGTCTCGGCGACGTAAAGAACGTCTGGACCGCCGTGTCCACGCATGGCTACGTATCGCATTTAGGTGCGCGTTCTCGGTGCGGGTTCCAGAAACATCGCGTCGCCGAATGAGAAAAATCGATATGAGTGCGCGACCGCTTCGCGATACGCATGCAACATGCGTTCACGGCCCGCGAACGCGCTCACGAGCACGAGCAGCGTCGATTGCGGCAGATGAAAGTTGGTGATCATCGCATCTACGACCCGGAACGTAAAACCTGGACGAATGAAGATCGACGTCGCACCTTCTCCCGCTCGCACGGCGCCGTACGACTGTGCGCTGCCCTCAAGCGCGCGAACGACGGTCGTTCCCGCCGCAACGATGCGGCGTCCCTCGTGTTTTGCGCGCGCGATCGCGTCTGCGGCCGCCGGCGGAATCACGTACGTTTCTGCGTGCATCTTGTGCTCGTCCAGCCTCGCGCCTTTCATCGGGCGAAACGTCCCGAGTCCGACGTCGAGCGTTAAGCGGACGATCTCGACTCCGCGTTTGCGAATCTCGTCGAGCACTTCGGGTGTGAAGTGCAGCGATGCCGTCGGCGCTGCGACGCTCCCCGGTTCGCGCGCAAAGACGGTTTGGTACCGTGCCTGTGCTTCTTCGGAATCATTGTGGATGTACGGCGGCAGCGGCAGGCGCCCCGCGCGCTCGAGAAACGTCTCGAACGGCATCCCGACATCAAAATGCAGCGTGCGAATGCCTTCGTCGAGTTCGCCGGTGACGCGTGCAACGCCGAGATCCCCGAATGCAATTGCCGCTCCATGCCGCAGCCGTTTTGCCGGACGCACGAGCGCCGTCCACACGTTGGCATTCGGATCGTATCGCGCAGCGTCGGCCGGATGCAGCAGCAAGACTTCGACAGCGCCGCCGGTCCCTTCTCGCGTGCCGAAAAGCCGAGCCGCAATGACGCGCGTTTCGTTGAGCACGAGCAGATCGTCCGAGCGCAACACCGAAGGCAGATCGCGAAAGATTTTGTGTTCGATTCCCGACGCGCGCACGACCATCAACCGGCTCGCGTCCCGCACCGGCGCGGGATGCTGCGCAATCAACTCCTCGGGCAGATCAAAGGTATATGCCGAGGCGAGATCCTCGGGGTTCATTGCGAGCTGGTAAAGCGCTGGCGCTCCAGTTCGAGGAAGTTGGTGAGGCGTTTGCGTTCGTCATCGCTTGCGTCGACGATGAGCACGCCGACTTGATAGGTCTCTCCTTGGAACGCGCGGATCCACCGGACTTGTCCGCGCAGCTTCAGAAACGGCGCGCGCTTCATCGTGAACGTGTACTTCGTTCCGACCGGAAGATACTGATCGGCGATGACGCGCATGCCGGTCGGCGAAATGTCCGCAACCGCGCCGCGAAAGAGCATCGACGACAACGGATCCTCGACGACGACATCAATATACTTGCGCAAGCGCAACGCATAGCGCTTGTCGTTCGGGTCGCCTTCCGTGGGCTTCTGCTGTCCGTCAGTCATGTCCGATTGTCGTTCCCGGAAAATAGAAGTTCAAGATGTCACTTGACGACGCACCCTCGAGCGCCATCCCGCGTGCACCCCACTGACAGAGGCCTACCCCATGCCCAAGTCCGCCACCTTCAATCGTCAGGCGATCGGGTACGTCAGGCGACGTATCAAACTTCGTAATCAATAAGCTCGGTAATGCGCGCGCGCCGATCCGCAAGCGAAACGTGCTGCCCTTAATCGAGGCGGAGCCACGCTGGCAGGTCAGCTCTATCGTGCGGATACGGCCGCTTCCGTCGAGTGCGGTCGACCGAATGCCGGTCAACGTGCCGAAAGGGGCGATTTCCTGTGCAAACGCCAGGCCGACTTGCGCGAGCGGGAAATCGCGCGTCCAGCGATAGTTCGGCGAGTCACCGCAGTGGGTGCACACGACGCCCGCGAGATAGGGGAAAAAAGCGCCGCCCCAAGCATCGGTTGAAGCTTCCGTGTGGCCGCCGCAGCACGACGAATACATGATTTGTGCAAAACCAGGACCGAAGCGGAGCACTTGTGCCGCCGTGGCATCGACGGCCGCTCGCGCCGCAGGCGTTTCACTCTGGAGTCCACCGTAGACTTGATCGGCCTCAGAAGGGACGAGATCGTAGGTCCGCCGCGGGGAACTTCGCTGCAAGACATACGTGCGTGCGCAGACGGCTTGCGCCTGGAGTGCGGTCGGCGGCCATGACGGCGGCATTTCGCGCGGCACGACGCTATAGAGATACTCCTCGAGCGCCACGGTCGTCACGATGTTGCCGTCGGGGTCGCGGACGAACGTTCCACGGTACGGCCGTCCGTCGAACGTAAAGCCGCCACCCGGCATGGCCTGCGCATCGCCGCGTCCCAGCAACACGCGCAGCGCTTGCGTCGTCGACGAAGATGCGGGATCGAACTCGTCGTCCTGCGGGCGCGCAAACACCGGAGTCAGGGACGCGAGCGCCACTCCGGCGAGAAAAACATGACGCCGCATTAGAGCAGACGATCCTGTTGCGGACGATTTGGAAGGGTGCCTAAGTGACGATATGCATCGGGCGTCGCCTTGCGCCCGCTCGCCGTGCGAACGACGAACCCGGCTTTTAGCAGATACGGTTCGACGACGTCTTCGAGCGTCTCCGAGTCTTCGGTCAGCGTTGCGGCAATCGCGGAAATGCCGACGGGCCCTCCACCGTATTGTTCGACGATCGTGCGCAGAAAAGCGCGGTCCAAACGATCGAGTCCTCGTGCGTCGACACCCTCGCGCTGCAGGGCTTCATCGGCAACCGCATCGGTGATGGTGCCGCCGGCGCGTACTTCCGCATAGTCGCGCACGCGGCGCAAGAGACGGTTCGCGATCCGCGGCGTCCCGCGGCTGCGTGAGGCAATCGTAGCCGCGCCGTCGCGTTCGATGGGTACGCCGAGAACGGACGCCGAGCGCGTGACGATCCGCTCCAATTCATCGTCGGAATAGTAATCGAGATGATGCACGATGCCGAAACGTTCGCGCAGCGGCGCCGTGAGCATTCCCGCCCGCGTCGTCGCTCCAATCAACGTGAATCGTTTCAGCGGAAGTTTGATCGTCTTTGCGTACGCACCGCGATCGACGACAAAATCGATCTGATAGTCCTCCATTGCAGGATACAAGAACTCTTCGACGACACGTCCCAAACGGTGGATTTCGTCGATAAAGAGCACGTCGCCGGCTTCGAGGGACGTTAAGATGCCGACCAAATCCTTCGGCTTCTCGAGTGTCGGACCGCTGGTCGGACGGAAATTCGCGTTCATCTCCCGCGCGATCAGGGCCGCGAGTGTCGTCTTTCCAAGACCCGGGGGACCATAGAATAAGACATGTTCGAGCGTTTCGTTGCGGCGTTTGGCGGCGTCGATCGCGATTCGCAGATTTTCCACGACTCGTTCTTGTCCGACGTAATCGGCGAACGTTCGCGGACGCAGGCTTGCACCGTAAACCTCATCTTCAAGCGTATCGTCGGGCGAGACAAGGCGTTCGGGATCTTCGTCTTCGCTCCCCATGAGTTTTTTGCGCGCTGAGTCGCTCATGCACGCGCCTTTTCCGCTTTACGGCGATAAATCTGGGCGAGCAGCGTTTCCGAATCTTTGATGCCGGAAACGGCATCGAGCGTCTCGCGAATCATCGCTTCCGCTTCCGCGCGTTTGTATTCGAGCTGCAGCAACACGGCCATTGCTTCATCGGCAAAATCCGGCATCGGCGCTTGCGGCGCCGGCTCCGCGTCTTGGATGAGGAGAAATTTCGCAACTTTACCTTGCAGTTTTGCAACGATATCGCGCGCTTTTTGCTGGCCGATGCCCGGTAGCGTTTTCAGGTACACGTGGTCGCCGCGATCGATCGCGCCGGCGATCTGCGACATCGGCTGCGAGAACGCGCGAGCGGCCGAACGCGGGCCGATCGACGCAACGCTGAGCAGCGCTTCGAAGAATTCGCGCTCGATCGCGTTCGTGAACCCGTAAAACGTGAAATGCCCGCTGTTGCCGTCCATGTTCAACACCGAAAAAACTTCGAGCGTGACGCGTTCGCCGGCCGGCACCGCAATTTTTTCCGCGACGCACGGCGGCAGCATGACGTCGTAGCCGAGACCGTTGACATCGAGCACGATGCTCTCGCCGTTACGGTCGACGAGCGTTCCGCTAATACGCGAGAACATGATCCGAGATATTCAGGTAGGCGAGCGCGATTGCAAGGGCGTCGGAGACGTCGTTCGGTTTGGGTGCGGTGCGAAGGCGCAGCAAGCGGGTCACCATGGCGTTGACTTGATCCTTGCGGGCTGCTCCCGATCCGACGAGGGCGCGTTTGACGTGCGCGTGCCCGAGCGTATGAACGGGCACGCCGGCCTGCGCGCTCGCAAGGCACATCACGCCGCGCGCATGGCCCATCAGAATCGCCGTCATGGGATTCTTATAGGTTGTGTAGAGTTCTTCGATAACGACCACGTCGGGTTTGGTTTCCGCGAGAATCGCGCGAACTCCGTCGTGCAATTCTGCGAGTCGCTCCTCCAGCGCCCGATCGGTACGCGGACTCACGACGCCCGCTTCGATCAATTTCACGCCCGAACGCGTGCGTTCGATGACCCCATATCCGGTGACGCGCAGTGCCGGGTCGATACCCAGGATACGCACCTAATGGCTGACTCCGTTTACCACGAGCGTGAGCGCCGAACCCGGAGCGAGGTTCGTTCCGGCGGGCGGATCGGTGCGCACGGCTTTTCCGTCGGCGCCCTCGGAAGTCGTGTATTGGATTTGCGTCACGCGATAGCCGTAGCTTAGGAGCAGCGCTTGCGCATCTTGCACGGCCATGCCGTCGGTGTCCGGCACTTCGCCGTTCGTGGAGAGCGTGATGGTCACGGTCGAATTTGCCGACGCCTGCGTCCCGGCAGCGGGTTGCTGCTCGATGATGTTTCCGTTGTTGTCAAGCTGCGTGCTGTACTTAACGACCGGGGTAAAACCCGCATGCGTGATTGCATCGATCGCTTGCTGGTAACCGGTGTTGACGACATTCGGGACGGAAGCGGTTTGACCGGCGTTCGTAACGCCGGCACCGTTACTGATCACCGCGTGCACGGTCGATCCGCGGTCGACGGAGGTGCCCGGCGCCAAGTCTTGGGTCGCGACGACACCGTTCGGCGTGTTCGGATAGGCCGCGCGTTGTGACGTGTCGAGATTGATGGCGTTCTTCTTCGCAAGCGCAGTCGCTTCGTCGACAGTCAAACCGATGAACTGCGGAACTTTGATCGATTCGGCGCCTTGCGAAACGATCAACGTAACGTTGCTGCCTTTACGCAGACGCGATCCCGCCTTCGGATCCTGATCGACGACCGTGTCGATCGGGGTGTTGTCGTATTTCTTGGCGACTTTAACCTTAAAGCCGTCGTCCTGCAGGATGCGCTGCGCATCACCCGCGTTGAAGTCGCGAACGTCGCGCAGGCCGAGGGTCGGCAGCCCGTTGCTGACGACGAGTTCGATCGTTGCGTTTTTCTGCACGCTCGATCCGGCCGGCGGATTTTGGCGGATGATGTGATTCGCCGGCACGGTATCGCTCGAAGTCTTGATGAAGCGCGCGACGAGCCCCGCGTTTACGACCGCCGCCTGCGCTTGGCTATCGGTCATGTTCGTATAATCCGCGACTTTGATCGTCGCGCCGGCGACGGGCAGCGCAATCGGATTGCGTCCAAAGAGGTAATAGCCGACGCCCGTTGCCAGCACGGCTAGAATCGCAAGGATGATGATGACACCGCCGCCGAGGCGCGAACGGCGCTCTTCCTCTTCGCTGATCGACGTATAGGAGCGGTCGGGCATCGGCGACCGCCGCGGCGGCGGCACGGTTCGAAACGTCTGCGTCGGCGCATCGTCACTGATCGAATAGGCCGCCACGCTCGGTCGTTCGCGCGCTTCACGCAATGCCGTCGCGACTTCGCTGGCCGACGAGAAGCGGTTCTCGGGGCGCTTCTGAAGCAGCTTGTTGACGATCGCGGCAAGCGCGGGCGAAACGCCGAGTTTCTTTGTGTCGAGCGAGGGGACCGGATCGCCGATGTGCTTGAGCGCAACCGTAACCGGTGACTCGCCGTTATACGGCAATTCGCCCGTCAACATTTGATAGAGCACGATGCCGACGCTGTAGAGATCCGACGCCTCGTCGAGCTCGTGTCCCTGCGCTTGTTCGGGTGAAATATAGAAGACGCTTCCCATCACGAGGCCGGGTTTGGTGAGCGCCATCGTGTGCTGCGATACAGCGCGCGCGATTCCGAAGTCGGAGAGCTTCACCACGTCGTCTTTTGTGACGAGGACGTTCGCCGGCTTGATGTCGCGATGGAGTAATCCTTGACGGTGCGCGTAGGCGAGTCCGTTGCAGATTTGCGCCGCATAGTCGATGGCGACGGGTTCGGGAAGCTTGCCGTCGGCAGCGATGATTTCGCCGAGCGAAGGACCGTCGACGAGTTCCATCACGATGTAATACGTGTCGCCCTCGCGCCCAACGTCGTACGTGTTGACGATGTTCGGATGCGAAAGGCGCGCCGCAGATTCGGCTTCTTGATAAAAGCGGCGAACGAATTCGGCGTCGGCGGCATATTGCGAGCGCAACACTTTGATCGCAACGCGGCGGCGCAAGAGCGTGTCGGTGCCGCTGTAGACGGTGGCCATACCGCCTTCGCCCAACTTGCGATCGAGTCGATACCGGTTGTTGAAGGTCTGTTGCTCGATCAAAGTGAGGGAGACTCTAAAGAAATGGCGTGGCAACTGTTATGGCGCCACAACCGGAGGTGCAATGAGGACGCGCGCGAGCATCCCCTCTGTGGGATGTGACCGCGCGTCCGAAGCGGCAGATTCGGTTGTGCCGTCATAACCCGAAGGGCGATCTGCTTTTTGGGGAATTCCGTCGTTGCTGCGTCGGTCACATCCCGCAGAGGGGATGCTCCCTCCTCGCGTCTAGGACTTCCCCAAAAAGCAGGTCGCAGTTGCCACGCCATTTCTTTAGAGTCTCCCTAGCTAATCCTTGACGACGGTAAGCGCTTCGCGCAACACGTTGCGCGCGATTGGGGCCGCAACGTCAGCCCCGTATCCGCCGTTCTCCACGATCACGGCGACGGCTACGCGCGGCCGGTCTGCCGGCGCGAAACAGACAAACCAGGAGTGTGCGGCCCCGTGCGGATTCGTCGCCGTGCCGGTCTTTCCGGCAACTTGCACGTTGGGAAGCTGAGCAACCGTTCCCGTTCCGCGCGAAACCACAGCGACCATCATCTTCTTCACGTTCGCCGCGGTGTCCGCCGAGACGGGGCTTGCAAGGTTACCGTTTGGCGTAACACTCGCCGCCGTACCGTCACGCACGATCTGACGCACGAGATACGGGCGCGGCATGTTGCCGCCGTTGGCAATGGTCGCGGCAACGAGCGCCATTTGCAAGGGGGTCATGAGCAGCGCTCCTTGACCGAAGCCCATCTGGGCAAGTTCGCCCGGGACGACGGACGCCTTGTCGGGAACGCGATCGGTCTCGGCCGGCAGCTGAAAATCGAGAGATGAGCCGATGCCCCACTTTTCAAGGTACTGATAGAAGAGATCCGTCCCCATTTTGAGCGCAATCTGCGCGAAGTCGACGTTGCTCGAGAGCGCGAAAGCGGTCGTGAGGTCCTGGTAACCCGTCGCCTCACCTTCGTTGTAGTGCAGCGTAAAATCGCCGATGGCGTAGTACCCCGGATCGTCGAAGTGCGAATCCATCCCCACCGTGCCGGCGTCGAGCGCCGAGGCAGCGGTGAAAATTTTGAAGGTCGAACCGGGCGGGTAGAGACCGTCGATCGCGCGATTAAGGAGTGGGCTCCCCGGATCGGCGTTCAGCGAGGCGAAGCTCCGGTCGAGGGCGTTGGGGTCGAAGCTTGGAACGCTCGCCAGAGCAAGCACAGCACCCGAGCGAGGATCCAACACGACGACGGCGCCGCGCTCGTGCTGCGAGAGTTCCTGCCACGCTTCCGATTGAATTGCAGGCTCGATCGTCGTCACGACGTCCGCGCCGTGCGCCTGCGACGCCTTGCCTTGAATCGAAGCAAGCAATTGGTCGAACTGGGCCGCCGGATCCCCGGTCGTATCCGGCGGCGTCAATGCGCGATCGTAGCCGTCTTCTATGCCGCTCGTACCGTAGCGCTCGGAGACGTATCCAAGCGTTTGCGCAAGAGACTGGCCGTACGGGTAGACGCGTTGCTTTCCGACGGTCTTTGCGAGCACGGTGCCGTCAGTTGCGAGAATACGTCCCCTCAAGGAATCGAGCAGCGCATGACGCGGGTTGTACGGTTTCGCGGCAATGTCCGGACCTTTGATGACCATGACGTAGGCCTGCCTCGCGGCGAGCAACACGAAGAGCGCGACGAAGAGCGTCGCGAGCGCGGAGATCGCGCGGTTGGTCACAGTTCGCGCAAGACCGTGAAGCCGTCGCCTGTGCGCACGGCCATATGCGGTCGCTGCGGCTCCGACTCGAGCAGCAAGTTGATGATCTTTGCCGCCGTCTCTTCTACGATTGCGTTTGTTGCGAGTACGACTTCGACGTTCATCTCGGCGAGCAGTTGCGGTGCGACGTACGCGCAGGCAGGCAGCGTGTCGAAATGACGCTCTTCATACGCGCCGTCACGCCACGGACCGCGCCGGCCGAAGACCTGCGAATGGTAGTCCCATGCGCAGAGCTGCTTCTCTTTCCAGACGAACTCGTCTTTCACGCAGAGGCGCCGGCACGCTGCGCATTGCACGATGGCCGCAGGTGGATGACTCAAGCCTTCGGCGATTTCTTCCGGCACGTCTTCGATGTTGAGCACCGACTCATCGGTCAATTTTTCCGGCAGCTCCGCATGCCATTGCACGCGCGCGAGTAATTCTATATCGCGCATCGGTGCGACGAATGCGCGTTCATCTTCCGGGGGAAACGAACGATCCACCCAGTCGAGCAGACCGTGCAGCGCGATACCGACGTTCTGCCAATTGTTGCCGATCACGACGCCGACCGGCGTCCACGCAACAGGAACGACACGCGCGGTAATCCCGCCGTCCTCGGTGCGAAAGCTGTTCGTGAATCCGAGGTTGCTCCCGGATCCGCCCAAAACGAAAACGCGCGGTTCGTCTTTGAGATCGAGCATGCGCTCGAGCGGCATCGTCAGCTTTCGCATTGCGATGACTACACTCGGACGCCTGCGGCGGTGCGGTACTCCTGTAGCGAACGCGGCGGCCCGGGCACGGTTTCCAGCGCCGTGACGAGCGCTTTTGCCGTGTCGAGCGATGTGAGGCATGCGATACCACTCTCCACCGCGGCGCGGCGAATGCGGTAGCCGTCGGAGATTTCTCGCGGTCCTTTCGCATCGTTGATCACGAGATCGACTTTGCGCTGGTGGATCACGTCGAGCACGTGCGGCGAACCGTCCGAAATCTTGTTGATCGGCTCGCACGGAATGCCCGCGCCCTCGAGCACCTTGCGCGTGCCGGGCGTCGCGACGAGCGTGTGCCCGAGATCTGCATAGCGCCGCAGAATCGGCAGCGCGGCGTGCTTCTCTTCGTCGGCGATCGACACGAGAATGCGTCCGCCGCTTCCGGGCAGACGGACGCCCGCGCCGATGAATCCCTTACGCAGTGCGCCCGCAAACGTGTCGTCGATGCCGAGCACTTCACCCGTCGATTTCATCTCGGGACCGAGAATGGTTTCGACGCCGCGCATTTTTGAAAACGAAAAGACGGGCACTTTGACGACGACGTACGGCGTGCGCGGATGCAGTCCGGTTCCGTACTCCATGTCGCGCAGTTTTTCGCCGAGCGCGATGCGCGTGGCGGCGGCGACCATGTTTACGCCGGTCGCTTTTTGAATGATCGGCACCGTGCGGCTCGCGCGCGGATTGGCTTCGATGATATACAGGTCGCCTTCGTGCACGACGAACTGGATATTGATCAAACCGCGGATGCGCAGCTCCGAGGCGATCGCCGTCGTGACGTCGACGATCCGCTGCGTCATCGCTTCGTCGATCGTCTGCGTCGGATAGACGCTGATCGAATCGCCGGAGTGAATGCCGGCGCGCTCGATGTGCTCGAAGATGCCCGGAATCAGAATGTCGTCCCCATCGAAGACGGCATCGACTTCGACTTCGAGACCACGCAGATACTTATCGACCAGCAGCGGCGCGCCGGGAAGAATCGGCGGCGCAGACTCCGCATATGACGCGAGCTGGCCTTCGTTGTAGATGATCTCCATCGCGCGTCCGCCGAGTACGAAGCTCGGGCGCACGAGGACCGGGAACCCGAGTTCACGCGCAAACACACGCGCTTCGCGGAAACTCGTCGCGGCGCGGCCCTCCGGCCGCGCGACACCCAAACGCTGCAGCGCGGCGTCGAACTGCGCGCGATCTTCCGCCATATCGAGGCTCGCGCGATCGCTGCCGATAATGCGCACGTCGCGACGCGACAATTCGGCGGCGAGATTGATTGCCGTCTGTCCGCCGAACGTAAGCATTACGCCGCTCGCATTCGTTCCACGGTACGTCGCTTCGACTTCATCAGGACCAGGCGGCTCGAACACGAGCACGTCGGAAATGTCGAAGTCGGTGGACACCGTTTCCGGATTGTTATTGATGACGACCGGCGACTTTCCGGCCTCGCGCAATGCCCATGCCGCATGCACGCAACTGTAATCGAATTCGATGCCTTGACCGATGCGAATCGGTCCGCTGCCGACGACGACGACCGCGTCGTGCGGACTGCGACGAATCTCATCCATCTCGCCGTGCGAGAGATAGTAGTATGGCGAACGAGCCGGAAACTCGGCGGCAGCCGTGTCGACCATACGGAATGACGGCTCACCGGGTTCAACCGGTTCACCCGCTTCTTCCACGTCGACGATGGCACTGATTTCATAGAGCCAGAAACGATCGATCGCGGAGAGCGCGTGGATGCGCTCGATTGCGGCGTCGCGACCTTCGCCGCGAGCGCGGCGCAGAAGTTCAGCGACGGCGAAAAGACGTTCGTCCGTCGGCTTCGCAACGATCTCTTCGAGTTCGGTGACGCTCCACTCGGTGTATTCGCCGCCCGTCAAACGCTCGCGCTTGAGATCGAGGCCGCGTACCGCTTTCATGAGCGCGGAACGGAACGTGCGCCCGATACCCATGGCCTCGCCCGTCGACTTCATCTGCGTGCCGAGCAGCGTGTCCGCAAGCGGGAACTTGTCGAACGGCCAGCGCGGAATCTTGACTACGCAATAGTCGAGCGTCGGTTCGTACGCCGCTTTCGTGACGCCCGTCACCGGGTTTGGAATCTCGTCGAGCGTCTGTCCGAGCGCGATGCGCGTGGAAATCTTGGCGATCGGATAGCCCGTCGCTTTCGACGCGAGCGCGGAACTGCGCGACACGCGCGGATTCACTTCGATGATGGCGTACTGCATGCTCGTAGGATGCAGCGCAAACTGGATATTGCAGCCGCCTTGTACGTTCAATGCGCGAATGACGTTGAGCGATGCGGTGCGAAGCATCTGGTATTCGACGTCGGTGAGCGTCTGCGAAGGAGCGACGACGATCGAGTCGCCCGTATGAACGCCGACGGGATCGATGTTCTCCATGTTGCAGACGATGATGCAGTTATCTGCACCGTCTCGCAGCACTTCGTACTCGATCTCTTTCCAACCTAAGAGCGACGTTTCCAGCAGCGCTTGGTGGATGAGCGACGCGTTCAAACCCGCGTCGAGACGCTCGCGAAGTTCTTCTTCGTTATACACGACGCCGCCGCCGGTACCGCCGAGCGTGTATGCCGGACGGACGACGAGCGGATAGCCGGCGCGTTGTGCAAACGCGACGCCTTGATCGACGTTCACTACGATTTCGCTCTCGGCGACGGGCTCGCCGATCTCGAGCATTTTTTCTTTGAAGCGTTCGCGATCTTCTGCGAGTTTGATCGTATCGACCGGCGTACCCAGCAATTCAACGCCATGACGTTTCAAGACTCCGGCGTCGTCTAGCTCGACCGCGAGATTGAGTCCCGTCTGACCGCCGAGCGTCGGCAAAAGCGCATCAGGGCGTTCGCGCGCGATGATCTGCTCGACGGAGGCAACCGTGAGCGGCTCGAGGTAGACTGCGTCGGCCACCTCGGGATCGGTCATGATCGTTGCGGGGTTGGAGTTGACGAGGACGACGCGGTGGCCTTCCTCTCGAAGAGCGCGGCACGCCTGAACGCCCGCGTAGTCAAATTCGGCGGCCTGACCGATTATGATCGGTCCCGAACCGATGACCATGATATTGCGGCGGGGCATGCTGGGGAGCGTGAATTGGCTACGTTACGCGAGCGTGCCTTCCAATTTCGAAAACCGCACTCACGCAGGTGCCATGTCCTTCAAGGCTGTGGACGTTTACGCGTTCTGCAAACCGGCTCACTAAGAACAGGCCGCGACCGCTCTCTTGCAGCGGTGCTTGCGGCAAGGTGGTGTTGAGCACGAAGCCGTCTCCGCGATCGAAGACGTGAAGCAGCGCCTTTCCATCCACGCAACGCAACTGGATGTCGACCGGGCCGCGCGCATGGCGCATCACGTTACCGATCAACTCGGTGTAAATAAGTTGCGCAGCAAACCGGTCGAATTCGCTCGTGCCGCTCTCGGAGGCAAGGGCAGCAAGGAACCGAGCGCGTTCGCGCAGTGCATCTTCGGGTTTGTCTGCGTGGAGATGCCACATGTACTCCCGATTACCCGCCACTGGGAATCGGCAATCGGCCTAATCCAGAAGCGTCACCACTTCGCTTAAGCCCATGAGTCTGCGCGCGCGGTCGTTGCCGCCGTAATAGATTGCCGTACTTCCGCCTAAGCCCATCGATCGATGCTTGAACTCGGCGAAAACGCGAAGGGTGGATGAGTCCAGATAAGTGACGCCGGTGAGGTCGAAGAGCACGTGCTGCGCCGCGTTGATCCCATCGAGCACTTCGCGCAATTGCGGCGCTTCGCAGAGATCCCATTCGCCGGCGAGCATCACGCTCGTTGCGCCGTCCTGGCGTTCGATCGTCAAGCTCGGTCCGGTTTGACCGATGCTTTCCATGTCTCGGGCATACCCTGCACAAGCATGCCGTAAACACAGCGCTCGGTTGACCGACGAGTGCCTGTTCGTTTGTGCCGGAGTCTGCGAAAAGCGTTCCCGTTTTTGCTATGGTTGCAAACGCGCGACCTTCCACTCACGTCCTTCGCGGATGTATTCCAAACGGTCGTGCATGCGATTCTCGCGCCCCTGCCAGAATTCGAAACGATCAGGTGCGATGAGATAACCGCCCCAGGAATGCGGACGCGGTACTTCTTCACCGTCGAAACGCTCGGAAAAATGGACGAGTCGTTCGTCGAGCACCTCTCGACCTTCAACGGGTTCGCCTTGTTCCGATGCCCACGCCGAGAGTTGATGACCGCGCGGCCGCGTCGCGAAATACGCGTCCGACTCATCCTCCGGCAATTGCGAAACAGCGCCCTCTACGCGCACTTGGCGATGAATCGGCGGCCAGTAGAACGTCACGGCCGCGCGCGGGTTCTCGGCAATTTGCCGTCCCTTGCGACTTCCGTACGATGTGAAAAACACGAGACCGCGTTCGTCGAGTCCGCGCAGGAGCACCATACGCGCGGAAACGGTTCCATCGCTTTGTGCGGTCGCGACGCACATCGCGTTTGCTTCTTGAATTGAAGGCGTTGCGTATGCAAGTTCGAGCCACTCGCGCAGTTGTTCGATCGGATTATGCAGCGCCGTCGATTCGTTCAGTTCGGCTCCGCTCGCATAAGCGGCCCGGCTGGATTCCAAGTTCACGGTACTCTCCCCGTTGCAAAACCGGTGATCATCGCGAGCAGCAAAAGTCCTCCAGCAGAGAACGCGAACGGCAGCGACATCGCCACTTCGCGATTCTGCAGCATCGTTACACCGCCCAGGCGCGCGAGTGCCGATCGCAGCTGCGAAGCGTTCTCGGCGCGCGCGTATGCGCCTCCGCTCGCGTCCGCGTATGACCGCAACGCATCTTCGTCGATCGTCGACTGCTCGCCGCCGATGATGTCACCGTTCGGCGTTCCGATGCCGATCGTATAGATCGGAATGTGACGGGTGCCGAGATATGAAGCCATCTCTTGCGGATCGGCGCCTGCGTTATTGACACCGTCCGTGATGAGAATGACGACGCGGTGACCGGAAGCCGGAAGATTCTGCGCCGCAAGCTGCAGAGCATCGCCGATCGCCGTTGCGCCGTTCGGGTTGGGAACGTCGTCGAGTGCGGCCTTTACCGCCGTGCGATCGGCAGAAAGCGGCGCAATCACGGCCGCGCCGCTGGAAAACGCAATAATACCGATGCGGGTGCCCGAAGGTGACGCATCGATAAACGCGGCAGCCGCGTTTTTCGCCGCGCTCGCGCGCGTCGGCGAGACGTCAGTCGACTGCATCGAACCGGATGTATCGATGCAGATGAACACCGAGCCGTCACGTGCCGGTACCGGCATGCGCACGTGCGGGCCTGCGACTGCAAGGGCGCCGAGCGCGAGCGCGACGATCCATGACGCATTAAATGCGCGACCGATCCACGCGCGCGGCGCGACGGCATCGGTTAAAAACGCGACGTTCGAATATACGAGGTCGCGGGCCGTCATCCGCCGCTGCGCTGCAAGCAGCAGCGCGCACAATGCGATCGCGAGAAAGACAGCCGGAATCAGATAGACCGGATGATCGAAACTCATATGAAGTTCAAGCCAAATGCGTCAAGTAAACCAGCCACGCCGTCGTGCTCTTCGAGCATACCGGTGCGCCATCCAAGCGATGCGAACGTTGAATGCAGCTCTGCTTCGCGCGCTCGAACCGCAGCGGCAAACGCGCGCCGCTCGCGCGCACCGATCCACAGGCGGGCGTGCCCTGATTCCGCACCGCGAATGCGGACGAAGCCGGAAAGCCCGAGGCCGTCGTACCACGGATCCCGCGCAACGAGCGCCGTGCAGTCACAGCGCGAAGCAAGCGAGGCCAAAAGGTCGTGGTGACGCTCGCTTAGGTCGAACCAATCGGATATCGCGAGCAATGCCGCGCCGCGGGGCAAGACGGCCCGCGCCGTGAGGAGCGTTCGCTCGAGGTCGAAGCGCACATCGATCGGCGCTCCCGGACGGACCACGCACTCGGGGCCGACGCGCAGCACGCGGTCGCCGCCACGGGCGCTTCCATACCAGAGTTCGACCGCTTCGCCCGCCGCGTCCAGAAGCGGACGTTTGCGGCCGACGCGCATCGAAGCGGAATCGTCAATGAGTGCGGCAAGCGTGAGGGCAACGTCTTCCAGCACGACGCGCGTCTGGAGATCGCCGGCGCGCGCGGTTGCAGCCCAGTCGATACGGCGCACGTCGTCGCCTGGCACGTACGCACGCAATTCGACGAATTCGTATCCGTCACCACGATACGTCGTCGGCGATCCCGCTCCAAAGCGTCGCGGACGGCGTTTCCCGCGTAGGAGCGCGTCGCGCAGCGTGATCGACGCCATTACGGCACCGGGACGCTCGCAATGAGACGATCGAGGACGCGAGACGAGCCGACGTTTTCGGTCGTGACACGAAAGTTGAATCCAACGCGATGGCGCAGCGCGAGCGGCGCCACCGCGCGGACATCATCCGGAAGCACGAAATCACGGTCATCGATCAGTGCTTTTGCCCGCGCGAGGTGCGCGATTGCAAGCGTCGCTCGCGGACTCGCACCATAGTCGACATACTGGGTCTCACGTTCGCGCGTCGCCGCCACGAGTTCGACGATATAGCGCTTTAATTTCGCGTCTAAGTGAATTGCATGCGCCGCTTCCCGCCACGCGCATACGTCGGCCAGCGTGGCTACCGCGTGCACGGGCTGCGTCTGCGCGACCGCGAACCGCTCGAGAATCTGCAGCTCTTCGTCGCGGCTCGGATACGAGACGTCGACTTTGATCAGAAAGCGATCCATTTGTGCGGCGGGAAGGGCGTACGTCCCTTCGGCGTCGAGCGGATTCATCGTCGCCATCACGAGGAACGGATCGGGCAACACGTGGGTCTGCGGGCCAATCGTGACTTGGCGTTCCTGCATCGCTTCAAGCAGCGCCGACTGCACCTTCGCGGGCGCGCGATTGATCTCGTCCGCAAGCACGACGTTTGCGAAGACGGGTCCGAGCACGGTTGAAAAGCGGCTCTCGTGCTGGTCGAAGATGCGCGTGCCGACGATATCGCTCGGCAATAAGTCGGGGGTAAATTGAATGCGTTTGAACTCGCCGTCGAGCGCCGCTGCAAGCGCGCGGCACGCAAGCGTTTTCGCGAGCCCCGGCGGACCCTCGAGCAAAACGTGACCGTTTGCGAGCAGTCCGAGGATCAGCGCCTCGACGACGCCCTGCTGGCCGACGATCGTGCGTTGCAGCGCGTCGGCAAGCACGCGCGGAGAAGCGCTCATGCCGGAGACCCTGCCAAGTCGTTCAGTCTAAGGATCACGCGATCGATCGCATGATCGAGATCGTCGTCGTGCGTGAACGCGGCGCGTTCCAACGCGAAGAGCAGCGCGCGCATAAGGCGTTCTTCCGGCTCCAGTCGGCGTAACACATCAGCGAGCGTTTCGGCATCGCTCGCGCCCACCATTTCACGCACGATCGTGCGAATCCGAAGCACGTTCTGACGCGTTCGCTCGGCTTCGAGGACGGTTCGAGCGTCGCGCAGACGCTCTTCACGCGTGGCCGCCGGGCGCACCATGGGGACCGGCGCCGGTTGAGGTGCAGGAACGACTGCGGGCGGCGGCTTACGCGGGCGTTTCGCGAGCAGTCGCACGAGCAGTACGGCGACGGCGAGAATCAGCAGCCAGCGCAGTGCCGCAAACAACACGCCGGTCAGATCGAACGTCTGTGTAGCCGCAAGGACGCCGCCGCCGACGACGAGCGCAAGTGAATTCGATGAATAGCGTTTTGCTCGACCGTCGCGTGCATCGATCGCATCCAGCGTTACCGGCGCGATCGTAATGAGGCCGCTGTGATGTGCGACCACGCGGATATCCTCGGTGTACGTCGTTCCATTCGCATCGCTCACGAGCGAATGTTCGTCGCCGAGAACGTCGAGTTCCGACGCGAGGATCGGCAAATCCAAGTTGCGCAGTCCCATGACGCGTTCGCGAACGTGCGCGGTGACGACGAGATCGAACGGACCCTCGACTTTCGGCGCGACCGTATTCGCAGAGAGCGTCAACCGCGTGACCGTGAGGCGCTGAAGGTCTTGCGCTGATGCCGGCACGGAGCAAACCGCGGCCAGAATCAGTGCGATTAACGAACCGAACCGAGCCACTCGGCGAAGAGCCGGCGCGCGTCGAACGGGCCCGGCGACGCTTCCGGGTGAAACTGTACGGCGGCAACGGGAAGCGAGCGATGGCGGAAGCCTTCGTTCGTTCCGTCGTTGAGATTCGTCATCGTCTCTTCTAAATCGGCCGGCATCGAGCGGCTGTCGACCGCATACCCGTGATTGTGCGCGGTGATCAACACGCTGTCGTGCGTGCGGTCCTTGACGGGTTGATTGCCGCCGCGATGACCGTACGGTAACTTATAGGTTTTCGCGCCGCATGCGAGCGCAAGCAGCTGATGGCCTAAACACACGCCGAAGAGCGGTTTGCGTCCGAGCAACCCGCGCAACGTCTCGATCGTCTCGGGAAGATCGGTCGGGTCGCCGGGTCCGGGCGAGATGAAAATCGCATCGGGATCGCCTTGCAACAGCTCTTCTTCCGTCGCGTTATACGGCACCACCGTGACTTCGCTGCCGAGCGCGGTCAATTCGCGGAGAATCGCTTTCTTCACGCCGCAATCGATCAGTGTCACGCGTTTGCCGCCGTGCGGACCTTCCACGTGACGCTCGCGCACCGCAACACTCGGCACCAATTCTTTGGTCGTCGCACGCCGCACGAAATCCGCGAGCTCACGTTCCGCTCGCTCCAGGGCTTCTTCGCCGACGGCAAGCGCCGACCAAATCGTACCGTGCTCGCGCAGTGCAATCGTGATCGCGCGCGTGTCGGCGCCGACGAGCGCCGGAATCTCCTGTTGATCGAGCCATGACGGCAGGTCGGCTTTCGCGAGATAGTGCGAAGGGCGGTCCGCAATCTGTTTGATCACGGTTCCCGCGACGCACGCGCGCGGGTATTGCGCGGCTTGCCCCGAGATCCCATAATTTCCGATCAGCGGATAAGTGAACGTGAGAATCTGTCCCGCATAGGACGGATCCGTCAGGGCTTCTTCATAGCCCGTCATCCCGGTGTAAAAAACGGCTTCGCCGAAAGCGAGGCCGTGATGCCTGAGTCCGTATCCGTCGAATCGCGAACCATCGGCAAGAAAAAGCGCTGCAGGTGTAGTCGTCATCCTGAGGGCTTCCAGGTTGGCCGAAGGGGCCGCGCAGACCTGGAAATAACGCGAGGCTCATGGACTGGCATTTCGGCGCCACCGCCTTTGCGACGGCCGTGACGATCATCGATCCGATCGGAATGATCCCGCTGACCCTCACCTCGACATCGAATTGCGCGCCGCATAAGCGCGGCCGGATCGTCGACCAAGCCGTGCTTGTCGCCGGCGGCGTGATGCTCGTTATGGGAATCGTCGGCCCCGCCGTGCTCGATTACTTAGGCATCACGCTGGCCGCATTCGGTATTGCGGGCGGCATCTTGCTTTTTCTAATCGCGATCGACATGCTGTTTGCGCGCCCGGCCGGCACCCGAGCTACTACGGACGAGGAACGCGAAGCGCAGAGCGGTGACAACCCTGCGGTTTTTCCACTCGCGATTCCGATGATCGCAGGACCGGGAACGCTTGCATCGGTGTTCCTTCTCGTCAACCTGGCTCGCGGAAGCTTGGCTCGGTACATCATCCTCTTCGCCGCGTATCTCGCGGCGCTCGCAATCACGTGGCTGTGTATGCGAGGAGCGACGCGTTACATGCATCGCATCGGCACGACGGGAATCCACGTCGTGTCACGCGTTCTCGGCATCATTTTGGCTGCGCTTGCGGTGCAGTTCGTCATCAACGGCATTCTGCAAACACCGCTGATTCATCGCTGAAAGACCAGTCGTCCACCGACGATCGTCGCGATTGCCTGTCGCGGAAGTTCCCAGCCGGCAAACGGCGTGGCCTTTCCCTTTGACGCGAACTGCGAGGGATCGACCAGCCACGGACGATCGGCGAAGATCGTGATATCGGCAGGCGATCCGGGTGCGAGCGATCCTCCCGGAACACCGAGGATGCGCGCCGGATTCGTCGAGAGCAATTCAACGAAACGCAGCATCGAAAGATCGGGAACGGCGCGCGCATATGCACCGACGGCGATCTCGAGTCCGGTGAATCCGACCGCGGCGTGCTGTAAATCCGAGGATTTTTCCGCAGCCGTGTGCGGAGCGTGATCGGTCGCAAAAACGTCGATCGACCCCTCACGTACCGCGTCGCGTAGAACGCGGGCGTCATCTTGCGTCCGCAGCGGCGGGTTCACTTTTCCCTCTCCGCCGAGTTCGCGGACCGTCTCATCCGTGAGCAGCAAGTGGTGCGGCGTGACCTCGGCGGTTGCACGACCGCCGTGTGCACGGGCGTGCAACAACGATTCCAGCGCACCGCGCGTCGAGAGGTGTGCGATATGCCACGCTTTTCCGGTTTCAGCTCCGATCATCAGATCGCGGGCGACGATGATGTCTTCTGCGACGGCGGGACTTCCGGCGACGCCGAGCGCGCGCGAAACGGCGCCTTCGTTCATCACCGCGTTGCCTTTGAGGTGTTCGTCTTCGGCATGCGAGATGAACACGCCCGGAATCTCGAGCGCGTCGAGCGCGGCGTCGCGAAGCACGCGCGCGTTCATCACGGTGTTCCCATCGTCTGAGAAACCGACGGCGCCGGCGCGCGCTAACGCCGCAAAGTCGACGTGCGTTTCACCCTTGCGCCCACGCGTGATTGCCGCGATGGGATAGACGCGAACGACGCCTTCGCGCGCGATCCGCTGTTCGAGATCGGCAAGCGTCGCAGGCTCGTCGAGTGCCGGATTCGTGTTCGGCATGCACGCGACGGCGCTAAACCCTCCGCGCGCCGCCGCGAGGGTTCCCGTCGCAATCGTTTCCTTCTCGGGAAACCCCGGTTCGCGCAAATGTACGTGCATGTCGATGAATCCAGGGGCGACGATCGCGCCTGTCGCATCGATCGTTTCTTCGCCTTCGCGTGCAGCAAGATCGCTGCCGATTTCGACGATAACTCCATGGTCGATGCGCACGTCACGCAACGCATCGAGCGGCCCCGACGGATCGACGACCCGTCCGCCGCGAATCAGCATACGACGCTTACGCCATTTACGAGAAAGTCCAGCACCGCCATGCGAATGTAGACGCCGTGATGTACTTGCATTGCGTACCGCCAGCCGGCGAAGGTGAGCACGCTGTCGTCGAGTTCCATTCCGCGATTGTACGGTCCGGGGTGCATCACGATCGTGCGTTCCGGAACGCGTTTGAGTCGCTTCCCGTTCAATTGATATTGCGCGATGTACTCTTCGTCGCTCATTGGCATCGCGATGAAGCGTTCGCGTTGAATGCGAAGCAGCACGACGGCGTCCACCTTGGTCAGCACGTCGTCGAGGTTACGTTCGATCGTTACGCCGTGTTGCGCGTAGTTTCCGGGGAGAAAAAACTCGGGACCGACGAGTACCACGTTTGCGCCGCAGGACCGAAGCCCCGCAATCGTCGAGTGCGCGACGCGTGAGTGGAGGATGTCGCCGACGATGGCGATCGTCAAGCCGTCGATATCTCCGAACTCCTCGCGCAGGGTGAAGATATCGAGCAGCGCTTGCGTCGGATGCGCATGCGCGCCGTCGCCCGCGTTGACGACGTGTCCGTCGAAGCAGGTCGCGACGCGCGCGGGGAACCCGGGTTCGGGGTGGCGTACGACGAGAACGCTGATGCCCATCGCTGCGAGCGTGACGACCGTATCTTCCACGGTCTCACCTTTGGTGGCGAGACTCAAATCGTTCGGCGAGAGATTAACGACGTGTGCGCCCAGACGCATCTGCGCCAGGTTGAACGACGTGAACGTGCGTGTGCTCTGTTCGAAGAACAGATTGACGACCGCGGTTCCGTCGAGCAACGGTCCCGGAGCTCGCGTTTGGAACACGCGCGTTCGATCGAAGATATAATCGAGTTCGTCGCCGCTGAGATCGTTGAGATCGATCAGGCTACGGCGCAGCCGCAAGGATCGCTACCTCGTCCGTTGATGACTGCGTCCCGGAGAGCGAGACTTTAATGCGCTCGCGGCGGCTCGTAGGAATCGCGCGCCCGATGTAATCGGCCTGTACCGGTAATTCACGTAAACCCCGATCGACCAGCACGCAGAGACGAATCGCCGAGGGACGCCCGAGATCCGTCACCGCATCGAGCGCGGCTCGAATCGTGCGTCCGGTGAAGAGCACGTCATCGACGATCACCACCAGACGTCCGTTGATGTCGACCGGAATCTGCGATTCCGGCATCTCGTGCGTGACGCGATCGTCGCGGTAAAGATTGATGTTGAGAAATCCGAGCGACGGGGCTTTGCCGCTGATGCGTTCGATCTCGCTCGCAAGGCGTTGCGCGAGCGCTTCGCCTCCGCGCCGCACGCCGATCAAGACGACGCCCGTCTGCGCATCATCGGGTTCGAGAATCTGATGCGCGAGCCGCGCGATCACGCGCGCGATCTCGCTGCTTTCGATCAGAACGCGTCCGTCCTGCGCCGTCGTCATGCCGTCTCTCCCATTGCGGCGAGCGCCGCCTCCACACGGTGCAGCTCGGAGCGATAGCCCTCGAGCTTTTCCCGCTCCTTCGCAACCACTTCCGCGGCGGCCTTGGCGGTGAATTGTGTATTGCCGAGCCTTTTCTCGCCACGCTCGACCTCCGAACGCAGCCGCGCGACGTCCTTACGATAGCGCTCGATCAACACGCTTTTTGGTGCTCGTCCTTCCACTGCCGCAAGCGCCGCGTGGACGTCGCTGCCGGCAGGCGCGACCCATTCGATGTCACCCGCCGTGAGCAACGCGAGCAAACCGGCGAGCTCTTCGCCGACGTTGCGCGGGACCGCCAGCGTCAGCGGCGCGCGTGGCGCAAGTCCGATATCCGAGCGCAAGTTACGAATCCGTTCGACCGTCTCTTGCAGCGAAACAAACCGGCCCGCTGCATCTGTGTCGACCGGTACCTCCAAGCGGTCCGGCCACGTGGCAGTCATGATGCTCGCGCCGTCGTGCGGAAGGGCGAGCCATACTTCTTCACTGATGAACGGCGCTATCGGGTGCAGCAACCGCATCGCGTTGTTCCAAACGAACGACAGGACGAACGCGCGTGTCGCCGCGTTCTCGGGCGCTTTCGTCGCTTCGAGATACCAATCGCAGAACTCGTACCACACAAAGCGCCAGATGATTTCCGCAGCGCCGCCGAAGTCGAAGCGGTCGAAAGCATCGCTCACCGCAGCAATTGTTTCATGCAAACGCGTGAGGATCCAGCGATCGGCCAACGTGAGCGCGTCACTCTTTGGAAGCGTCATCGCGGATGGCAAACCCTCGGGGAGCGAGAGCATGTACCGCGTCGCATTCCAAACTTTGTTGTTGAAGTTGCGCGCTTCTTCGCAGCGCGACTCTTGGAAGCGAATCTCCTGACCTTCCAAACGCATCTGTCGCAATACGCCCATGCGGAACGCATCGGCACCGTAGCGCTCGACGAGGTCCATCGGATCGATTGCATTGCCGAGCGATTTCGACATCTTGCGCCCGTGCGCGTCGAACACGAGGGGCGCAATAAAGACGGTCGGGAACGGAACCTCGCCGAGGAAATGCAGCCCGAGCATCACCATACGCGCGACCCACAAGAAGATGATTTCCCATCCGGTGACGAGCACTTGCGCGGGATACCAGTGCTCTAGTTCCGGCGTCTTCTCCGGCCACCCGAGAATGGAGAATGGCCACAAGCCGCTCGAGAACCACGTGTCGAGCGTGTCGGGATCGCGCGTGAGTTCCAACGTGCCGAAACGGTCCTGCGCCATGCGCAACGCTTCTTCTTGGGTTTCCGCGACGACGACGTCACCGTTCGGCGTGTACCAAACCGGTAACTGATGGCCCCACCACAGTTGGCGGGAAATGTTCCAATCGCGAATGTTCTCGAGCCACTGTTCGTACGTGCGTCCGTACCGTTCGGGAACAAACTTCAATCGGCCATCGTGGTATGCTTTGAGCGCAGGTTCCGCAAGCGGTTTCATCGTTACGAACCACTGAAGCGAAAGCAGAGGCTCGATGACATCGCCCGAGCGTTCGCTCTTCGCGATCGCATTGCGGTGCGGTTCTTCTTTGACGAGGAGCCCGCTCGAGCGAAGCGACGCGACAATGCGCTCCCGAGCGATGTAGCGATTGAGGCCGGCGTATTCGCCGACGTCGATGTCATCGCCGGTAATATGCGCGTCGAAATCCATGATCGACGGCATCGGCAACTCGTGACGCAAGCCGATCTCGTAATCCGTCGCGTCGTGCGCGGGTGTTACTTTGACCGCGCCCGTACCGAAAGCCATGTCGACGGCATCATCCGCGATAATCGGAATCTCTCGCTGCAGCAAAGGCGGCGCGAGCACGGTCTTTCCGATCAGCGATGTATAGCGTTCGTCATCAGGATGGACGGCAATCGCGACGTCCGCAAGCATCGTTTCGGGGCGCGTCGTCGCAATTTCGATTGCATACGACCCATCCTTCCCCGGATACCGGACGTGCCAGAGATATGAATCTTGCTCGACGTGTTCGACCTCGGCGTCCGAGACGGTCGTCTTCCCTTTGGGGTCCCAGTTGATCAATCGCTTCCCACGATAGATCAAGCCCTCGCGGTAGAGCGCGACGAACACTTTCCGGACGGCGGCGGAGAGCTGTTCGTCCATCGTGAACCGGCCACGCTGCCAGTCGGGACCGAAACCGAGCTTACGAAACTGTTCGTTGATCGTGCCGCCATACGTGCGCGACCATTCCCAGGCGCGTTCGACGAACTTCTCGCGGCCGAGCGACTCGCGCGGCGTTCCTTCCTTAGATAATTCGCGGACAAGCACGGCCTCGGTCGCAATGGCCGCATGATCCAAGCCGGGCAGCCAATCCGCGTTATCGCCCAGCATCCGGTGATACCGGGTGAGCACGTCTTGCGGAGTGTACGTCGAGCCGTGGCCCAGATGCGCTCGTCCCGTCACGTTGGGCGGCGGCATCGGGATGATGAACGGCGGGCGCGCCGGGTCGGGGTCCTCATGAAAGAGCCCGCTACGTTCCCACGACTCGTAGAGTCGCGGTTCTACACTGGCCGGGTCGTAGGTCTTCGGAAGGTCGGTCACGGGGTTACGCATGCGAACGCGAGGGTTTCAGCGGCATCGTCCGCCGGCCCTCGCCGTTCGCTCACTTATCAATATGGATAATCGATCCCGCCGATCGGCGGCGGATTGGAATATCCCGACCCATAGAAATCGTTAGTCACCCCTGCGTAGTAGGTCCCGGCTCCAATCGCCGGCGACGTACTTTGCAAGCGATAGTCCGCCGCAACTTGTGGTGAAGAGCTCACAAATTGCGGGTTCGTGCCAAAGAGCGTTCCTGATCCGCTTTTGGAGAGGCTCGAACAATTCGTTAAGCCGACCGTCTGCGAATTACCCGTTAAGTTCGTCGTGAGTGTCGCTGAGCTAACTGAAGTTGCGGGATAACAATCGTATGGCGGGCCCGTCGGACTCGGATAAAAGATATTGTTCTCGCCCACGAAACTCATCTGCGTTCCGTGTTGCGAATAGAAAACGATTTGTCCAGGGTTGCTCGTGCCGTTGGGGTTGTTATGGGTCCCGAACGTATTATTTACGATGACGAAACCGCTACCTTGACTCTCGGTTGATTCCTCTGCAACCTGGATGTCCCATCCGCAATCGTTGTCGTGAAAGACGTTGCTAACGATGGTATTGCTATATCCATCGATGTAGATCCCGTGGATTTGGTTGGTGCCCTTTACCGTGCAGCCGTATCCACTGTTATCGATCTCGTTGCCTTCAAATAGATCGCCGTGCGACCAGTAGCCTGCGCGGATACCGTTGCCTGGGTTTTTCGTAATGTGATTGTACGTAATGGTTACATACGTGTTCGCGTCGGCCTCACCGCTGCTGCCGGCGTTGAGGTTGATTCCAGCACATGTAAAGTTCTGGATCACAAAGCCCTCGATATCGATATACGACACCGCGTTGTCAAGGTCAAACGATTCACAAGCCGTGTTTTGGCCGTCTAGAGTAACACCAAGGGTATTCTGTGCGCGGAACGTGATGACACCTCCGCTTTTTCCCGTGGTCGTGATGTGCGCAACGAAGGCGTTACTCTCATATTTCGTAAGGGTTCCATTTTTGACGGTGCACGTTTCACCCGCGCTCGCAACGTTCGCGCACTTTTGTAGCGACTTGTAGGAAGATGCGTACGTTCCGCTGTTAGTGTCATTTCCGTTTACCGGATCAACCCATATATACTCCGGGTATGGCGCGTTTGACGGAACCGGCGACGGCGTTGCAATAAACGTACCTTGTGGAGCGCGCTCGGACCCTCCGCCCCCAGGGGCGAGCGAATTGGTCGCGCCGCCTCCGCCTGAGCACGCGCTGACGGCGACCGCGACGAATACTGAAAAGAGCAACAAATGAGGTTTCATCTGGTAGAGCTCCATCGGCTAGCGCATTTAGGAATGGGAAACTCGAAAGCTCGCATCGTTCAGGACACCCTCAAATACAGCGATCCGACGTCGCGCCGGACCGTATAGTTTAGAACGATGGTTTCGAATGCCAAGCCGCAATTGGGCGTTGGCTCGCGCTGTCACTTCCCCGAAAACAGGCTTCGCCTATTCTAGCACTGCCAGTTCAACGCGCATGATCCATTTGCAAATACGCATAGTCCAATGACTCATTTTTGTCATGGAACTGTCGTATCGCTATTTATATAGAACAAATAGTCATTGTCTGCATCAATTTTTCGTGCAACTCAACTTGCGGTAGAACGCACGTAGTAAATGCCGTTTTTGTCCGAGTTGTCACGGTCCCAACCCGTGCGATCGTAGAATGCGATGCCGGAGGTGTTGTCGTGACGGACCGATAGTCCGACCGCCGCGATACCGTCGGCATGCAACCGTTTGTTGAAGGCGTTCACAAGTGCTTGAGCGACGCCCATGCGTTGCAAATCGGGCGATACGCCGATAGAGAGCAGCCGGGCCTGCCTTGCGCGAACCGCCGGCCGGGATGATGTTGAGACCGGCGGACGCGCGAACGTTCGTTTGATGTGCGTGCGCTTAGAAAGTAAATGCTTGCGCAGCACCGGATCGGTCACGAAGCGTGCGGCAACCGTGAGTGCAGTTACGATCGAAGGGCGATAGACGCGCGCTTCCAATTGCCCTGTTTCAGCCGTGCCGGCAACAAATCCGACGACTCGCCCGTCGATCTCCGCGACGAGCGCATAGTGCTTGCTATCAAGAGCAAACGTCGAGTAGTAATGCCGGAGATAGCGCGATCCCATGTGGGTCAGCAGATACTCGGGAAACGCGCGGGTGTGCACCTGGACGACGGCATCGATGTCATCCGCCGTCATCTCGCGAACGGTCACGAGCGGATTACTGTTCGTGGCTGTGCCGAGCGCGCCGGCGGCGGTCCACCTCACGCAGACCTTGTACGATTGCGCGGCGGTCCGCCGACTTTTCGAGAACTACGTCGGCGCCCGCGGAGGTGAACGCCGAAACGATTGCATCCGTTGCCGCGGACGAGTACACGTAGATTTGCGCGGTTGGAACCAGGACGTGAGAGACACGAACCGACTCGAGCGGTTCACTCAGATAATCCGTGTCGATAAAAACGAGATCCGGTTGATCGTCGAGCAGGCGCCTCGGATCGAGCTCCGCGCCGACATAGTCGACGAAGAGCCCGGCTTCCGAAAACACGTCAATGAGTGCGGGAACGAAGAGATGTTGCGGCTCGATCAGATGGACCACCGTACGTCCCCCAGCGTCGAACATTGCGTTGCTGCCTGCAAACACGCTTATTGCGGCGTCGCGACGATCGGGGCGTCATCCGAGTAGAGCTGCGGTGCGTCGTTTCCGTATGGCGAGTAATCTGCGCGGCGCGCCTCAACACGGTTGAGGACGAAGCCGAGCACATTCCGCACACCCATACGCGAGAGACGACGCATGGCCGTGCTCGCTTCGCGCAGATCGGTCGACCCTTGCGAGACAACGAGCACGGTTCCCGTTACCCGGCGCGCCAGCACGGCTGAGTCTACATTACCGACGAGCGCTGCAGCATCGAAGACGACCGTTTCGTACTGCTCGTAGAGTTTTTCTAGTAAGCGGTCGAAGTTCTGCGATTCGAGCAGCTTGATCGGATTCGGCGCAGCCGTTCCGCTCGTCATCACCGCAAGACGGCTCTTCTCGTCGACTTGAATCGCCGATTCGATCGAGGCCCGTCCGACGAGGACGTCGGAGAGTCCGCGTTCGTTCGAGATGCGCAGTTTCGCGTGGAGCGATGGACGGCGCAGGTCCGCATCGACCAGTAGAACCTTCCCTTCCATCTCGTTGAGTGCCAGCGCAATATTGAGCGCCGTCGTCGACTTGCCGTCGCCTTGCATCGGACTCAGTACTGCGAGTGAACGCAGCGGCTGATCCGTTGCATACTTGATGTTCGTAACGAGTTGCAAGAAGGATTCAAGCGCGAGCGCTTTCACCCAAGGCACGATCGGCTCGCCGTTGCGGAGTTGAACGAGCGGAATCGTTCCGAGTTGAGGAAGCGCCAGCTCTTCTTCGACTTCACGTTCATCGCGAATCGAGTTGTCGAAGTAGTCGAGCAGAAGCGCTCCGGTCACGCCGAGCACGGCTCCGAGCACGATCGCGATCAACAGGTTGATCAGCAGGCTCGGACGCACTTGCGCATCGGCTGCCGTCGCCGGTTGCGTGATCGTCACGTCGGAAAGCGCCGTCTCCGAGGCGACCTGCGCATTAACATATTTTTGCTGCAGCGCCGTGTAGACGTCTTCCGAAGCCTTCGCATCACGTTGAAGGTTGGCGAGTTCCGCCGTTTGCTCCGGAAGCGCCGCGAGCGCGGGCTCCATGTCCTTACGCTGTTTCTGCAACTCGGTGATCTGGGCGCCGTCCGACGCCATTTGCGAGCGGTACGTTGCCGCGGACTGCGCGAGCTGCTGGTAGATCGGATTCGGAACCTTGCTTTCACCCGAAACTACGGTCTGCTGCTGCTTCGCGATGGCCGCTTGCAGCTGCGCTTGCTGCTGCTTGAGCGCGATCACGGTCGGATGTTGATCAGTATATTGTTGTTCCGCTTGCTGAAGCTGCACCTCGACTTGCGTCAATTGTTGTTGCATCTGCGCCACGACCGGGTTCTCAGAGACGGTCGTATTGCCCGTGATCGTCGGCGAAATGCCGGAGAGCTGCGCTTGCGTCGAAGCGAGTTGCGCCGCCGCTTGGCGTTGGTCCGCCTGCACTTGTCCGATCTTCGAGTCGAGTTGCGCCATCGACGAAATCGTGCTTTGCGTCTGCTCGTCGATATTCGCGATCCGATGCTGCGCCTCAAACGACGCCAATTTGTTCTGCGCCGCGTTCATGCGCGATTGCGCTTCCGGCAACTGCTGCTTCAGCGAGGTGATCGCTGCGTTCGCTTGGCTTGATACCAAGTCGCGTTGACGGTCGACGATCGCCTGACCAAAGGCGTTCGCGATCGCGGCAGATTTTTCACGATCCGCCCAGGTCACCGAGACCGTCAAAATGTTCGTGTTCGTTACGGGCTGCACGTTGACGTGATTGAGCAGCGTCGAGGGGCCCGTTTCCAAGTGAAGCTGCTGAATTACTTTTTCCGAGACCGGTGTTTCCTTGAACAACTCGGCGTACGTTTCCGAAGTCTGCGTTCCGCTCGCGATCAGCATGGCATTGAGCACCGGAAGATCGGTGCTTTGATCGGCGGGACTTCCCGGACCATTCGAGTTTCCGGCGATCACTTTAATCGTCGACGTGTACTGCTTCGGCCACAAAAGCGTGCCGACGAGAACGAGGACGACAAAACCGACGAAGATCTTGAGCACCGTCATGCGTCTGCGCACGAGCATGCGCCAGAATGACGCGAGCTCGGTTTGCCGCTCGTTCATGACCGAGGACGGTTCCACTGCGCCGGTAAGCGCGACTTGCGGCGTGCTGTATAACGAGTTCATTGTTCTCCTACGGGATCAGACGGCTCAGCAGGTAGAGAATGCCGCTGCCGGCGGTTCCCCACACGTTGGTTCCCTTTTTGGCCTCGGGAACGAATACTTCATCACCCTTTTGCAAGACGATGTCCGCACTCGAGTCGCCGTGTTCCAATGCTTGATAGAGATTCACGGTGTACTCTTGCGGCTTGCCGTCGGGGCCTGTGCGCATCACGCGAATATTGTTCAAGTCGGCGTTGGATTGCGCGCTGTTTCCGGCTTTCGCAACAGCCATCGAGAGCCGATCGCCCTCTGAGACTTGAACCTCGCCGGGATGATCGACCGCACCCGTCACAACGACATTCATCAATGTCGGGCCGGGAACGTACACGACGGAGCCTTCACCGAGCGGGCGGTCCAGCGTGGTATCGCCGTCATGTAAAAGTTTTTGCAGCGATACCGTCTGTACTTGGCCTTGCGAATCGGAGATCCGCGCGTCGGGCATCGGACCATCTTGATCGGCGATGCCGCCGGCCGCCGCAATTGCGTCAGTGACTTTGGCGTCGGCGCGCAGTTGGTATTTGCCGGGCGTCTTTACATCACCGAGAACGAGCACTTCCGGCTGTCCGAGCTGCGTGATCGCGACGGTGACGTACGGGTGGCGAACGTATTTCGCCAATCTGCTTGAGATATTTTTGGTTGCGTCGTCAACCGAGAAACCGCCGACTTGCACGCGGCCGATGAGCGGATACTCGATCGAACCGTCGGGCAAGACCGTTACGTTCTGCGAAAGCGTCTGCTGCCCGTAAACGGTCACGCTGAGCTGATCGCCGGGGTGAATCATTTCCTGAGGCGGCGTCGCGCAAACGGTCGCGAAGAACAGAGCGATCGCCACGAACAGGCGGGCGTGATACTTCATGTCTCCTATCCTATCGAAGTCGCCTGGGTGCATGTGTGACCCAGGCGACTCAATCTGCAGTGCTCGGGTGGCCTAAGGTGTCGGAGCGCCGGAACACTGCCCGATGCCCGGGCACGGCGTGGGAAGCGTGCTGTCGTTTGTATCCTTGGCTACGGCCTGGATGTCTGCGCTGATCGCACCGTTCGTGCCGTCGGCGGAGATCACATTACTCCAGCTTGCGCCAACGGGGAACAGGGTCTGACCGTTCGTCTGCGCATTGGTAATGTCGGTTAGGAACTTCGTCTCGGTTGCGTCCAGGGACGATGTCTGACGAAGGTGTTGAGCAAACGCGATGATTTGATTGAAGTTGAACCAGTCGAACGTCTTGTCTCCGTTCGGGCTATTGACGAGCGAAGCCGCGTAGTAAACATACAGTGCGGCTGCGGTTGATGGAGTATCGTCATTGCTCGAGAGCGCGATG
>JAFANA010000033.1 GCA_019232905.1 Vulcanimicrobiota bacterium
AGATCAAGGTCATCAAAGCGGTTCGTGAAATCACGAGCCTCGGACTCACCGAAGCGAAGGCGTTCGTGGAAAGCGCGCCCAAGCCGGTCAAAGAAGGCGTGCCGAAAGACGAAGCCGAGAGCATCAAGAAGAAGCTTGAAGAGGCCGGCGCCAAAGTCGAAATCAAGTAATTCGACGCGCTCTTCCGCCCTGGTGTCGTCGAGAGCGGCATCGTGGTCCAAAGACCACTTCAACCGCTCTCTCCTAACCAGGACGAAAGATCGCATCGAATTGGCTTCGAAAGGGTTTGCGCGTCCGGCGCAAATCCATGTGAGCGGGACCGAAACGTCTCGCTCATTTTCTTGTTGAGGAAGGTTCGTGTCGCAGGGAGAGCCGTTGAACGGAACGTCGATCCTTATTTGGATCGTCGTGATTGCATTGATTTTGTTTCGCGCGTCGCGGCCGCAGCGCATTAGCGTTGCGCGCATGTGGGCGCAGGCGATCATCTTGATGTTCCTTGGCGCATTCGTGATCTACAGCTACGAACGGCTGAATCCGGCTCCGGCGTGGGAGGTCATCGTCGCGATCGCAATCGGTGTTGCGGCGGGTGTGCCCGTTGGAATCTTGCGCGGGCGTCACACGCAAGTCTCCGCGACGGATCGGCACGGCGTTATGCAACTCGGCCCGTCATGGGCGACGGCCGGAATCTACGTCGGTGCATTTGTTTTGCGCGCGCTGCTGCGATTTGTGTTTCCGCCGGCGAGCACGATCGGCGGCGTCGTCGGTGACGCGCTGATGGTATTTGCAATCGCGATTATCGGGACGACGTACTACGCGGTGTATCGCAAGTATGAGGCGCTCGATCGCGCGAGGCCGGAGACAGCGGTTTAGGGTTCAAGAGGCGTCGCGATCTGCCAGTCCGTTCCGAATTGATCGGCGATCATTGCCCGTCGATCGCCCCATGGCATGTCGGCGGGTTCTTCGAGTGAAGTTGCTCCCGCGGCGATAGCGCGGGCATACGTCGCGTCGACATCGTCTACGTACACCTTGAGAAGACTCGATGTCGCTCTGCGCCATTCGGTACTGCCGATCATCAGATTCGAGTCGCCGATGCGCAGCGTCGTCGGCTTGTCATCTTTGCTCAGTTCGCCTTGGGCGCCGAAGACGTCGACTAGAAATGCTACGAGGCGCGAGGGATCATCGACGAACAGGCGCGGCGTGATCGTGTGCCAGCCTTCACGTGCCATAGCTTCCTTCTAGCATACTTGAAACGACTGTTTCAAGTATGCTAGGGTCGTGTCATGACCCGGACGGTCGATCTGGAGCGTCGAGAGGAGCTTCTGGAACGCGTGAGTGCTTACGTAGCGGAGCATGGCCTCGCCGGCCTTTCCCTTCGGCCGCTTGCGGAGGCAGTCGGTTCCAGTCCGCGCACGCTG
Source organism: Vulcanimicrobiota bacterium (assembly GCA_019232905.1). Classification (GTDB taxonomy): domain Bacteria; phylum Vulcanimicrobiota; class Vulcanimicrobiia; order Vulcanimicrobiales; family Vulcanimicrobiaceae; genus JAMXLG01. The sequence goes on from JAFANA010000033.1 coordinate 1,416, forward strand.
CTCTATCATTTCGGGTCTAAGGAAGCCATGGTCACGGCTGTGTTGCGCGCCGTACGTGCTCGGCAGCTTGCGGTCTTCGACCGTCTGCGGCGGACCGAGGTTTCAACGCCGGGCGCGATTTGCCGGGCGGCCTGGACGTACATGAGCGATCCTGCGATCGGACCGATGCTGCGTCTGTTCTTCGAGACCTACTCGCTCGCGCTTCGCGATCCGGACCGCTTTCCGGGATTTCTCGAACGCGCCGTTGAGGATTGGCTTGCATTTCTCGCGGAGCCGTTGCTCGCTCAAGGCGAGTCGCCGGAGCGCGCACGCGTCGTCGCGACGATCGTGCTTGCCGGCTATCGCGGATTCATGCTCGACTTCGTCGCGACCGCCGACGTAAAACGTATCGGTGCCGCGCTCGATGCGTGGGTCGATGCGCTCGATGCGCTCACCCATCAGAAAGGGTTACGTCGTGCTCAATAAGCGTTCAGCAGCGATGACGTTTATCTTCGTCACCGTCGTGCTCGACATGCTGGCACTCGGCATTATCATCCCGGTGTTTCAGCCATTGATCCTCACGTTCGCGCACGGGAATTACGCTGGCGCATCGATTTACAGCGGTATTTTCGCGACGATCTTTGCGATCGTGCAATTCTTTGCGTCGCCGGTGCTCGGTACGCTTTCGGACCGGTTCGGACGGCGGCCTATGGTGCTGCTCTCAAACATCGGCACCAGCATCGACTACGTGATTCTCGCACTCGCGCCGAATCTGGGCTGGCTCTTCGTCGGACGCATATTATCTGGTGCAACGACCGCAAGCATCACGGTTGCGAGTGCATATGTGGCTGATGTAACGCCTGCCGAAAAGCGTGCCGGCGCATACGGCATGATTAGCGCGGCATTCGGGATCGGGTTCGTCGTCGGTCCGGCAATCGGCGGTCTTCTCGGCGCGCACGATCCGCGGCTGCCGTTTTGGGTCGCAGGCGCGCTTAGCTTTGTGAACTTCTGTTACGGCCTTTTCGTGCTGCCGGAGTCACTCGATCGCGAACACCGCAACACGTTTTCGTGGAAGCGTGCAAATCCGCTCGGGTCGATCAAAATGTTGCGGCGGCATCACGAACTCTCCGGCCTTGCAATCGTTCTCCAGATCGGCTACGTCGCGCATGAAGCGTTGCCGCAACTCTTTGTGCTTTACACGATGTTTGCGTACGCCTGGACGATGCGCACCGTCGGCGTTTCGCTTGCGGCCGTCGGCGTCTTCACGATCCTTATTTCGGCGTTCGTCACTCAGCGCGTCGTTGACCGGTTCGGGGAACGCAGGGCGCTCTTGGCCGGATTGTTGTTCGGCGCGATCGGCTTTGCGATGTACGCCGGAAATCCGCTGCTCTTTTGGATCGGCCTGCCCGTCAATATGTTGTGGATGATCGCCGGGTCGTCGTCGCAAGCGATCATGACGCGCCGCGTCGCGAAGAACGAACAAGGCGAACTGCAAGGTGCGATCAACATGCTGCGCAGCGTCGGCATGATCGTCGGACCGCCGATCTTCACGGGCATCTTTGCCTATTCGATCAGTCCGGCGCACGCATGGAAAACGCCCGGAGCCGGATGGATCGCGGGCGGCGTGCTGTTGTTTGCGTCGATGATCGTCGCTGCACGCGTAACGTCGCCGCGTGACGATGTGCGCGAAGAGGTCGAAACCACGGAAACGCTCGAGGAGGCGCTACCGGCTGAAGTTCCCGTTACGCAGTAGCGCTTAGAGCGGGGTTCCGGACGACGGATTCGGATTGAATCGTCCGAACGTCGCCGGATCGTTGCGGAATTCGTTCTCGAGATCGGTGATGCGGTGGTTGTCGGCCGGATGATCGGAGAGCATCTCCATCGGCGGCGCTTGCTGCTGCGAGCCTTGGAAGCGTTTGAACAACCACACCATGCCCCACGGGTTCGAGCCCGCTTCTGCGCAGATGTATGCTCCCGTATGATCGGCTGCGCTTTCAACCGGCCGCGAAAAACTCAAACTCTCGAGCTGCGCGCCGGTGCCGACGACCATTTGTCCGATCGCGCTGTTGCCGACCAGCATCCCGGCAAGACCGGCTATCAGCGAAAGATTCTGATTCTTCCGGTAGAGATTGTAGACGTCGTGATGGATGTCGTGTGAGACTTCGTGGCACAGCACGCCGGCGAGCTCTTCTTTATTTTGCGCGAACGACATCATCGACGTCGTGACGTACACGTTGCCGCCCGGGACGGAAAACGCGTTCGGCGAGTTGTCGTTCACCAAGATGAAATGAAACGGAACGAAATACTGATGATCCGCGACCCGCTTGATCCGCTTCGCGATCGGACCGAGTTTGCTGTAGAGCGGCGATGACGGCGGAACGATTTTGCCCTGAAGTTGCTGGTATTCTTGTTGGCCGACTTGCAGCTCCCATTGCTCTTGCTCCGTGTACGCCTGCGCCGGGACGGCGCCACCTACGGTAAGGGCAATCGAAAGCGTCGCGGCGGCAGACAACCGGGCAAACGTTTGCATAGACGAGAGTATTCCCACAATTTGAGAACGCACAAAGGGCCCGGCAGAGTGCCGGGCCCTTTGCTTTCTCCAATGAGAAGTCGATTAGTGAACGAGGAACGCGACCAGCAGTAATGCGACGATGTTCAAGACCTTGATCATCGGGTTGATTGCCGGTCCGGCCGTGTCCTTATACGGATCGCCAACCGTGTCGCCGGTGACGGCAGCTTGGTGAGCGATCGAGCCCTTGCCGCCATAGTGACCATCTTCGATGTACTTTTTCGCGTTGTCCCAGGCGCCGCCGCCGCTGGTCATCGCGAGCGCGAGGAAGAGCCCGGTGACGATCGTTCCGACGAGCGCGCCGCCCATCATCTTGGCGCCGCCGTTGGTCGGCAAGACGAACGACAGGAGCACGACGATGATCGGGACCCCGACCGGGATGAGCGCCGGCAGGATCATTTCCTTCAGCGCGGCCCGCGTGACGATGTCGACCGTCGTGGCGTAGTTCGGCTTCTGCGTACCGGCCATGATGCCCGGCATCTCGCGGAACTGACGG
>JAFANA010000063.1 GCA_019232905.1 Vulcanimicrobiota bacterium
GCTCGGGATTTTCTTTACGCCGACACTCTTCCGCCTGTGCCAGCGCTGGATAGAACGCGGAAAGAAGCCGGCCGTTACGGTGACGACGGGCGAGATCGAACCGGAACCGGCACTCGCGCAGACGCATGGAGGTCCGGCATGAAGCTCGCGCTGGTGTTTGTCGCGATCGTCCAAATCTTCGCGTCGTGTGTCCCACCGACGCCTTCGGCTCCGCCGGACGCACAGATGCCGCAAACCTATCGCGGCCAAGCGTCCACGGCAACATCGCTCGGTAACGTGCCGTGGCGACAGCTTTATGACGATCCCGTCTTGCAAGGGCTCATCCAGCAAGCTCTCACGAAGAACTTCAATGTCGGGATCGCCTACACGTCGATTCTGCAAGCGGAAGCGAGTCTCGGAATCACGGCGGCGAATCAATCGCTGTTCGTGAACGGATTTCTCGAGGCCCCGTACTACGTAACCACGGGCGGAAACAAGCCCCCGAGCCAGCCGACGACCGCATTGTATCCGCAACTCGGCATTGCGGCGCAATACCAGGTCGATCTTTTCGGCAAACTTGCCTCGGCGACGGGCGCCGCGCGTGACGCGTTGCTTTCGACCGAAGCTGCAAAGGACACGGTGCTCGCGACGGTCGTCGCGGACGTAGCGGGCTCGTACTTTCAACTGCGCGAACTCGACGACGTTCTTACGTTTACGCAGGCTGCCGTGGCCGACCGGCAAGTGGGCGTGCGTCTCATGAACCTGCGCGTGCAAGGTGGTGAGTCGTCGCTGCAGGACTTACGCCAGGCCGAACAATCGCTCTACGAAATAACGCAGAACGTTCCCGCGCTGCAACAGAGCATCGCGCAAACGGAAAACGCGCTCGCAGTCTTGACCGGCGACTACCCGCATGTAATTCCCCGCGGGCTGCCGCTCTTGCAGCAAGTTCATATGCCGGACGTGCCGCAGACCGGCGTCGCGAGCGAACTGCTACAACGCCGTCCGGACATACGCGAGGCGGAGTACGCGATCGCCGAAGCCGCCGGGAACGTCGACGTCGCTCGCAAGCTGCTCTATCCGACGCTTACGCTCGGTGCAACAGCCGCAGTCGGCGGCCAAACATTGAACGGCGTCTATCCGAATGCTGTGCCGTCGCTCGCTTCGCTTCAAAACGTGAACGGCGTCTTTTACGGTCCGCTTGGACTATTTTCGATCGTCCCTGAGTTGCTGCAGCCGATCTTTAACGGCGGCCAGATCCGTTCCCAGATTCACCTCGCTCAAGCGCAGCAACAGCAAATAACAATTTCGTACCTGCAAACCGTCCATCAGGCGTTCTCGGAAGTTTCGAGCGATATCACCACGTACGACGAGTCCCGCCTGCGTACCGTCCAACTGCAAAAGTACGAAGCGGCGTCGCTCGATTCTGTCCGTCTCGCGAAAGAGCGGTACGAAAACGGCTATACGTCATATCTCGAGGTTCTCGACGCGCAGACGCGCGGATACCAAGCGCAGACCGATCTCGCGCAAGGCCAACTCAACGAACGTCTCGCGCTCGTGCAACTGTATCTCGCTCTCGGCGGCGGCTGGCAGCAGTCGCAACAATGAGGAAAGCAGGAGAGATTTTCTATGATTGCGTGGTTTGTCGCCACCCTTAAGCAATATCCGGAAATCGCAGTTTTTCTATCGCTCGGAATCGGCTACTGGGTCGGCACGAAGAGTTATAAAGGCTTCAGTCTCGGTACGGTGACGTCGACGCTTCTCGCGGCGATCCTGATCGGCCAACTCGGCATCAAAGTCTCGCCCGATCTGAAGGCGTTTTTTTTCTTGATGTTCCTCTTTGCAATTGGATACGGGGTCGGGCCGCAGTTCGTACGCGGCATTACGAAAGACGGCGTACCGCAAGCCATTTTCGCGGTTATCGTAACCGTGTTTTGCTTGGGCGCGCCCGTCGCGATTGCAAAAGTTGCGCACTACGACGCGGGCGCAGCCGCCGGACTCTACGCCGGTTCTCAAACGATCTCGGCATCGATGGGTCTTGCAAGCGATGCAATCAATCGGCTCGGACTCTCGGCGGATCAGACGAAAGCGCTGCTAGACATCATGCCGACCGCGTACGCCGTCACGTACATTTTTGGAACGGTCGGATCGGCGATTCTTCTTGCGATGCTAGGGCCTACGCTCTTAGGCATCGACTTGCCGAAGGTCTGCAAAGAATATGAAGAGGCGCATGGCGGTAAACAGCAGCTCGGCGGCTTGAACGACGCCTGGCGTGCCTACGAAGTGCGCGCGTTCCAAATAGCGCCCGACGCGATGGCGGTCGGCAAGACCGTCGCCCAGGCGGAAGCGATGATCTCCAACGGCCACCGCATGAACGTCGTTCGCGTGCGGCATGGCAACTTGCTCGAGGAAGCCACCGAAGACGTCGTGATCAATAGCGGTGACCGAGTCGCGGTGATCGGGTCGCGCGAGCAACTCGTAGCGCTGGTGGGAAACGCCAGCAAAGAGGTGGACGATCCCGAATTGATCTCCGCTCCGGTCCAAGGCGTCGATGTTTTCGTTTCCAACAAAGACGTCGACGGAAAAACGTTGGAAGAACTCGAGGGACTTCCAGGTGCCCGCGGCGTGTACGTGCGCAGCATCACACGCGGCGCAACGCAAACGCAAATACCCGTTCTTCCAGGTGAGAAACTGTATCGCGGCGACGTCGTCAAATTGGTCGGTCGCACGCAGGACGTTCTCGTCGCGGCGAAGGCTCTCGGCGTGATCGACCGGCACACGGATGTCGCCGACGTCGCGTTCATCGGTATTGCCATCACGATCGGCGCGCTGATCGGGGCCATCGTTCTGAAGGTGGGCGGTGTTCCACTGACGCTTTCGACTGCGGGTGGCGCATTGATCATGGGCCTCGTCGCGGGATGGTACCGAGCGGTTCGCCCGACGTTCGGCCGTATTCCGTCGCCGACGCTTTGGTTCATGAACTCGGTCGGCCTCAACGTGTTCATCGCCGTCGTCGGTATCACCGCGGGGCCGAAGTTCGTTGCGGGTCTTCAACAGCTCGGATTCAGCTTATTCTTATGGGGTATCGTCGCGACGAGCGTACCGCTGATTCTCGCTATGTACATGGCGAAGTACATCTTCAAATTCCATCCGGCGATTATTCTCGGCGCCTGCGCCGGAGCGCGCACCACGACTGCGGCGCTCGGCATGGTCTGCGACGCTGCAAAAAGCCAGGTTCCCGGTCTCGGCTACACCGTTACCTACGCGGTCGGCAACACCTTACTGACGATTTGGGGCATGTTCATCGTCTTGCTCGTCCATTGAAGGGGCTCACATGACAACGTTGATCAAAAATGCGATAACCGAAGAGGTTCCGCTCGAAAAGCAAACGGCATACGACGAGTTCAACGTCGATATTTCGGAAACGGAGTTTCCGAAATCGGGAATGACGCCGCGTGCCGCGCAGGCCATCGTCGTGAGCGAGGCGTGGACCGATGCAAATCCGGCCCAAAACATGTCATCGTTCGTCACGACATTTGCCGAAGAAGAAGCGATCGACATCGCCCGACGGAACATGTTCAAGAACTACATCGACCACGACATGTATCCGCAGCTCTTTGCAATGGAGAAGCGGATGGTGCGCTGGTTGCATGAGTTGTGGAACGGCCCCAAAGATGTCGAGCCGTACGGCACCGCAACGATTGGATCGTCCGAGGCGTGCATGCTCGGTGGACTCGCCCACAAATGGAATTGGCGGCAGTCACGTCAGAAGGACGGGAAGGATGCAACCCATCCGAACCTCGTGACCGGCGGCAACGTGCAGATCGTCTGGAAGAAGTTCATGAAGTACTTCGACGTCGAGCCGCGCATCATTCCGCTCAAGCCTGGTAACTATCGTTTGACGGCGGACGAGCTCAAAGACTACGTCGACGAGAATACGATTGCGGTAGTCGCGATTGCCGGTTCAACGTTTACCGGCGAAGACGACGATATCCACGATATTCACGCTTGGCTCGACGATTATGAAAAACGTACGGGTCATTCGGTTCCGATGCACATTGACGGCGCATCGGGAGGTTTCGTAAATCCGTTCCTGTATCCTGATTACGAGTGGGATTTCCGGCTTCCGCGCGTACAATCGATCAACGGTTCGGGACATAAGTTCGGATTGACGCCGCCGGGAATCGGATGGGTGATCTTCCGCGAACGAAAGATTTTTAATGAAGACTTGGTCTTCTACGTCAACTATCTCGGCGGCGAGATGCCGACCGCGACGCTGAATTTCAGCCGCAACGCGTTTCAGATCGCCGTCCAGTACTATCAGTTCTTACGGCTTGGCTTCGACGGATACAAGCGCGTGATGGCTCATACGCTCGAGAATGCGACGACGCTGAGAAACGCGCTCGTGGAGAGCGGCTATTTCACGATTATGAACGAGACGCAACGCATTCCGGTCGTCGCGTTGACGCTCGACAAGTCGGTCAAGAACTTCAATGAGTTCGACGTGTCGAACCGCGTACGTCAACGCGGCTGGGTTTTATCGGCGTACTCGATGCCGCCGAACGCACAAGAGGTGCACAGCCTTCGAATCGTCGTTCGCCCGCACATCAATCACAGCAGCGCCGAACTCTTAGCTGAGGATGTTATTAAATCGTGTGAATGGCTGAGCAAACATGGCGGCAACGCGACGCCGCCGGTTTTGCATACGCCGATCGAGAAACTCGAGATTACCGGAACAACGTAAAGGAGGCGCGGTATGCTTGCAATCAGTATGCGGCGCGTGTTGGCCGTAGCTTTGATGTTGGCGATGACGTCGTTGTGCGTTGACACCGCTTCCGCGGCGCGCGGCGGGGGCGGCGGCCGTGGGGGTGGCGGCGGCGGTGCGCGTGCCGGCGGGGGAGGCGCTCGCGGTGGCGGCGGCGGTGCAAGAGCCGGCGGAGGTGCACGCGGCGGCAGTGGCTTTTCACGCGGTGGCGGTGGACGAAGCGCGGGCGGCTTCTCCGGCGGTGGTTCTCGGCCGAGCGGGTTCAGCAACAGTTTCAGCGGGGATTTCAGTCGTGGCGCAGCCGTTCCGAAACCGGGCGCCGGCGGCGGCGCTTTTGCCTCCGGTGGTGCGGGCGCGGGAGGTAATCGGAACAACGGCAACCGCGACATCGGAAACGGCAACCGCGATATCGGAAACAATCGCAACAACGGCGATCGCAATCGAAACAACAACGATCGCAATCGAAACAACAACGACCGCAGGACCAACATCAACAGCGGAAATCGCACCAACAACATCGTGGCGCCGATAACGCCCGCAATGCCGGCCTACGGCTGGAACGGTGGCTATCCGTGGTATCCCGCGCCGGGATATTATGGTGGCGGATTCTGGGGCGCGTTCGCAGTCGGCGCTGCTACTACGATCGTGTTCGGTGAGATCTTCGACGACGAGACGCACGAAAAAGTCGTGTCGTACGAAGTCGCGCCGGACAGTCCTGGCGCGAAAGCACTCAAAGCCTACGGACTGACGCAGGCACAGTGTACCGGCCAAGGCTCAGGGCAAGTCGTCATCTTCGGACCGAACAATAGTGTGGTTTGCGCGGCACCGAACTCGACGGTCTCTGCCGGCGAATACGAACTGGATACGACCAACCTCACGATCTACTCGAAAGCAAACGGCTAGCGATACGGTCGTCGAGAGCATCAAACCATTCGTTCATGCCCTCGCCCGTGCGAGCCGAAAGTTCGATTACGGGCAAGCCGGGATGGACGCGTTGAATGTTGTCCACGGCCGACGCCCGGTCGAAGCCGGTCGCTGCGGTCAAATCGATTTTCGAGAGTACGGCAACGTGCGCCGTGGCGAATGCGAGCGGATACTTGAGCGGTTTGTCTTCTCCTTCGGTGACGGAGAACACGACGATCCGTAAATCTTCGCCGAGATCGTACTCGGCCGGGCAGATCAAATTCCCGACGTTTTCGATCGCGAGCAGCTCGACACGGCCCACATCGAAAGACGCAAGCGCATTCGAAATCATCTGGGCATCGAGGCGGCACTCGGCGCCGGTCGTAATCTGCTTGACCGGCGCGCCGCTTCGTTCTAGGCGCCGCGCATCATTGTCGGTTGCTTGATCGCCGACAAGCGCTGCAACGGAGTAGCGCTCGCGAAAGCGACGCAGCGTCGTTTCGAGCAAGGTGGTTTTGCCGGCGCCGGGGCTCGACAGGAAGTTGATGACATAGGTCCCGTCGCGCGCAAACCGCTCGCGCAGGTCACGGGCCAGCGTATCGTTCTTGCGCAAGATGTTTTGCTGAATGTCCACGAGGCGAAGCGGCATAGACGGCCTCCATCGCAGTTACGAGCAGTTCGCGTCCCCGCACGATCTCGTTCGACGACGTCCCGCACGCCGGGCAAATCGGCAACGCATCTTGGTCGATCGTTCGTTCGCATGCGCAGCGCGTGCAAAATATAGTAAGCGGGATACGTTCGATCTCCAAGCGCGAACCTGAAGCGACCGTGCCTTCATTCGCCATGTCCCAAGCGAATTGCAATGCATCGGGCACGACACTCGTCAACGCGCCGACTCGCAAGTAAACGGTCGCTATGCGTTCGATTTGGTCGCGTTGCGCTCGCTCGCATAATTCATCGACGATTGCAAGCGCGATCGATGCTTCATGCACTGTGTAACTATTCCAAAAATTCTGCTGTCGCCCTACAATCATGGATACTTGACGTCTGGTCGCGGCGGAGGTGTGCTATGGCAGTTCGAGCGCCCGCTATACCCGAGATCAATCTTCTATGGATCAATGCCGGTCTGAGTTGCGACGGTGACTCCGTCTCGCTCACCAACGCACAGCGTCCTAGCGTTGAAGATATCGTTATGGGCGGCATTCCAGGATTGCCGAAGGTCAACGTGTATTGGCCGCTCGTCGCCTTTGAGACAGGCGAAGCATTCATTCAAGCGTTCTTCAAAGCTGAACGCGGCGAGATGGAACCGTTCGTCCTCGTGATCGAAGGTTCGATCGCGAACGAACGCATCAAGCGCGAAGGCTATTTCACCGGATTTGGAAATGACCCCGCAACCGGTCAGCCGCGCACGTTGATGGAATGGATCGACGCGCTTGCACCCAAAGCGACGGCGGTCATCGCTGCGGGAACGTGCGCAACGTACGGTGGCATTCACGCGATGCAAGGCAATCCGACTGGTGCGATGGGCTTAGCCGATTACCTAGGATGGGATTGGCGTTCCAAAGCCGGGCTTCCGATCATCAACGTTCCCGGGTGCCCCGTGCAGCCCGACAACATGTCCGAAACGCTCACGCAGTTGCTGCTCTTTGCAGCGGGACGCGCTCCCGCTCCGCAGCTTGACGATATGTTGCGCCCGACGTGGCTCTTCGGAAGCACGGTTCATGACGGCTGCGATCGCGCTGGTTATTACGAGCAAGGAGACTTCGCAAGCGAGTATGGCGATCATCGCTGTTTGGTCAAGCTCGGTTGCTGGGGACCGGTCATCAAATGTAACGTGCCCAAACGCGGCTGGATGGACGGCATCGGCGGATGTCCCAACGTCGGCGGCATTTGCATGGCATGCACGATGCCCGGTTTCCCCGATAAATACATGCCGTTTATGGACGAGCCGCCGGGTGCTTCGCTTTCGACGACGCTCGTCACCGGATACGGGCGATTCATTCGCACGATGCGAGCGGCCACGATTGCGACGGGCGATCGGGAACCGAAGTGGCGTCAACGCGGCGATGCATTGACGACCGGATACACGCCCAGAGGCTATTAATTAGAAGAAAGCGGTGACGCATGACGACGAAAGACGTCCCGACCACGCGAGGCGAAATCGACAGATCACAGCTCGTCGAGATGGCGTGGGATCCGATCACGCGCATTGTCGGCAGCCTCGGCATTTACACGAAGATCGATTTCAGGGCGAAGAAGGTAGCCGAGTGCCATAGTACGTCATCCGTTTTCCGCGGTTACAGCGTGTTCATGCGCGGAAAAGATCCGCGGGACGCGCACTTCATCACGAGCCGCATCTGCGGTATCTGCGGCGACAATCATGCCGCGTGTTCGGTCTACAATCAAAACATGGCCTACGGCATCGAGAACCCGCCGATGGGTGACTTGATCATGAATCTCGGCGAGGCCGCCGAGTACATGTTCGATCACAACATCTTCCAGGAGAATCTCGTCGCCGTCGACTTCTGCGAGAAGATGGTGCGCGAAACCAATCCGAGCGTCTGGGAGAAAGCGAAGACGACGGAAGCGCCGCACGCCTCGCAGCACGGCTATCGTACGATCGCCGATATTATGACGGCCTGCAACCCGTTCGAGGGCGAAATCTCGCGGCGAGGATTGGAGCTCAGCCGGATGACGCGCGAGATGTTCTGTCTGATGGAAGGGCGGCACGTGCATCCGTCGACCCTGTATCCCGGCGGCGTTGGTACCAACGCAACGATGCAGCTCATGACCGATTATTTGTCGCGCCTGATGAAGTACGTCGAGTGGATGAAAGTCTGCGTACCGATCCACGACGATCTCTTCGATTTCTTCTATCAAGCGCTTCCGGGCTACGAGCACGTCGGCGAGCGTCGCGTGCTGCTCGGATGCTGGGGTGCACTTTATCATGTCGGGCAAGGCATCTCGGATTTCAAATATCAGAACATGAATCGCTGGGGAAAGAAGATGTACGTCACTCCCGGCGTCGTCGTGGACGGAAAACTCGTCACGAACGATCTGGTCGACATCAATCTCGGCATCCGCATATTGCTCGGGTCGTCCTACTACGTCGATTGGGAAGCGGAAGGCAAACTCGTCGATAGAGATCCGCTCGGCAATCCGGTCGACATCCGTCATCCGTGGAACGCGCGGCAGATTCCCGCTCCGCAGAAACGTGATTTCGACGGCAAATACAGCTGGGTGATGTCGCCGCGCTGGTTCGACGGCAAAGATCATCTCGCGCTCGATACAGGTGGCGGCCCGCTGGCGCGGTTGTGGTCCACGGCGCTTTCGGGATTGGTCGATACGCCCTATCTCAAAGCATCGAACGGCACGATCACGATTACGCTTCCGAAGACGTCGCTAAAACCGGAAGTGACGCTCGAGTGGAAGATTCCGAGATGGAGCAACGCGATCGAACGCGATCGTGCGCGCACGTATTTCCAGGCATATGCGGCGGCGCTCGCTCTGCATTTCGTCGAGCTCGGCATCGAGATGATCGGCAAGGGCGACACGAAGACGTGGAGCGACTTTACTGTTCCGAAAGAAGCAATCAGCGTCGGATTCACCGAGGCGGTGCGCGGCGTGCTCTCGCATCACATGGTGATCAGCGACGGCAAGATCGAAAATTACCAGCCGTGGCCTCCGACTCCGTGGAACGGAAACCCGCGGGATAATTTTGGTACGCCTGGTCCGTATGAAGATGCGGTGCAGAACACGCCGATCTTCGAGGAAAACGGGCCGGATAATTTCAAGGGCATCGACATCATGCGCGCGGTCCGCAGTTTCGATCCGTGCTTACCCTGCGGCGTTCATATGTACGTCGGCGGCGGCAAGACGATCGAGCGCGTCCACACGCCGTTCGCTGCCCCTGAGCTTTAGCGTATGGCGGACCTGCTGAATGAGTCGAGCAACCGCGTTCAGACGCTCCTCGACCGCTTCAGTGCGTTCCCGCCCAGCACGGGCGCGCGGACCGATGCTGAGGAGTTGGTGCGCGTCATTTCAACGCTCTACGGAGAAGGGCTGCGGCGCATGATCCTGCGACTGCACGATGCGTTCGGCGCCGACACGAATGCGGTGATCGAATCCTGTTCCACCGATCCGGTCGTAGCGAGTCTCCTCATCACGCATGGGCTGCATCCCGTGCCTCTCCACGAGCGCGTGCGGCGCGCGATCGATTCCGTGCGGCCGGAACTGCATGCAAAAGGAGGCGACGCGGAGTTAATGAGCGCCGATGAGGACGTCGTTTCCGTCCGAATCGACGGCATGTCGGATCTCGTGCCGATCGTAGAACGTGCTGTTTTCTCGAGCGCTCCGGAAGTGCTCGAGGTTCGCGCGGTCGGCCAAACCGTGTCGCTGTTGAATCTGCGATGACATCGTATCTCACGCGCCTTTTGCGCGAACCAAAGACGACAGCCGCACAGCAGTGCGAACTCTGCGCGGCGCCGGTCGGCGGCGCTCACGGTCATGTCGTGGATACTTCCGATCGCCGTCTCCTGTGCACGTGCACCGCGTGCAGCATGCTCTTCACCGGCAGCACGCGCGGGCGGCTGCGGGCCGTGCCGAAGCGGTATGCGATCGTTCCGTCGCCGCTCTTTAGCGATGCGCAGTGGGACGCGCTCGGCATTCCGATCGGACTCGCATTCTTTTTCGAAAACAGCAAGACACAACGGGTCGTGGCGTTTTATCCCGGTCCTGCAGGCGCTACCGAATCCGAATTACCCCTTGAGGCGTGGAGCGAACTACGCGCGCGTGAGCCGCAGATCGCGCTGATGCAGCCGGACGTGGAAGCGGTGCTCGTCTATCGTCTTCACGGATACCGCGCGCGAGCCTTTCTCGTGCCCATCGACGTCTGTTACGAACTCGTCGGTCTCGTGCGCTCGCAATGGACCGGGATCTCCGGCGGCGATGAGGTGCATGAGACCATCGATCGATTTTTCGAGCGTATTTCGGAGTACGCACGGTGAGCGACCTCGGATTTTCGGTTATCGATGCCCGCGCAAAGCAGAATGCCGCTTCGCCCACTATTGCGTTCCGGCTTCACATTGCATCGGAAAGACCGGTTGACGCAATAGTGCTTCGCGCGGAGTTGCGTATCGAGCCTCAGTGGCGAACGTACGACCGCGAAGCGCAGGTGCTTCTGGGCGAACTTTTCGGCACTCCGGATCGCTGGCAGACGACGTTGCGCACCTTTGCGTGGGCCGACGTGACCCTCGTTGTGCCCGGGTTCGCTCGCGAAACGGACGCAGAGATCACGGTCCCGTGTACGTATGATTTCGATGTTGCGGCGACGCGGTTTTTCGACACAGTGCATTCCGGCGAAATTCCGGTGCGCTTTCTGTTCAGCGGGGCCGTGTATCGCGATCGCGGGTCGAGTTTTTCAACGGAGCGGGTCGCCTGGAACAGTGAGTGCTCGTACCGGATGCCCGTGAGCGTGTGGCACGACGCGATGCGCGCGTGCTACGGCAGTGATGCCCTGATTCGCATCAAGCGGGAAACGTTGGAAGAACTGCGCCGCTATCGCGCGCTCAGCGGCGCGACGACGTGGGACGAGCTCCTCGTGCGATTGCTGGGAGCGCCGACATGAGGGCTGACGTGCGCGCCGTCGCGGATGCCGTGCTGTACGAAGGCTTCTTGCTCTTCCCGTACGCGAAAAGCGCGCTCAAGAATCGTATGCCGTTTCAATTCGGGGTCGTCATGCCGGAAGGCTACCGCGACCGGTCCGAGCCGTCGTCCATGCGTGCGCAGTTCGTCTTTTGCCCTGGGCCGGGCGAAACAAACGCACGAATCGACGGCACGGTACGCTTCCTGTGCGCGCGCGAGGATCCGATTGAAGAAGAGGCGGCGTTCGCATTTTCCCCGGGCACACCGTTCGGTCAGTGCTTTATGA
>JAFANA010000016.1 GCA_019232905.1 Vulcanimicrobiota bacterium
CAGTGCTCGGGTGGCCTAAGGTGTCGGAGCGCCGGAACACTGCCCGATGCCCGGGCACGGCGTGGGAAGCGTGCTGTCGTTTGTATCCTTGGCTACGGCCTGGATGTCTGCGCTGATCGCGCCGTTCGTGCCGTCGGCGGAGATCACATTACTCCAGCTGGCCCCGACGGGGAACAGGGTCTGACCGTTGGTCTGCGCGTTTGTGATGTCGGTCAGGAACTTCTGCTCGGTTGAGTCGAGGGAGCCCTGACGAAGGTGTTGAGCGAACGCGATGATCTGATTGAAGTTGAACCAGTCAAACGTCTTGTCGTTGTTGTTGATCAGTGACGCTTCGTAGTAGACGTACAACGCTGCCGCGGTAGCTGCAACGTCGGTGTTCGAAAGTGTGAGATTGTGCGACGGCGTGTTACCGAGGAACAACATCGTCCACGCCTGCGTCTTGCTTGGGGCGGCAGCGTAGCCGACGACCAAGAGGTTGTGCCCGCTCGGCACGTAGGTCTTGCCGGAATACAGAACGGAGGGCGCACCGGTTACGGCGTTGATCGTATAGTTACCGCTTCCGTCGGTCTGGATTTTTCCGGCGTCACCGGTACAGCCGCACGTGAACGCGACCATGGCGTTTGTCAGCGGCGATCCATTGAGCGTTAACGCACCGCTTGCACCAGGTGACGGTGTCGGCGGAGCCGGGCTCGTGGGCGTGCTCGTTGGTGATCCGGTCGGCGGTGTGGTAGGCGTCGAACCGCCTCCACCGCCAGTTACTGGGGGAGTGGACCCACCGCCCCCACCGCCGCCGCCGCAAGCGGCTAAGAGTGCTGTTAGCATGAGCGTCGACGCAGCGGCGAGCGACGCGCGAGTCATCTTCTTCATGACTCTAGGAAACGATGTTTTCGGTCTGGCGAGAACGGCGCTTCGGCCGGGATAGCTAAGGAAGTTTGGGGCAGGTCCGTTGAGTCTAACGGCCTGGCCCCTGCCTACCTGCGAGCTTTACAGTAAACCCAGCTTGATCGCGTGCACGGCCGCTTGCGTGCGCGCATAAATATTCAGCTTTGAGAAGATCCGGCTGATGTGGTTTTTGATCGTTTTTTCCGAGAGGTTGAGTCGCGCGCTGATCTCTTTGTTCGAGAGGCCTTCCGCAATAAGCCGGATGACTTCCGTCTCGCGAACCGACAACTCATTCAGATCGGTGCGCCGCGACGTCATCGAGCGCCGTCGCAACCAGCCGCCGGCGACCCGCGGGTCGACATAGGTCTCTCCGGACGCAACCAATCGCACCGCACGAATGAGTTCAGACGGTGTCACGTCTTTGATGATGTAGCCTTCCGCGCCGGCAGACAGGCAGCGATTCATGATTTCGGGTGCAGGTCTCATGCTGAGTGCACAGATTTTTGCGTCGGGAACCGCTCGCCGACACAACTCCAAGGACTCGACCACGCCGGGCAAACCGCCGTCCAAGTCGAGAATCACGACATCGGGACGGGCCTTCGCAATTGCTTGCTCGTTTATCGTTTGCGAGTCGCCAACGATTTCGATGTTTCGTTCGGACGCAAAGACTTGACAGAGAGCTTTTGCAAAGAGAACTTGGCCTTCGACGACGTATAGCCGAATAGAGTCAACCGCAGTGAGCACGTGGATGATCCTTTCGCGTAGCAATACTTCCGACGTTCGCCACTGTACCCCATAATTGGCAAAACAATCCTACCCCAACTGGGGAAGTTTGTGATTTTTCACCGTATTTTCGGGGAGCATTCCTACTTAAAGACTAACACGGCGGTAGGTAAACGGGTGTAGTCGAGCAACCGGCCTGGGACTAAATGAAAAAGACGCCCACTTCTTACGAGCGGTGGCGCGTCTTTGGGATCTAGTGCGAATAGGGTGAGGTGCTGCCTGCTTATACCGCCTGTTCGGCTGCGAACACTCGGGGCGAGACAACGGCTTCCAGCGCGTTTAAAACGTCGTCTGCGTCTTCGTCGGTCATCGCCGGGAAGAGGGGCAGCGAAATCATCTGCTGCCAGACGCGTTCGGTTTCCGGTAGCGGCGAACGCCGCAACGAACGATAGCCGGAGAAGAGATGTGTCGGAACGTAGTGGACGGACGTTCCGATGTTCTGTTCCGTGAGCAATTCTATTGCACGATCGCGGCCGACGGCCGACTTCTTCTCGTCGATCATCACGACGAACATGCACCAACTGTGCACGTCCCCGTTGCGTTCGGGCACCGCTTGCATTGAAACGCCGTTCATTGCGGAAATCGCCGTTCTGAAGCGTGCGGCGAGCTCGTGTCTGCGGCGTTGCATTCCATCAAGACGCGCGAGTTGCTCGCGACCGAGCGCCGCAAGCGGATCGGCCAGGTTGTACTTGAATCCGGGCGCGACGACGTCGTATCGCCACGACCCGCCGGCGCTGTAGCGCTTCCAGGCATCTTTACTCATGCCGTGGAGCCCGAGGATGCGCGCACGATCCGCAAGTTCCGCATTGTTGGTTACGAGCATGCCGCCTTCAGCGGTCGTCAAGTTCTTCGTCGCGTAGAAGCTGTAGGCCGCCGCATCGCTCCGCGTTCCCGCCCATTCACCCTGGTCGAGCATTCCGGCGGCGTGCGCGGCATCTTCGATAAGCGCAATGCCCCGCTCGCGCGCGAATTGCGCGAGCGACGCGATACCGAGCGGACGTCCCGCGTACGGCATGCTGATGATTGCTTTCGTGCGCTCCGTAATGACTGCTTCGATGGTCTCGCGTGTGACGGATAACGTCTGGGGATCGATGTCGGCGAATACCGGCGTCGCTCCCAGCTCGAGCGTGCATTGTGCACCCGCTACGAACGTCAGCGACGGCGTAACCACTTCATCACCGGGCCCGACGCCGAGCGCCGCCAATGCAACGTGCAGTGCCGCCGTACAGCTATTGAGCGCAACGGCATGCGATACGCCGGAGCGCTCGGCAAATTCGCGTTCGAATTCCTTGACGTTCGGACCGCTCGTCAACCACCCGTTGCGAAACGAGGTCGCGATCGACTCAATTTCAGCTTCGTCGAGCTGCGGTTTGCAGTAGGGGAGAAACGACGCCCTCACGCAGGGAACCTCCTTTGGTGTCGAGCTCAGCGTTGCGCACGATCATCGCGATCATAAACGTGAGCCATAAGTATTTGTAGTTAAGCGTGCCGAGAAAGAGCCCGGCGACGAATTGGCCGATCAGCGCCGCCTCAATGGCGATTCTCAACGGATAGAGTTGCGAGGTCTCACCGATCGATCGCAGCGACCGGTATTGCATCCACCACGCGTACAAGAGGATGCCTAACCCGACGGCACCGAGCTCAACGGCAACCCAGATGATATTGCTATGCGGAGCGGTGCTCCATTGCGCGCCCTCTACGATGCGCATCGATGCGAACGCCGGCACGCTGAGAAATGCATCGTTGTAGGCGTTGGAAAAGTTTCCGGCGCCGGAACCGAGGAATGGATGGCGCGAAAACGCAACGGCAGCCACACGCCAGATTCCAAAGCGTCCTGCGCCCCCGGTTTCGCCGATCTGATTCATTCTGCCGAGAATGTGCTGGCCAAATGCCGCAAGCCCGATGCCTCCGCCCCCGATTGTCAAAAAGAGCAGCGCCATTCGTTTGCGCGACCGGATCGTCATGTAAACGACCATGACGGCGGCAGCAACCAATGCGCCGCGCGATCCGGCGAGGAGCAATCCGACGCCGATCAGTCCAAGCGCCCCAAGCGAAAACGCTCGCGTGAGAATTCGCCGTGATTCGACGAAGGCGATGAGCGTCAGAGCCAGCGGCAGCAGGAGTGCCGCTGCGAAATGATTGGGATCGATCGACTGTTCACCGCTCTGCACCACGAGACGCGCGTCTTGCGTAACGTCCACGCCTCGGTGAAACAAGTAGGCGCCGTAGGACCCCGCGAGGATCCCGCCGGCGATGACGGCGACGATCACAAATCCCAACGTTTTCCGGTCAACCGGCATAAACGAAAGCAATGAGTAGAGTAAAAAGAGCTCGAGCAGCGAGAGCACGTTGGTGACGCCGTTCATGGGATCGATCGCCCATGCAAGCGACGCAATCGCAAGCAATACGAGTGGGAGCCATGCGAGCACGGCCTTGTCGGGAACGACGTAGCGCCGAGTGACAAACAATCGCGCGGCTAATGCCACGGCGCAGCAGATGGCGAGCAGCTTCGTGATCGTTCCGAACGAGTGGATGGTCATCAAATTATCGAACGGAACCATGATCGCGAAGAGTCCGAACGGAAAGATCAGGGGCGCCGTTAGTGCGACGTAGATCGCGACCGGCCCGACTGCGACAAGCAGTGCGAGCGCCATTCCGGTCTTCGTCCCGGCGAGCGCCACGGCGCCGAACGCCGCGAGCACGCACAGCACGACGAGCATCGCCGAGATCAAAACTCCGGGTGAACCGAGCGTTGCTCGCACGCGTCCCGCGGTCGCGAACGCACTTGCACGGCGCGCACTAGACAGCACGGTGACGCAGCACCTCGAACACGGTCTTGATCAAACAAAAGAGATAGAGCGAGATCGAGTAGTGCGCCACGTAGAACAGATCGTATGGGAGCACGTTCTCGAACTCTGCCGGCGCAAAATTGCGATCGTACTCAACTTGCGCCCAACCGGTAATTCCCGGCGGAACCGCTTGGCGATCTTCATAGAAGGGCACCGTCCGAACGAACTGATCCGCATACTCACTCATCTCCGGGCGGGGCCCGACGAGTGACATTTCACCGCGCAGAACGTTCCACAGCTGCGGCAATTCGTCAAGCGACGTGCGGCGCAGGAAGCGTCCGACGTGCGTCACGCGGTCGTCACCTTCGTTTGTCGCCCACTCATTTCCGGAATCAGGGCGCATCGTGCGGAATTTAAACATGCGAAACTCGCGGCCGTCGACACCGACGCGATCTTGAAGAAAGAGCACCGGTCCGTCATGACCGAGCGCAATCGCAAGCGCGCAGACGATCAGAACGGGCGAGAGTAGGATTGTAGCGCATGCAGCAAAGACGAAATCCAAGACGGCGATCGCCGCGCGTAAAACCGGGTTGCGCGGCCGGCGACGGTTTGCCGCCGTAAGGAAGTTCGCTGTCGCGACGACCGGTTTGTCTGCCCGCCGATGCATTGTCAACGCGACGGCAGCCGCGCCGCCGGCAATCGACCACCCCATCAGCACTCCGGCACAAATCCACCACGGGACGACGAAAAGCGGCACGAGCACGAGCGACGCCACCCCCGCAACAAACGTCACCGTCATCGTGGTGTACCATTCGTCGCGCGCCGCCGGCGCAATCGATTGCCGGTAGCGGCCGAGGAGCGTAGCGCAAACAAAGATCGTGAGTGCGGCGAGCCACGCGCCGCGCGTCGCGTTGAACGGAACCGAGAGACCGACGAGCGCGAGCAAAGCAATACCGTCGGCGATCATGAGCCGTACGCCTTCGGCTCCAAGGCGTTCGGGCAGTGCCGCCTGCGCCGCGTGTTCGTTGTAGTGGTGGTGATGAGCGCGGGTGTAGATCATGATG
Source organism: Vulcanimicrobiota bacterium (assembly GCA_019232905.1). Classification (GTDB taxonomy): domain Bacteria; phylum Vulcanimicrobiota; class Vulcanimicrobiia; order Vulcanimicrobiales; family Vulcanimicrobiaceae; genus JAMXLG01. The sequence goes on from JAFANA010000016.1 coordinate 5,519, forward strand.
CGTGCCTCGTTTTTAGAACGTTTCGTAGGGCGAGATACGCGTCGAACACGCGTGTTCGCGCGGTCACGCGGCGATACGGGACCGACATTGCGCCGAGATCTGTTTTGAACCGCTCGACGCCGGTCAAACCCTCGCTCGCACCTAGGTTATACCAACGAACGCCGCGTTCACACGCGCGTTCGATCAATCGTGCATTAAGCGCGTTGCTCGGGCGGAAACGCGAGAACTCACGGTTCATCGCCGCCGACCAAAAGAACAGCTCGTCACGCCCGAATAAGATCACGCCGCCGCCGATCGGTTCGCCGTCCAGCAGTGCAAACCACAATTCAACATCCTCTCCGCCGCGGCGAGCGACCGCATCGAACAGCGAACGCGGAATCGTGGGCGCTTCGAGTCCCCACCCGATACTCGCTTCATGCAGCATCGCGTAGTACGTATCAAGTCCCGCATCATCCATCGGACGGCGTTCGCATGTAACGCCGCGGCGAATTGCCTGTCCGACCATACGTCGCGTCACTCCGCGCATGCCTGCAAGGGCCGGCTCGAGGCCACCGGAGCAATCGATTGCCGCCGTTTCGTATTCGGTCGATTCAAAACCCGAAGGCTGCGGCTGTTCCGCAAGCGGCCACGAGACAAACGAAAATGCGGGCGTCCTCGACGCAACGGATCGAAGCACCGCCGATGCTGTAGCAGCGTCGGCAGTTCTTCCAAGGCTATCGAGGACGCAGCTGTACCCGCCGAACGGAAATGCGTCGACGGTACGCGGCTTGCGCCGTGTACGCACGGCCGGGACGATGTACCGAGCGCCACGATGTTGAGCCACAATCGGCCCAGGTTCCAAATGCGAAAACGTGTCGGAGAGCGCGCGCGCAAACGCGGGACGCGCGAAGAACGTCGGCGCGGGGAAAGTACGGTCGAACGCCTCCCACTCTTCGAGCGTCCAAAACGTCATCCTCGTGCTCCAACCGGGCTGAATGGATGCATATCGCCGGAACTCGACGGCTGCCAAAACGTGGCTATACGCTCGACGCACCGGCGCACATCGTATGTATCACGCACGTACTCTGCTGCTTGAAATTGAGGACGGAGTTCGCCGCGCTCATGCCGCTCGAGCAGATCTTCAACCGCGTGTTCGCAGTCGTCGTAGGTACGCGCGCACGCGCCGAAGGGAAAATTCCGCGACCAGATGAGGTGCCGCCCGTACGCAAGTGCTTCCAACGCCATCAACGATAGCCCATCGTGCCTCGTAAATCGCAGTAGCGCGGATGTTCGTTCGTACACGTCGCAGAGATCCGACTTCCATCCGGCAATCTCGACGTCAGCGCCGGGCGGAACGAAGACCGATCCCCCGCCCACGACGATAAATTTGATCGGTCGCCCGCTGAAACGCCGGAAGAGGCGCTCGTATTCGCGACGCCCATAGAAATCGGCGCGCGAGCGCGGAACGTACAGCAGCAGCGTAAAACGATCGGGCAGCGGCGGAATATAATCGGGAATGCGCACTTGCGGAGGCAACGGCGCAACCGATGCGCGAACGCCGTACGCCGCAAGCTCATCGACCATCCAGTCGGCTTCGGCCAAGTGGCGAACCGTGTCTTTCGCACAAAGTCTGCGGATTGCCGGCTGCGACTTCAACAATTCGATGTCGGAGCCGACCCAATGAATCACGCGACGCTTACCCGTCAGCTGCGCAACGAGATGGAGCCATCGGTCGGGAATCGGCGAACCGATGCAGTACCACGCATCCGCCCGCATCAGTTGCACCGCAGAAGACAGGCGCGCGAGTCGAGATCCTCCGCGAAATACGCGGGGCTCCCAGTTCGGTGTCGCCCAGCGCGCGGCGCGCGCAACCATGGCGCCAAACAGCGTAAAGCCCGATATAACAACCGTTTGACGAGACGTACTGATCCTCGGCAGTTTCTCGTGCACTGCGCGATCGAGTACCGCTTCGAAATTCGCCGCAATCGTTCCGCGCGAAAAATGCTCTTGCACGAACTGATGTCCCGCGCGATTAACGCCGAGGGTCCCACGCCGATGGTCGTCGCGCAACGCTTGCATCATCTGGATTGCGGCCGTCAGCGATGTCGCGTGATGGACGCCCGGAAAATCGTACGTCCAGATGACGTGCCGGCCGCGAGCAAGAGCCTCCAGGACGAGCATCGACTTTCCATCGTGTTCGGGAAGGCGTAGCAGCACGGTCGACGTGTCGAGCACGTGCGCCATGTTGTCGACGTACCCGAGAAACCGAACGTTCGGCGGCGCGGCCGGATTCGCGTGTCCAGCGCCGACGACGCTAAACGAAACATCCGGGCAAGCGCGCGCTACCGCGTAGACGCTCTTTTCACCATAGAATGCGCGGCGCGGTTCCGGCAAGTACGTAACAACGCGAAATTCTCGCGGAAGAGGAGCGATCTTCGCTGCTGCCTCGATCGCCGTAACGGGATCGTAGCTTGCCTCAATACCAAACTCTCGCAGTTCGTCGACCAGCCACTCCCCGTCCGCGATGTTGACGTGTCCTTCGTCTTTCACGATCTCGAGCGTGCCCGGATCTTTGCCGGCGGCCGAAACGTCGCTGCCCGCCCAAATCACGATGACCGGCACATTGTAATGGCGAGCGGCGTCGGCAATCGCCTGGTCGGGTGCCGGTCCGCCGAATGAAATCACCGCGTCGCAACGCTTCATTTCGAGCAGGCTGCGAAGCCGCGCCGCATACGACTCGCCGCGATACTCCAGCCGCCATGTTTCCGATCGTTCGTTGATCAGATCGGCGAGATAACGGCCATAATAAGGAAAGCCGACAATCACGCCGTACTTCTTTCGACTTCCGGTCATACGTTTTCAACCGCTCGCGTGAGTTGGCTCGCGGTGGTGGGACCGACAATCACGCTCTTCACCGTTCCGTCCTGCACGATGAGCGTTTCCGGGATGACTCGCGCGCCCAGCAGCCTCGCCGTGGAACTCGTGGAATCCAGGAGCACAGGATAGCCGATACCTTGCGCCTGAACGAATGCCGCAACTCGCTGCGGGGGCTCTCCGCGATCGATGCCGACGAACCGCACGCCACGCTTCTTCAACTCTTTCTGCGCGAGCAGTAAATCGGGGAGCTCTTGATTGCATGGTTGGCACCACGAGGCGAAGACGTTGTAGACCACGGTACCCTGCTGGGGCAGCGTCGCCGGAGTCCCGTCCAGGTTCTCTAGCGCAAGCGCAGGCATCGGCGCCCCGGGCTGTGCCGGCGTGACGGCGGAACGGAGACCCAAGGCGTGCGCGAGGTGCGAGACGAGGGGACGTGCAGGACCGAACACGAGGGCGCCGCCTACGAGCAGCACAGCGAACAGTGACACGAGCACTCTGCGTGACATGGCTCATTCGTAACATGCAGGTCTGGCACGCTTGCCTGCCCCCATTTTCCCGTCAATCGTGGGCTTTTCGCCATTGCCGCTTACTGGCTTTCCGCCGCTACAGTTGAAACGTTCTATGAAGGCTGTTCGAAAGTAGATGTCACTACGCAATAAGCTCTTCGCGGACGGCCTCTACTGGTTCGTCTTCCGAATGGCGAACATGGGCATCGCCGCATTGCTCGGCATTCTCACGGCTCGCTTTCTCGGTCCGCACGGCCGCGGCATCTACTCGCTGCCGGTCGTTGCGTTCGCCGTCGCCACGGCTGCATTTCCTGGTCTGAACAGCGCCGTGGCGTACTTTTTGCTGCGCCGTAAAGCGGGACGGGGAACGGTGAGCGCCGCCCTCAAATGCGCGGCCATATTCGTTGCCGGCGCAGTGCCGGTGGTCGTCGCCATCGCGTACGGAATGCACGCGCCTTGGGCTGCGATTCCGGCGATCCTTGCGCTACCCTCACCGGCGATTATCGGCATCGTCAATGGCTTCCAAATCGGCCTCGACCGCGTACGTATGGTGACGCAGGTCGCGGTCTTCAATACCCTCTTCCTCTTGATGTTGATGCTTGCGGCGTTTGCACTGCTCGGTCACGTGCCGGTCGCCGCGATCGCGTCCTGGGTCGTGGGGCAAAATCTTTTCGCACTCGGCGCCCTGATCTGGATGTTGAGGAAATCGCGCTCGTTGCCTGAAGGCTCGGTGTCAACGCGAGAGTTCCTCACCTACTCCCTGCGCGTAGGCGCCGTTTCGCTGATCTCACTCTTAAATTACCGTGCGGACGTCTTTATTGTAGCGGCACTCGGCGGACCGACGCTTCTGGGTATGTATACGCTTGCGGTTACCGCGGCCGAGATGTTACTGGCGACGACGCAAGTGACCGCAAACGTCAGTTCGCCACAAATCGGCGGAATGGAGTCGTCAAGTGCGGCGGCTCAATTGACGGCGCGTCTCGTGCGCAATAACGTGATCATTGCATCGGTCACCTGCGCGCTGTTGTGGGTCTTTGCACCCATTGCCGTCGGGTTGCTGTACGGTCACGCGTTCCTTCCCATGATTCCGGCATTTCGCGTCCTCTTGATCGGGGTTTTCGCAATGTCCCTCGGCAGTCCGATGTCAACGTATTTCACGATCCGGCTCGGAAGACCGCAAGTTCCTATGATCCTTGCCGGCCTCTCAGCCACAATTTGCGTCGTCGTCAGTTTTCTTCTCGTCGGACGGCTTGGTCTCGTCGGCGCGGCGATCGGATCGACGCTCGGATACGTCATCGGACAATCGATTGCGATCGCCTACTTCACACGAGTGGCGAACCTCCGCGTTTCACTTCTTCTGCTGCCGCGATGGAGCGATCTCACCGCATATGCACTCGCGAGCGGCTCGATCATTCGACGGCTCAAACGCGCCGCATGAAACTGCTGCTCGTTACAGCTCGCTTCCCGTTCGGGGGCAAGGAATCGTTTTTAACCGAAGAGGTCGCGCAGCTTGCACGGGACTTCGACGTTATCGTGCTTCCGGCCACGCCGACTGACGAACCGCTTGCAGTTCCCGCGCTGGAAGGGCGCGCAGTACGCATGCCGCTGCTGTCTTCAAAGGTCGTGCGCATGGCGCTCGCCGAGACGATTCGCCGCCCCTTCTTGGTCGCACGAACGTTCGCTACCGTCGTAGCTATGCGGCGAACGTTCCGGGCAAAAGTGAGAAACATCGCGATTTTCCCGACCGCACTTGCAGCAGCGCGCCTTGTGCGCGAACGAGGAATCGAACACGTCCACGGATATTGGCTCACTACGCCTTCAACGATCGCATACGTCGTGTCGCGTCTCTGCGCGATTCCATGGAGCGCCAGCGGACATCGTCACGACCTCGTGCCTTTCAGCGTTCGCAACGGGACTGTGCCGCGCCCCGGATTCTTCAGCAGCGCGCAATTCATCCGCACGATTTCGCGGCAGGGAAAAGATCTTCTGCGGCCGGCTTTTTCGAACGGCGCGCCGCCGCTTCGCGTCATTCCCCTCGGTGTTTTGGTGCCGCCGCCGTGCTCGCCACCAAATCGTAACGACGGCGTCCTGCGTCTGCTGTGCGCCGCGAACCTCGAGCCCGTGAAGGGGCATGACGTGTTGCTGGAAGCGTTGCAAAGAGCCGGCAAACGCGTCAACGTGCATTGCACGATTGCAGGCGACGGTACGTTGCGCTCGGACCTCGAGACGAAGGCGCGTGAACTCGGGCTCGAAGGCCTCGTAACGTTCGAAGGCGTCGTGCCTCACGCGCAGCTACTGGGCCGAATGTCGGCCGGCGAGTTCGACGCCGCGATCCTGGCAAGCCTCGACGAAGGGCCGCAGCGCTGCGAAGGCATCCCCGTTTTCCTGATGGAGTCGATGGCACGCGGGTTACCGGTGATCGCAACGGGATCGGGCGCAGTCGGCGAACTGGTGAATCACTCAAACGGCATTCTTTGCGCCCCCGGTGACGTGAACGCGCTCGGCGACGCGATCGTCCGGCTCGCGGAAGACACTGCATTTCAAAATATCCTAGGGCGTGGCGGCCGCAAGACGATCCTCGAGGATTTCGACGCCTGCAAGACGACGAGTCAGCTTGCCGAGGCACTTTTGGAAAAGCGGGCGCGTTTAGGTCCTAAGACCCTAGCCGGAGGGGCGGTGGATGGGCGAACCGTTGTGTTGCGCGGCTCTACCGAGCGCGACGAAGCACAGCTACAATCGTGACCATCGGGGACATGGAACCGTTAACATGAGAGTGCTTCATATTATTACGAGCCTCACGGGAGGCGGCGCGGAGCGCTTCGTCGCGCACTTAGCTCCGACGCTTGCGACGCAGGTGGCGCATTGCGGCGTGATGACGATTTATCCGACGGCGATTCCGAACGACGTCGCGTCGAGCGACGTCGATGTGTTGCAGATTTCCCGCAAGGGCCGATACGAAGCCGCCTTTCTCGCGCGAATGGTCTCGTCCATCCGCGCGTGGCGACCCGACGTTGTGCACACACACATGAAGGGCGGCACCTATTGGGGACGTCTTACGGCTTTGCTGGCCGGCGTTCCCGCGATCGTGCGAACGGAGCACCTTCCATGCGACGTCCACGATCGCGTGCCCGGTACGGCACTCGCCGACCGCTTCTTGAATGCAAACACAACATCGATCGTGACGTTCTTCCGCGAGCAAGCCGAGTTTCTCGCTCGCTACGAAAACTTCAACCCGTCGAAGATCGCCGTTATTCCGAACGGAATAAAACACGGGCCGCCCCCGGATGCGACGGCGATCGCGGACGGGCGCAAGCGCCTCGGCGTTCCACCCGGCTTCTTCTCGATCGTGGTGCTCGGCAATTTACACCGCCACAAAAATCAGCGGCTCGCGCTGCAAGCGTTCGCGGCGATGAGCGCCGACCGCCGGCGGCATTCGCATCTGTACTTTCTCGGTGAAGGTGACGACCGCATCGCGCTCACCGCAATGGCGCAGGATCTCGGTCTTAACGAGAACGTGACCTTCCTCGGTTTCCGCAACGATGTCCTACGATTGCTGCCGGGCGCCGATCTTGCGCTCGTGCCGTCGACCAGCGAAGGCATGCCGCTCGCGATGATCGAGGAGATGAGCGCGGGCGTACCGATCGTGTCGACGCCTTGGCTCGGCGCCAAAGAGATGCTCGCCGGCGGTGACCTCGGACTCATTGCGCAAGATTGGACACCGAGCGCGCTCGCGAAGGGCATCGAGCGCGTGTTCGACGAGCGCAGTGCTTTTCGCGAAAAAGCGCGTGCCGTTCAAGCATACGTCCGTGAAGAGTACGACATCGGCGCCACCGCGCGACGGCACGTCGAACTTTATGAGCGTTTACTCGTCACCCCGAAGGTCGCATGAAAACATTCGCAATTCTTTTTTTGGCGTTCGCGTTACTTCCCCTCAACGCGGTTGCCGCTCAAGTCCCGTCACACATTCCAACCTGGGCGTTCGACCAGAAGTTTGCCGAAGGCAAAGATGCATCGTCCAGTGACGTACAGCGGTACTTAACGTACGCCGAAAGCGGGTTCGGCAACGACAAGCCCGTGCGAGACTGCCGCGGAAGCGGCGCGTGTTCATCGGTGTTCTACTTCGATCCCGGGTTCGTCTATTACAGCGACGTGTGCCCGTTCACGTTTTCTAAGGATGTCATCGCCGCCGCAAGTGAGGATTGGTATGTGCACTTGCCCGGTTATTCCGACCAGGCGCACCGCATCCAAGGCAGCTACATCAAGACATGTAAGGGAATGCGCATCACGGCCTCCGTGTATGCGCTCAATCAAAGCAATCCCGCAGTGGGTCAGTTCTTCGCTCAGTACTTACAACGCAACGCGGACAACTGGGACTACTACCTGATGGACGACACGTCCAGCGTCCTCAAAAGTCAAACATACGGGCCCGGCGGCGGGTTCTGTAAAGGCGGCGGCACACTCAACGGGTATTGCACGCGAACGCAAGAATGGACCAACGACACCGACGTCGTCAATGCCCACGGGACATTCGTTTCACGGCTGAAACACGTGAACGGCGCGCCGATGCGCGTCTTTTACAACGGCGTATCCTTCGACGCATCAGGCAGCCCACGGGTCGAGCTGCTCCGCTTGAGTTCGCAATTCGTCGGCGCGATCTGCGAAAATTGCGTCGTGAACAACGGCACCCTACGGGCAAATATGTACGCGAAGGTGCTCGACACAATGGCTCTCATCGGGCAAACGCCGAACGCGGCATTCGTCGAACAGAACACCGGCAAGTCGCCGCCCGGCAGTGACGATCAGATCGCGCAGCGGTTAGTAACTACCGCCATGGCGTGGCTCGGTTTTATCGACAATCGCACGATCGTCTTCCCGAATCTCGAATTCAACACGACGAATCTGGCAGTGTGGCCGGAAAACGACATCTATCCGACGCAGCCGGTGCAGACGATGCGTCGCGGGAATGGCGATCTGAGCGTCGGCGCTTCCGTTTGGCGGCGGGAATTCGCGCAATGCTATCTCCGAGGCAAGCCGATCGGACCGTGCGCGGCCGTAGTCAACGGCAGCAGCGCGAGCGTTACGCCGTCCCAAAACTGGTTCACCGCGCGCTTGTCGCATGCCGTCGCACTCAAGGGCGGCGATGCGCTAAACGGCGGCACGGTTTCGCTCGATAGTCAGTCTGCATCGACGTCGATCGATCCAGGCCATGCACTATTACTCGTCCGATGAGCGGCACGCGTACCATTTGTGAGGTCATCGACTATTGGGGTGAGACCGGAGGCAGCTTCATCCCGGCAATGACGGCGCTCGCAAGTGCAATCCGCAAGCGCGGTGAGCGTTACGTCGTGATATCGACGGACGTACCGGGCGCCTCATGGTATAACGACTTGATCGAAGCCGGGGCAGAGCTGCGGCTCATCCACGACGCGAGCGAAGTAGCCCCAAATCTAAAGGCCATACGGCCCGATATCATTCATTCTCATTTCACGAAGTATGATGTCGCAGTCGCGCGGTCGGCGTTTCGTTCGAAGGTTCTGTGGCACGTGCACTCGACGCGCGGAGCCTCTTCGACCGTCGAAGAACTACGCGCGCGGGTAAAGTACATGGTCATCGGCGCCGGCATCCGGCAGTGGGTCTGTGTATCGAATGGCATCGCGAGTCAAGTGCTCGAGCGCGGCGCGCCGAAATCACGCGTTCGCGTCGTACCAAACGGGATCGACACGACGCGCTTCCGGCCGCCGACTGCTTCCGAACGTGAAGCAGCACGCGCGCAATTCGGCATCGCCGAAACCGATCGTGTCATTCTCTTCTTCGATCGCACGGCGATCAAGGGTGGCCGCGTGGTGCGCGAGGCATTGGAACGATTGCCGGGATATCGTTTGCTGGTCAATGGGGGACCTCAAGAAGACTGGCAATCCTTCGCACGGCGTTACGACGTCGTATTGTCGCCACGATTGGCGGATCCACGACCACTGTATTGGGCCGCGGACGCGTTCGTGCTGGCGAGTTTCGGCGAAGGATTTGCCTACGTACTCGCGGAGGCCGCAGCGTCCGGGCTGCCCGTCGCGACGAGCGACATCGCGCCCGCGCGTGAAATGGTGGGCGGCGTCGACGGCGCGTTCATGTTCCCGCCCGGCGATGCGCAAGCATTGTCTGAATCGATCTCCCGCGCGATCGACCATGGGCCATCGGATGCGCTCGCCGAACGCATCGCAACGTTCTTTAGTTTAGATCGCTGGACGAGCGATATGCTGAGCGTCTACGACGCGGTCTAAGAGCCGCGCGAAGCTTCCCGCAATCGTTGACGCGCTGAACGGAATCAAGTGTTCCGCGTCAACAATAGGAACCCGATGTGCTCGATGCTCTTCCACTGCGGCGCGAACCGCTTCTTTGAGCGCAGCTGCCGTGCGCACGCGTCCTCCCGATTGCGTTGTGGTCAGCACGTCGTCGATGGCGCTGCGTTCGGGGCCGCCCACGGCAAGGATCGGCCGGCGCGCGCCGAGATATTCGAAGAGCTTCCCGGTCACAATACCTTCGGTGTTCGCGCCTTCCCACAGCAAGACCAACAAACGGTTAGCACGCCGTTCCGCCGCCATGACGGCTTCGCGCGATACAAAGCCCATAACGCGCACGACCGGCTGTAGCCGATTGACTTCGATCGCTTGCGTCAACCAGGCTTCGCTCTTTGCATAGAGATCGACGCGAACTTCATCGGCTAAAATCGTGCCGTCATCGATCAACGAACGAATGGCCTCAAAGAGTGGACGTGGATCGCGCCGCCCTTGAAAGAACTGCCCAGCATAAAGGAACGTGCAGGCGTCACCGAGCTCGAACGGAACGCCGGCCCACTCTTCCGGATCGAAGGCATTGGGAATGACTTCGACCGGTACGTCTTTGCGATGCGATCGAAGCACGCGCGCGAGCGGTTCGCTGATCGTCGTTACGGCATCGACGGATCGTAGCGTCCACCGTTCGAGTACGGAGTCGACGGCATTCCGTACGCCGCTTCCGTAATAGCCGCTGTCGGACCAGAGATCACGAAAATCCGCAACCCACGGAATTTTCGGTGTCAACGATGCGAGGATCAGGTTGGTCGTAAACGGCGGCGACGATGAAAGAATCGCATCGAATCGACCGCTTCGAAGTAATTCGCCTACGACGCCGCGTCCGCGCGGAAACCAGCCGACTTCAGGGTCAGGATAATTCAACAGCGTGTATCCAAAGGAAAACGCCCGTTGCTTGAGCGACAGGCGTTGACCCTTTGGTGCGACCGCGACGCCGAGGGTAGCGTGCGCGCTTTTCGATCCGAACCCGACGGCCTGTTTTACCGCCGCGCTGAGATCGAGGTACGGCGTCTGAATGACATTCTCATCGGCTCCCGGCAGCTCTGCCGTAACGACTTGTACTTCCCAGCCGTGTTCAGGAAGATACCGGACGAGTTGGCGGGTTCGCGTCGTCGCGACGCCCGCGCGCGGCGGCGTGTAGTAAGACAGGAACAGCAGTCGTCGCATTGTTTCTGCCTTCGCCGCCGCGCTCGGCGTTCATTGCAACTATTTCACGAGGATTGTTGCCGCGCCGGCTCCGAGCGAGCCGACGCCGGGAGTAAAGTACGCCGTGTTCAGCACCGTCGTACCGCCGCTCAAAATGTCGCCGCCCGACATTTGGAGGATGTGATGGTACGTTTGCTGCAGCCACGCGGCGGCGATCGGAACGGGTGACGACGTCGAGTTGACGATCGCGGCGCACGGTCCGATCGGGGACTGGTTGTTGTAGCACGACGCGAATTCACGACGATACACGCCGGGTGCAACTTGAAGATCCGTCGCGCCTGACGTCATCGATTGCAGCGGCTGCGTGGGATAGAGCAGATCTTCCGGCCACACGGCGAGATTGTTCGTGTTGTCTTCGAGGTTCGGGAACACGATCGTGTGGCCTTCGCTATAACCAAGCCACGCCATTGCAGTCGTCAGATAACGTGCTGCGAGTTGTGCCGTGCTTGCCGTAGGCGAAGAGCCGGTGTTCAACTCGATGAACGCCGCGCCCGGGATTGCATCGATTTGCGCCATGGCGTTGAGCACCGGAGCGAACATATTCGGACGCGGCGTGCCGGCGTTAACGATGCAATTTTCACAAACGGCGCCCATGAAATGTCCGGAACCCATTGAGAGCAACTGGAGATTGAGCGGCGTCTGTCCGGAGAAACTCACACCGTTGAAGAAAAACTGCATCGGTTGGCCGTTCGTATGGCTGAGCGACGATGCAAAGGTCAAATGCGCTTGCGCGACGGCACTGTCGTTCGGATACTCTTGCGTCGAGCTGCACCAGTGGTTCGGTAGCGAGTCTTGGCAGAAGCCGCCGCCCGGACCGTACGTTTGGCTCAGCACGAGCGTGCTCGTGTCGTCCATGAAGTAGTAGTCCCACTTGTCGCCGTTGCTCTGCAAATAGTTCTGGTAGTACGCGGCTACGTTCGGCGACGCGTCATTCGCAAGATAGACCGGAATCGTGACTGTCGCGCCTTGGCACGACTGCGCGTACGAGCCCTGAACGCGGTGCGCGAAATCCGTGTATCCGGCCTCGTGAACGAACCATGACTCATCGGAACCGGCGGCCGCGATAAACGCGGCGCTTTCGGCCATCGGACAGGTCGGGCTCGCGTACTTGAAGTTCGGATCGACGTAGAACACCGACGAACAGGTCTTCGGCGAACCGGAGCAGTCGCTTTGGGCCTTGCCGTTGCCGGCGCCGCCTTCGGCGTATGTCAAGTATTGTGCGACGGCTGAGCTTGGTGCGTTCGCGCCCTCCGCCCAATACTCGTCAAACGCCCATGTCTGAATATGGGCGGGCACGGAAGTGTTCGGTGTCGGTGACGCGCTCGGCGAGGCAGATGGTCCCGCAGATGCGGCGCCGGTTAATGGGGCGGCAGCTCCCGGCTGGCCCGGGGCCGCTGCGGCGCCTTGCGCGGCGCTTCCATTCGGGGTGATCGAGCCTCCGCCACCGCCGCCGCATGCCGCGAGCGCGGCAGTCAGGACGATCGCGCAAAGGCCCACGACGGGACGGCGGAACGCGCCAAATTTCGAGTCTTTATAGGACGCGTGATTCACGGAGGTTACTCCTTCGCAGCAGGTTTGGAGAGAGAAGGTCTGCTGCGTAAAGTAATCGTGCGAACAAGCGTCCATAATAGCGCTCTTACGCAGACTTTACATTCTGTTATTTGACTGCTGTGAAATTGGCTTCCGCTAGATCACTCATTCTCAGGGCGAGCGAGCCCATAGCTAGCATCGCGGCAAGCGACTACCACGCTCTGTAAAAACTCAGCTAAGCGAGCCCCTCCAACGGCTCGATTTTGTGCTCAGTACCTGCCTGCTAAGCAGACTAACGAGCGTCCGGAAGAGCGTTGACGCTGTGTTTCACCGCCACTACTCTGCCCCGAAGAGCACCCCCACTGGCGCTTTCTTTCCCACTAGGTGCTCAGTTAATGCTACGCCTAACTAATCAGGAGGCTTACTTGAGCCGATCCTCTCTGCTTTCGTTATGTGCGCTCGCCGGTTTGCTTGCTGCTTGTAGCGGCCAGCAATCTGCTTATACGCCGACGAGCCCCATGAGCGACGCAACCACGGGCGCCGCCGCAGCACAAGCACCGGCCCAAAGCGCCACAAACACTTCCACCGCTGCTGCCCCCGGGCAGTCTCAAGCGGTAACCTCTGCAGCGAATGCCTCTTCTGTCGTCCCAATGGCGACGACCAGCGTCCCGCAGCATATCGCCACCTGGGCGAAAGACTTTTATTGGGGTGCCGGCGCCAACGGCAGCTCCGCGCAAGTCCGCCAGTATCTGACATACGCACAGGGCGGCCTCGGCGACGCCAAAGCGTCCAACGACTGCACCGGCTCGAACGGCTGCAGCTCGATCTTTTATTTCGATCCGAACTTTTTCTACGACGAAAGCGCGTGCGGCAGCGCGGAATCGACCCAGATTCTGAAAAACGCGAACGAGTCGTGGTACGTCCATCTCACGGGCTATTCCGATTCAGCGCACCGCGCGCAAGGTTCGTACACGATGACGTGCGGCGGTAAGACCGTAACGATCCCGGTCTACGCGATGAACAGCCTCAGCACGAGCATGCAGAGCTACTACACGTCATACTTCCACACGAATGCGGCGGCATTCAACTACTTCATGATGGACGACACGAGCGCAAAAGTCCTCAGTCAGTTCTACGGCCCGGGCGGCGGCTTCTGTTGGAACGTCTCGCCGAACCATTGGTGCAGCGCGACGCAAGAGATGCCGACGGATGCATCCGTTGTTGCGGAGCACGTCGCGCTCGGTAAGGCCCTCACGCACCCGAACGGTACGCCGATGCAAGGCTTTTTCAACGGCATCAACTTCTCGGGTACCACGGTCAACGGTCTGAGCATTCTGTCGTCAGCCGGCTCGCCGTACGTCGGTGCCTGGTGTGAAGACTGCGTCGTCAACTCCGGCACGTTCCGTCCGACGATGTACGCGAACGTCCTCAACGCAATGGCGCAAATCGACAAAATCCCGAATTCGCGCTTCGTCGAACTGAACCACGGTGAATCTGCGATCGGAAGCGCGGCGCAGATCGCGCAACGTGAAATCACGACTGCAATCGCGTGGCTCGGATACAGCGAAGGCCATACGGTCGTTTACCCGGACCTCGAGGCGAACACCAATAACCTCGCGGTGTTCCCTGAAAACTCGATCTATCCGACGGGTCCGCTCCAGACGATGAATGCCGGCGCGACCGACATCCAAGTCGCACCCGGCGTGTATCGCCGTGAATTCAGCGCGTGTTACAACGCAGGCGTTGCGATCGGCCCCTGCGCCTCAATCGTGAACGCGAACAGCTCGACGGTCGTCGTGAAGTCGGCGTGGTTGAGCCAAACGTACGGACACTTGGTTGTAATGTCGGGCGGCGACATTCCAGCCGGCGGCAAAGTGAACCTAACGAGCACTCCCTTTGTTGCGAATTCGACAACACTCGGCGGAGCGCAAGGCATGCTCATCGTTCGTTAAAGCGAAACCCCGCCAATGTTAACGGCGGGCAAAGAGTACGTATGTGGATAGGCCAAAACCCGGCTATTTCACGCGTGATCGATGCCCGCCGGGCGGGCGTGCAGGCATCCTACTGTTCGTTGACGCTTCGGAATTGAATCCGTAACCTGCGCAGAGACACCGGTTCGCGCTGCAACGCGTCTCGGTGTCCTGCCATGGACGTCAATGACGAGGAGGCCCCCCTTGAGCCGCACCCGCCAGTTTATTTATTCCCTGCCGCTTGTTGCGCTACTCAGCGCATGTAGCGGCGGAGGATTACAATCTACTCCCCCAACCGATCCGACAACGCTCAATCAACCACCTGATACAAGCGTTCAACAAGCCGTCAACCCGGCTGCACAACAACAAACTGTTACTCCCGGCGAACAAACCGAACAACCCGCTCAAATACAGAGCGGTGCTTCCGAGTCGGTCGCCACACCATCAATAAACGCACAAAGGGCAGCAGCAAGCAACGTACCTTCGCACATTGCTACATGGGCTAAAGACCTATACGGTAGTGCCGGAGGACTAGGAACGGCCGCGCAAGCGAAAGAGTATCTCACGTACGCGCAAGGCGGAAGCGGCAACGACAAAGCGTTGATCGACTGCCGTGGCGGCGGATGCCAGTCCGTCTTCTACTTCGATCCGCACTTTCTGTACGACAAGCGTGCCTGCAACGGCGGCTCGTCGGATCTGCGAACGATCATGAGCCGCGCCAGCGAGTCGTGGTTCGTGCACGAAACCGGATATCACAACGCCGGTGAGCGCATCCGCGGGACCTATCAAATGGACTGCTACGGCCGCAGTATTACGATCCCGGTCTACGCGATCAACAACCTCTCTAGCGGCGTGCAGGCGTATTACCGCTCGTACTTTGCCTCGACGGTTGCCGGCTGGAGCCATTTCTTCATGGACGACACGAGCGCGACCGTGCTGTCGCAGTTCTACGGCCCGGGCGGCGGTTTCTGTTTGAACGAACGGGACCATTATTGCACGAGCACCGAGGAAATGCGTAACAACGCGGCCGTCGTCTCGGAGCACAGGGCGCTGGCGGATGCACTTCCAATCAGCGGCTTTTACAACGGCCTGGATTTTACGGGTGGCGAACCGAACGACTTGAACGTTCTGGATTCCAGCGACCACTTTATCGGTGTGATCTGTGAAGACTGCGTCGTGAATTCCGGTGCGTACCGCCCGAACATGTACCCCGCAGTACTCAATGCAATGGCGCAAATCGACCGCACGAAGGGCGCATTTGTCGAATTGAATCACGGCGAATCACCGGTGAACGGCACGGCGCAAATCGCGCAGCGCAACATCACGACCGCAATGGCATGGCTTGGGTATAGCGAAGGACACACCATCGTCTATCCGGATCTCGAAGCGAACACGGATCGCTTGGCCATCTATCCGGAAAATTCAATCTATCCGTCGGATCCGATCGAAACGATGACATCCGGCGCAGCAAATATAGAAGTCGAGTCGGGCGTCTATCGCCGCGAATTCCGCGCGTGCTATAACAACCGCGTCGCAATCGGTCCGTGCGCTGCCATCGTCAACGGAACCGGCCGGGACATCGTCGTCTCGTCGAGATGGCTGCATCAGGGCTACGGACATGTCGTTGACCTGATCGGCGGTGACATTCCGGGTGGCGGACGCGTCTCGCTCACGAGCGCTCGCTTCAGCGCGAACCGCACGTACATCGCGCCGTATCAAGGTATGATGATCGTCCGGTAACGACGCTCGGATCAGAAAATGGCGCCGGTTCCCGGCGCCATTTTCATTGCGGAGGCCGATTCACACTACCGGACGAGCAGTATGCCTTGACCGGGCTGGAGCGTCGTCGCGGCCGGAACGAACGGGACGGTATTCAAGAACACCTGTCCTCCCGAGGCGATGTCGCCGCCGGAGATCCGAACGACGTGTCCGTATGTCAACTGGAGCCATGAGGCGGAGAGCGTGATCGGGTTCGTCGTGTTGCCGTTGACGATCGCCGCGCATTGCCCGATCGGCACGCCGAAGTTGTAGCACGAGCGGAACTCTCGACGATAAACACGCGATGCCACTTGAATGTCGGCATATGACGACGACATGCTTTCAACCGGATCGCTCGGGACGATATCGTATTCCGGCCAAACGGCAAGATCGTGGCTGCTGAACTCTAGATCCGGGAACGCGATCGTGTGGCCGGGACTATATCCGAGCCAAGCCATCGCAGCCGTGATCGTGCGCTCTTCGATCTGTTTCGGACTACCTGCGGGGTCGTTTCCGATGTTGAGCTCAACGAACGACCCGTTCGGAATCGCATTGATCTGCGCCATTGCGTTAAGGACAGGAACATAGTCATCGGGACGCAGCGTGCCGTGGCTATCAACGCAATCTTCGCAGAGGCCGCCCACGACGTTGCTGCTTGCGGCAAAGAGCGTGAGGTCCGTCGCCTCACCGTTTGCCATCGTAATGCCGTTGAAGACCAGCTTCATCGGCGTGCCGTTATGGTGCGTTAAGCTGGAAAAGAGTTCGCCGTGCGCTTGAACCAGAGAAGCGTCGTCTGGATATTCTTGCGTAGTGGAGCAGAGATGAGGCGGCGGATTGTTCTGGCACATGCCACCGCCCGTGCCGTAAAATTGGTTCAGAAGGTGTCCGCTCGTCTCGTCCATTTCGTAGAGGTCGTACTGATCGGCATAACTTGTCAAGTACGACTCGATGTAGGCGCGGACATCCGGATTGTACTGATCGAGTGCATACACAGGTTCACCAACAATAGCGTTTTTGCACCGGAACGCATGATGTCCGACGAGCCTGTGAGCGCTATCACTATATCCGCTCTGGTGCAGGAACCAAGATTCGGTCGCTACGGCGAAAAGACCACTTGCATAAACCGACGAACAGTCACCGATCAGATACGCGAAATTTGGTTCAAAATAAAATACCGAGTAACACGAATTCGAGCCGGCACAATCGTCGAGAGCCTTTGTGTTATTGAATCCGCTTTCTGCGTACGTTAAATACGTTTGCGCGAGCGCCGGAGAGCCGGCCGCTCCTTGGCCCGTGTACTCGTCGTATGCCCAGGTCGGAAAATGCTTCGGGATGCCCGACACGGGGCTGCCCGTAGGAGTTGGAGGCGGCGGGTAACTCGGTTGAGTTGTCGGTGGAAGGGTCGGTTGCCCGGTCGGCGGAGTCGTGGGAATGCGCGTCGGGGCGGTCGTTGGAACGCCCGAGGGAACGCCCGAAGGAGACATGCTTGGCGTTGAAACAGGCGGGCGAACGGGTGACGACGTTGCAAGCGGTAATGTCGGCGATGTCGATTGACTGCTGCCGGATCCGCCGCCGCAACCAGCAATCGCGAATGTTGCTGCGGCGAATAATATGAGCAACGCAAAATGCGCGCGCAACTTCATTACTTCAAAATAGCAAGTGAAGATTGCCCGTGTCTATTCGGAAGCGCAGACAAGCGTGCGAATAAAAGTTCTCTAGCGCATGGTTGCTGTGTGCGCGCGCGCGCGATGCGGGGAGGCTTCCATCGATCGCAACCACTCTTCGACAATGGAGCCCCACGCAAAACGTTCGACCGCAAGCCGTCGAGCTCGACGCGACATCACTTCGCGCCGCGCCGGATCGTTCGCGATTGTACGCATCGCATCGGCAATTGCACGTGCGTTTTCCGGTTCTGCAACAAGGCCTGCGCCTGCTTCGCTGATCAGTGTTGCGCTTTCACCTTCGCCGCAGTACAGGATTGGAACGCCGCACGCCAGCGACGGAAACATCTTAGATGGACGCGCGCCGCGCATCAG
The DNA here is from genome assembly GCA_019232905.1 of Vulcanimicrobiota bacterium. Classification (GTDB taxonomy): domain Bacteria; phylum Vulcanimicrobiota; class Vulcanimicrobiia; order Vulcanimicrobiales; family Vulcanimicrobiaceae; genus JAMXLG01. The sequence goes on from JAFANA010000016.1 coordinate 23,725, forward strand.
CGGATTATTGACCAGCGGAACGATCGACGCCGTCGCAAGCGAGAAGTACTCCGGCATCGCCGAAAGCGGCACGGGATCAACGAAACGGACGTTACGAATACCCTCGTTGCCGGCACGCTCGACGAGCGCGGATTTCACGGGTCCCGAACCGACGAAGACGACGTCCGCTTCATCTTCGACTAGTTTCGCGGCGGTAAGCACCGAATCGAGGGCTTGCGCAATACCGTGGGTTCCGGCATAGATGAATACCGGGCGACTGGTGAGTTGAAGTTCGCGCGCAAGCCTCACACTTCCATCGCGCGGAACGAAGGTGTCGATGTCGATGCCGTTTGGAAGAAAACGAACCTTCTCCGACGGAACCTGTTTGTGATCGCGCAAGGTGGTAGCAATGCCTTCCGTTACCGCGTTGACGACACTGGCGCGCCGGTACGACCACGCTTCGAGCATCTCGGCAAGACGCATCACAAAACCGTCGCTCATGACGCCCAACTCGCGCACGGAGTCCGGCCAAAGATCGGAAACGTTGAACACCATTCCCGCGCGGCGCGCGCGCGCCGCCATCCAGCCGGGCACGCTCAAAAACAACGGCGGCGACTCCACGAACACGATGTCCGCCGGACCTGCTTTCGCAAGTCCGATCAAACAGCTGCATGCGAACGAAAGATAATTAAGGACCCGTTTGACGCCCGTTCCGGTCGCCGCGTATACCCACGTGCGGTGAACTTTGACGCCGTCGATCTCCTCGGACATATACACGTGCCCACGATACTCGTCGTGCACGCGACCGGTCAGGTGATTCGGCATCGCGGTCACGACCTCGACGTCGTGTCCGCGGACGCGAAGTTCGCGCGCAAACGCAGCAAGCCGCGTTTGCGGTGCGCCGATCTCCGGCAGATAGTACTGAGTGAGAACTAGGACACGCACGGCTCCGCCCGATCTGCGACGGGAATGTGCGTCTGCATCGCTTCAACAATTCGCCGAGCGCTGTCGCCAGCACCGAACGGGAAGATCCGCTCGGACGGTGTCGCACGTTTAGCCACGTGCGCAATCGTAGACGGATCGCTCCCGGCTATCACGTTCCAATCGTCCGTGAGGGTCTCGACCCATTCGGTTCGATCGCGCAACGTCACACATGGCGTTCCAAGCGTAATACACTCCTTCTGCATTCCGCCGGAATCCGTCAAAACCACACGCGCGTGCTGTTGTAGCGCAAGCATGTCCAAGTATGAAAGCGGCTCGCACGTCGTGATGCTGTCATTTGCCCCGACTTTGAAGGCCTCGACGAGCGGACGCGTACGAGGATGAACCGGAAAAATGATCGGCATGCCGGCTTTACGCAACCCGGCTATCAGTCGCGCGAACACAGCCGTATTATCGGTGTTCGCCGCGCGATGGATCGTTGCGACGGCGAAGCTTTTCGTCTGCAATCCGAAGCGGTCGAGAATCGCGGGGCGCGCCGGCAGCCGATCTGCTGCAAGCAGCGCGAGATCCACCATCAAATCGCCCACGATTTCGATCGGCGCGGTGATGCCCTCATTCTCGAGTTGACGCGCGGAAGAAGCGCTTGGCGCCAGTAAGAGATCGCCGAGGCGATCGGCCACAAGACGGTTCACTTCTTCCGGCATCGTTTTGTCGAATGACCGCAATCCGGCCTCGACGTGTACGAGCGGCACTCCGAGTTTCGCCGCAACGAGCGCTCCGGCGAGCGTGCTATTCGTGTCACCATAGACGAGCACGCAATCGGGATCGTTCTCGAGGACGATCGGCTCGAGCCGCATCATCATGTGCGCGGTTTGATCCGCGTGCGAACCGGAGCCTACGCCTAAGTGCCGATGCGGCGCCGGCAGCTCCAACTCGCTGAAAAAGACATCGCTCATGCGCTCGTCGTAATGTTGCCCGGTGTGCACGAGACGTTCGTCGAACCCGCGCGCATTGAACTCGCGCGAGAGTAGCGCGGCCTTCACGAATTGCGGCCGCGCGCCGACGACGCTGAGAACTCGCATAACTTAGGCGACCGCCTGGGCGGCTAGCGCTTCGCGCAGCGCATTGCGCACCGCTTCGCGCTGCTGCGCGCTCAGTTCGGGAAACATCGGAAGCGAAAGGACTTCACGCGCCGCCTGTTCGGAATGCGGAAACGCGCCTTCACCCAATCCGAGCGAAGCATGCACTTCCTGCAGATGCAGCGGCACGGGATAGTACACCATCGTTTGGACGCCGGCGTCCTTGAGCTGCTCCTGGACCCGGTCGCGATCGCGCACCCGAATCGTGTACTGGTGATAGACGTGCAGCGTGCCTTCGGTTTCGCCGGGCACGGTTGCAAAAGCGCGCAGGTGGTCGCTATACCACTGCGCGTTCGCGCGGCGGCGTTCGATCCACCGATCGAGATGGGGCAGCTTGACGCGCAAAATCGCGGCCTGTACTTCGTCGAGGCGACTGTTTACACCGAGTTCCTCGTGATGGTACTTGACGCGTCCGCCGTGCGCACGAAGGCCGCGCATGCGATCGGCGAGGTCCTTCCGGTTGGTCGTGACCATGCCGCCATCGCCGTAGGCGCCCAAATTCTTCGAGGGGAAGAAACTGAAACACCCGACGTCACCAATCGAACCCGTCTTCTTGCCGTCTATGGTCGAACCGATCGACTGCGCGCAGTCCTCGACGACCGCAATATTGTGTTTCTTCGCAATCGCCATGATCTCGCGCATCGGCGCTGGGTGTCCGTAGAGGTGCACCGGCAGAATCACCTTCGTACGCTCAGTGATCGCCGCTTCGATCAGCGACGGATCGATATTGAACGTTGAAGGGTCGATGTCGACGAACACGGGCGTTGCGCCCACGATTCCAATCGCTTCCGTCGTTGCGACAAACGTAAAGGGCGTCGTGATCACTTCATCGCCCGGCCCGACGTCGAGGGCACGCAGCGCCAGATGCAAAGCGTCCGTGCCTGAATTCAAGCCGACAGCATACTCGGTGCCGATGTACTGCGCTATCTCTTTCTCGAGCGCGTGCACGTTCGGGCCGTTGATGAAATGGCCGCCCTCGAAAACCTCTTCGACTGCGCGCGTGATCTCGCTTTTGAGTTCGTGATACTGCTCGCGCAGATCAAGGATCGGAATCATTTGCTTCTCCGTACGGTTTCGCCGGACTTCTCGTATTCACGTCCGCATTCGCTACAAACGGCACGATCGTCGGCAAAGGTGAGTTTGACCCCGCACTCGCAGGCATAGCCCCGAATGCGCGCGGGGTTCCCGTAGACCATGGCATATGCCGGCACGTCTTTGGTAACGACGGATCCCGCACCGACGAATGCGAACTCGCCGAGCGTGTGTCCGCACACGATCGTCGCATTTGCGCCGATCGAGGCGCCGCGCTTGACGAGAGTCTCCGCATAATCCGCGGATGTATTGCGCGGCGTGCCCGAACGCGGCGTCGTCACGTTCGTGAAGACCATGCTCGGGCCGCAGAACACGTCATCTTCCAGGACGACGCCTTCGTACACCGAGACGTTGTTCTGGATCTTCACGTTGTTGCCGATCGTGACGTTTGACGAGATCACGACGTTCTGGCCGATCGAGCATTTTTGGCCGATGCGCGAATTCGCCATAACGTGGCTAAAATGCCAGATTTTCGTGCCTTCGCCGATCTCCGACGGCTCGTCGACGTACGACGACTCGTGAACAAAATACGGTTTGGTGCGGTCTATGACGGTCAACTAACGGCCTCCAGGGATGGGTGAGCAAATTCGTTGTTTGTAGCGAGCATCGAAAGCACTTGAACGACGCGCAAACCTTCCTCGCCGTCGGTCATTGGACGCGTTCCCGCGGTGACAGCATCAATAAACGCCTGCATTTCAGCGGCAAGCGGCTCCGACGCGCCGAACGGCACCTCGCGCGAGTCTTCGCGCCACAGTTCGATGTGATCGCGTTCTCCGCGACGGTCGCCGCATGGCGTAAGCGTGAGCTGCGCTCCGGCCCGCGAATCCGTTAGACGCAAGACGCCGGTCGAACCGAATACGTCCAGCCGCGAGGTTTTGTCCGGGTCGAGCCAGCTCACTTCGATGTGCGCAGAACGGCCGCCGGTGAAAATCATGTCCGCATAGGCAAAGTCGGCAATTTGCGGCCGCACGAAGGCGGACATCGTGCCCTTGACGCTTTCGGGAACGCCGCCGAAAATCTCGAGCATCAACGCAATATCGTGCGGAGCGAAACTCCACCACACGTTTTCTTGCGCGCGCAGACGTCCCCACGACAACCGCCGCGAGCGCACGTGACGAACGCTGCCGATGCCGCCTTCAGCGATCAGCGCGAGCATGCGGCGAACGGCGGGATGGTAGAGCACCAGATGTCCTACGAAAAGCGTACGCCCTCCGGCACGCGCTGCGCGGACGACCGTCGCCGCATCCTCGGCGCTCATGGCCAGCGGCTTTTCGACGAAGACGTGCTTGCCGGCGGCGATTGCCTCGAGGGCCAATTCCGCATGCAGCGGGGCCGGCGCAGCAATCACGACAGCGTCGATGTCGCGCTCGAGCAGCGAGGGGAGGTCGAATTCCAATCCGACGTCCGGATACTGCTCGGCGACTTTCGCAATCGCCGCTTCATTCGCGTCGCAGACGCTTTCCAGTACGCCGAGTTCCGCGCAAACGCGCACGAGGTTTGCGCCCCAATACCCGGCGCCGATGACACCTATTTTCACAGCATCACCACGTTGGTGCGCCCTTCACGCACGTCTTTGGTGGCATTACGCGTGTCGATGACCAGCCTGGCGCTTTCCACGACGCGCGCGTAGTCGAGAGAGGAATGATCGGTCAGAACGATCACGGCGTCGGCGCGCTCGAGCACTTCCTTCGAAAGCGGAATCGAGTGCCACATTTCGCCATGTTCGTCAGTGAAACTGGGAACGTGCGGATCGTAATAGTCGATGCGCGCACCGTCCTTCCGCAGAATATCCATCACTTTGAGAGCCGGAGACTCGCGCCAGTCCTCGATATCTTTCTTGTACGCGACGCCGAGCACGAAAATCTCCGCATTTTTCATCGCCTTGCCTTGCGCGTTGAGCGCGCGAATGACTTTTTCGCGTACAAAGTACGGCATCGTCCAATTGATTTCGCCGGCAAGTTCGATGAAGCGAACGTTCATATCGTATTCGCGCGCTTTCCAGGCGAGATAGAACGGGTCGAGCGGAATGCAGTGGCCTCCAACGCCGGGACCTGGATCGAAACGCATGATTCCGAACGGTTTGGTGGCAGCCGCATCGAGCACGTCCCAGACGCTGATGCCCAGGCGATCGCACAGCAACGCCATCTCGTTGACGAGCGCGATGTTGACCGCGCGGAACGTGTTCTCGAATACCTTCGTCATCTCGGCGACTTTCGGAGATGCCACCGGGACGACGTTGAGTATCGTCTGTTGATAAAAACACGTCGCAACGTCGAGACAGGCGGAAGTTACACCGCCGACGACCTTGTTGGTGTTCTTCGTCGTGTAGCGCGCGTTGCCGGGGTCGACGCGTTCGGGCGAAAACGAGAGGAAGAAATCTTCACCGACTTTGAGGCCCGACTGCGAAAGAATCTTCAGCAGCACCTCTTCGGTCGTCCCCGGATAGGTCGTGCTTTCAAGGCTGATCAGCTGCCCGGGGCGCAGATATTTCACGATTTCGTTTGCGACGTTCTTAATGTACGAGATGTCCGGCTCTTTGTTCGCGGTCAGCGGCGTCGGCACGCAAATAACGATGCAGTCGCAACGTCCAAGCGAACTGAAGTCCGTCGAACCGCTCAGTTTGCCGCTCTCGACCATTTCGGCGAGCTCGCGATCGTCGACGTCGCGAATGTAGTTCAAACCTTGTTTGATCTGATCGACGCGAATAGGATTACGGTCGTAGCCGTGCACGTCGAAGCCGACCTTGGCTTTCTCGACGGCGAGTGGAAGACCGACGTAGCCGATTCCGACGACGCCGACGACCGCGGTACGGTCGACGATCTTCTTCTTCAGTGCGGACGCGCGAATCGGTGACGCTTCGAGGAGTTTCACGATCTAGTAGCCTCTGCAGGTGTCAGGATGAAGTCAGTAATGGTAGAGCGCTCAACGCGAACTGTTTCTTGTGTCTGCGTCTCGGGCTGCACCGGAGCACCGTTCAGGTGCGTGCCGGGAGTAAACTCAGGAACGAACTCTTTGAGGATCCCCACCGCGCCTTTTGCATCACTGCGCCGGACGACGGCGCGCAGACGGTCGATCCCGTCGTTCAGCCGCGCGTAGTCCAACCGTTGTTGCTTCGCGATGAAGAGGCGCTCGTGGCTCGTGCGGGTGAACCCTTCGCCGTCGGTAAGGATCTCTTCGAAGAGCTTCTCGCCGGGGCGAATGCCTTTTTCGAGGATCTCGATGTCTCTGTACGGCTCGAGTCCGGAGAGGCGAATGACTTGCTCGGCGAGCTCGAGGATTTTCACCGGAGCCCCCATGTCTAGCACGAACACCTCGCCGTCGATGCCCATCGACATCGCTTGCAACACGAGCGATACCGCTTCCGGAATCGTCATGAAGTAGCGCACCATGTCGCGATGCGTGATCGTGACCGGGCCGCCTTTTTGCACTTGTTGTTTGAAGATCGGAACGACGCTTCCGCGGCTGCCGAGCACGTTGCCGAATCGCACGGAGACGAACTCGGTCGCCGAACCGCCGGCGAATGATTGACACACGAGCTCGGCCATGCGTTTCGTTGCGCCCATCACGCTCGTCGGGTTCACCGCTTTATCGGTCGAGAGCAAGACGAATTTCGCGCATCCCGCAGCGGCTGCGGCAAGCGCGACGACCTTGGTTCCGATCACGTTGTTACGAACCGCTTCGCAAATGTTGTTCTCGACGATCGGGACGTGTTTGTGCGCGGCCGCGTGCAGTACGACGCGCGGCCGGAACGTCGTGAAGACGTTTCGAATTGCGCTCGGATCCGCAACGTCGGCGAGAATCATCTTCGTGCGGTCGAAGTTGTATCGGTCGCGCAACTCGCGCTCGATCAAGAAAAGACTGTTCTCACCGTGCCCGAGCAGCAACACTTGCTGCGGATCGAAACCCGCGATTTGACGGCAGATTTCGCTGCCGATCGAGCCGCCGGCGCCGGTGACGAGGACGACTTGACCTTCCAGATGCGGGCGGATGCCGGCGGTATCGATAACGACCGGGTCGCGTTTGAGCACGTCTTCCAAGCGGATATCGCGCATTCGCGAGACGGTGACGCGCTCGGTCAACAGCTCTGCCGCATCCGGAACGACCGTGACCCCCGGGCGGCTGTCCTCCGGAACCTGCGCGGCAAGTTCGCGAACGTGATTGATGATGTTGAGCGGCGAACCGGTGATCGCGACAAGCACCGTATCGATGGAGTACTTGTGCACGACCCGCGGGAGATCCGGAATCTTTCCGATGATGCGGACGCCGTCGATGCGCTTATCGGAAACACCGTCCTCGAGACAGCCGACCACGACCATCGGCATGTTGCGATCTTCCAGAATCGCTTTCGCCGTTTGATGACCGGCGATGCCGTGGCCCACGATAAGGACGCGTTTTGCTTCCGGCCGGCGCGAATACCACCAGATACGCGCCATGACGAGCGCGATGCGCACGAACATGCGTAAAATGAACGCGAGCACAGCGGCGATGACGACCAGTCGTCCCGATGCGCCCGAGAGCGGGGTCGGCAACTGCTCAAAGGCAAGCGCGAGCAACGCACCTGCGATCGCTCCTACAAGCAACCGGACGACGTCATGAAAGTCGAACGTGCGAGCGCTTTCATACCGGAATTGCACGTAGGCTCCGAAGAGGAGCAACATCAGGCCGACTATTGCCAGCTGCTCGCGGGACGCCGAATAGACGTCGCCGACGATTGGAGCCAGGGAGACGGCGACGCCGACGGTGATGCAATCTGCTAAGAAGAGGCCGGCTCGCAAAAGTGGACGGATTCCGCGATGCCCATTGACGATGCGCACGGTTTCTCGTCTCTCAGCGCGTACAGTTCGGACACGGCCGGGAAGCAAGTGGAAACGACGGGCAATGCACCTTCATGGAGGCATCGTATCGTCGGAGCTTGCTAATCTAAAGATTCAGGTCCCCCAATGGGCCATGGGACGCTCGGCCCTTGCTGGTGGGCCAACCTGATGTAGCATCATCACGTCAACGGCGTGATGATCTTAAGTGTGAAGGGTCCACGTGAGCTTGCCCGTCCCTGCGGGCAGCCTGCGATGTGTTGCGCAAATGGACCGGGCGTTACCCGTCTACGCCGCTCCCGTAACGATCGTGCCTGGGATGCATCTACGGAAGGTCGTCAAGCGACGTCAGCACGGTGAAGTGCTGATCGAGGCTTGTAATCTCGAAAATCTTGCGAAGCGGCGGACGCGTGATAATGAGATACACGTCTCGGCCGCTTTCGAGCATGCGGCGTCCATATTGAGCGATCGCATTGAGTCCGGTTGAATCGATAAAGGCTAATTCCGTCATATCGATTGCGACCGCGTCCTGGGCGGTCACCCCTTCGAGCGCGTCGCGCAGCAACTTCGCATTCGAGAGATCGATGTCGCCGGAAATCGAAACCACCGGCGTTCCTTGGTGCTCTCGAACGTCGATCTGCGCAAGTTGCTCGGACATTGTGTCGTCGTTTACCTATTTCGCGGCTCGAGCCGAAAGAATACCTTCGAGAATTTCAATGAGGACGTCTCGCTTATCGGTCGACGTCGTCGTCGAATACCGTTCGTAGTCGTCTGCCAGCGTTGTGCGCAAACCGTCGATCACGAGCGCTTGGGACTCTTGCGACGCGGGCGACCCCCCGCCCTTCGGCCGCAGTTCGGCATCGATTCGATCCCGTTCCAGCAGGCGCAAGATCGTGGCCTCGCACGGCGGACGGCGATAGACGTTGCGCTTAGCGCGAACGCCGGGAAATGATTGCCGTTCCCGCGAGACAAACGCCAGATCCTCGAGCACCGCAAGGGCCTCAAAGACCATCGACGGAGAGTAGAGGCCGAGATCCTCACGTATCTGCTCGATCGTGGGGCTGCACTCGCCGTCGTCGCTAAGCATCGCCAGATAGAGATACATACAGACTTGGCGCGGATTGAGTACGTGGAACATAAACGCACTCCACCACGCCGGGATTAATGCGGTCGGCTCGCACTCATCGTCCGGCCGACGACCCGGAATAGATTTCACGTTACCGCTCGTTACGGATGGCATTGTGCCCATGCCTTTTACACAAATGGTCCAGAATTTTGGGGGTGTTCTTCCCAAAGCCCGGTAAACGAAACGGCCCGCGCGAGCTCGCACGGGTCGTTCCTGGCATTTAGCACGTGATCTACGCTGGCATGTCTTGCCGGTCGGCGTTGCGCTAGGCCGGTTCCTTTTTCTGCTCTTGATAGATCAGCGTCGGTGGATCTTTCTTCTCGATGACGTCCTTGTTGATGATGCACTTCTTCACGCCTTGCAGCGACGGCAGATCGTACATCACGTCGAGCATCGTCTCTTCGAGAATGGAGCGCAATCCACGCGCACCGGTCTTCCGGCTTTGCGCCTTCGTCGCAATTGCAACGAGCGCGTCTTTCGTGAATTGCAGATCGACGCCGTCCATATTCATGATCTTTTGGAACTGACGTACGAGCGCGTTACGCGGCTCCGTGAGGATGCGGCGCAGCGCAAGCTCGTCGAGCGCGTCGAGCGTAACGACGATCGGCAGGCGGCCGATGAATTCCGGAATCAAACCGAACTTCAGCAGATCTTCCGGCATCAGCGATTGCAGCAGTTTGCCGGTACGCGCGTCTTTCTTTCCTTCCGGCGTCGCCCGGAAGCCCATGTTATTTGCGGAAACACGAGATTCAATAATCCGCTCCAGCCCGTCGAACGCGCCGCCGCAGATGAACAACACGTTGGTCGTGTCGATCTGGATGAACTCCTGATGCGGATGTTTGCGTCCGCCCTGCGGAGGAACGTTTGCCGTCGTGCCTTCGAGAATCTTGAGCAGCGCCTGTTGCACGCCTTCGCCCGACACATCGCGCGTGATCGACGGATTTTCGCTCTTACGCGCAATCTTGTCGATCTCGTCGATGTAGACGATGCCTTTCTCCGCGCGCTTGACGTCGTAGTCTGCAGCTTGAATGAGCTTGAGCAGAATGTTCTCGACGTCTTCGCCGACGTAGCCCGCCTCGGTGAGCGACGTTGCGTCCGCCATGGCGAGCGGAACATCCAGAATTTTTGCGAGCGTCTGCGCGAGATACGTCTTGCCCGAACCGGTCGGCCCCACGAGCAAGATGTTCGACTTCTGCAACTCGACGTCGTCGGCGGTGCCGCCGGCGTTGATTCGCTTGTAGTGGTTATACACCGCAACTGCGAGCGATTTCTTTGCGCGTTCCTGCCCGATCACATACTGGTTGAGAATGTGATTGATTTCTTTGGGCTTGGGAATGTTGCGCAGCCGCAGATTCTCGTCGACGTTTTTATAGAGCTCTTCTTCGATGATCTCGTTGCAGAGCTCGATACATTCGTCGCAGATGTACACGCCCGGACCTGCGATCAACTTGCGCACCTGCTCCTGCGACTTTCCGCAGAAACTGCACTTGAGTTGACCCTTCTCGTCTCCGAAACGGAACATGAGTTACGGGCGTCCTCCTCGGCTTAAGCCGGCGTCGACAAGGCCCCACGGTCTTCGATAACGTGATCGATAATCCCGTAGTCCTTGGCTTCATCGGAAGTCATGTAGTAGTCCCGATCGATGTCCTTAAGGATCTGCTCGAGCGGCTTTTGCGTCGTCTTTTCGTAAATGCGGGCGATGGTCTGACGCGTCGCAATCAGGTCGCGTGCCGCGATCTCGACGTCCGTCGCCTGGCCGCCGATCTGCGAGACCCAGGGCTGGTGGATCAAAATCTTGGCGTGCGGAAGGGCATAGCGTTTTCCGGCCGCGCCGCCCGTGAGCAGCACCGACCCCATCGAGGCCGCCATTCCCATACAAATGGTGGCGACATCGGGCTTGATGAAGCGCATTGCGTCGTAGATCGCAAGACCCGCCGTGACACTGCCGCCGGGCGAGTTCACGTACATATCGATGTCTTTATCCGGGTCTTCTTTCTCGAGAAACAGCAACTGCGCGATCACGAGGTTCGCCAAGTGATCGTCGATCGGACCGCCGACGAAGACGATCCGGTCTTTGAGTAGCCGCGAGTAGATGTCGTACGCGCGTTCACCGCGTGCGCTCTGCTCAACGACCATCGGCACTAAATGACCCACAAATTTCTCCCTAACCTATTTTCCGTTGCTGCTCTTTGAACTATGAAATCCGCTACGAAGTTGCTGTGCGGTGCTCCTACTTCTTTTTGTCGACGATTTTTGCGTTGTCGATAAGGAAGTCGAGCGTCTTGTTCCGGACAATGCCGTCCATCAACGATAATACGTTGTTTCCGAGGGCTTTGCGAATACGGTCTACGGGCTGGCCGTACTGCCGCGCAAGTGCAGCGAGTTCTTCCGCGACGTCTGCCGGCGTGGCATTGATATTCTCCGCTTTTGCGATCGCCTCGATCAACAGGGTGCCCTTGACACGCGTTTGCGCATCCGCTCGGTACTCCGAGCGGAGCTCATCCTCGCTCTTACCCGCTTCCTTAAGGTAGTCCTCAAAGCTAACGCCCGTGCGTGCCGCATTTCCGGCCGCATCGCTGATCATGTGGTCGATCTCGCGTTCGACCATCACGTCCGGCAACGGAAAATCGCGCGTTTCTAGGAGCTTCTCCATTACGGCGTTCCCGATGCCGCGTCGAGCGCGCGAATCGGCAATGGTTTCCAGGCGTTTGCGGACGTCGGCGCGGAGCGCTTCGAGCGTCTCATTTTCTGAAATCGATTTCGCGAATTCGTCATCGATCGCAGGCAGCTCGAGCGACTTTACGTCATGAACCGTGACCGTGAAAATCGCGGTTTTCCCAGCGAGATCTTCCTGTGGATAATCCTGTGGAAAAACGGCCTCAACGTCCTTCGTCTCGCCGGCACTCATGCCCGCGATGCCGCTGGCGAACCCCGGAATGAACCGGTTCTCGTCGAGTTCGGTCATCTGCCCCTGGGCGGTGCCCCCTTCGAACGGAACGCCGTCGATCTTTCCTTCGTAGTCCATCGTCACGACGTCGCCGAGCTGGGCCGGACGGTCGACCGGCACGAGGGTCGCGCGCTCTTTGGCTAGAGACTGGATACTACGCTCCACGTCCTCTTCGCTGATGTCAACCGGCTCGCGTTCGACCTCGATCCCTTTGTAGTCGCCGAGGTCGATTTCCGGCCGAACGTCGACGAGCGCCTTGAGCTTGGGCGGTTGGCCGTCCTCGACCGGGACCAGTTCCATTTTGGGCCGATCGACCGGATCGAGATCGTGTTCCCGCACCGCTTTTGCGTAGACCTCAGGAACAATATCTTCCATCGCTTGGCTGGTAATGGCGTTGCTGCCGTAGGTCTGCTCGAAAATCTTGCGCGGCACTTTTCCGGCGCGGAAGCCCGGGAGCTTCACGTTCTTGGAGAGCTTCCGGAACGCACGCTCTTCGGCGGCGGCGAGCTCCTCGGCGGTGATTGGGATCTCGAGCTCCACTTGGGTCGGAGCGAGGCGATTGAGGGTTGAGCTACTCAACGGGCGACTGCTTTCTCTTCGTCTACAAACGGAAAGGAGCGCTTCGGCGCCCCGGCGCCTGCGCCCCTTAAACATCTCATGGAGCGGAAGACGAGATTCGAACTCGCGACCCTCGCCTTGGCAAGGCGATGCTCTACCACTGAGCTACTTCCGCGTACCCAACAAAAGAATCTTAGCGCGTGCTAAAACTACCTTTGTCTACCGTCGCCTGCCTTGGCTGATGGTGGGCAAGCAGAGACTCGAACTCTGACGGGTTGCCCCACTGGAACCTAAATCCAGCGCGTCTGCCAGTTCCGCCACTTGCCCCCGTGGGACCAAATCCTGCGAGGCCTTGCCCCCGCGGGCGCGGCGACCACCATAAATAGAACGCGGCGATTGGTTTTCCTTCTACTTTGACTCGGGCTCGTCGAGTGTTTCTTTGCTTCCACCCGGCAACTCGATGTGCGGCGGTTTCGACGCTTGTGCGATCGATTCGAAACGAACCGCGGCTCGCGTGTAGATTTCACCTTGGCTCGACACCGGCGCATCGGCGTCTTCTTCGCTGATATAGTGCGCGCCGTCGACATCCGTAAACTGAATCGTCCACGGAACCGACGTTGCATCACCGGAGACAAAGTTCGTCGAGTCTTTTAATCGCCACGGAGCAAACGTCGTTTCATCGATCCACGCTTCACGAATGCGATAGCGTCCCGGATCCTTAACGGGCTTGAGCCCGAGATGATAACATGCGTGTCCGTCGACCGTTTCCGTCCCGAGCATCGTAATCGTGTATTCGCGGTTCTGCGCGTAGACGGTCGCAATTTCGGGAATCGAAGCCGCAGGCGCCGGCGACGGGGTTTTACGCGGGTTCGGGTCGTGAAACTCTTTGCGAATTTCGTTGACGAGCGCCATTGAATTGAACGGCGTCGGCGAGGGCGCGGGAACGAACGGCGCCATTCCAAAGGAATAATTCGGACGCAGTTTCGGCACGCCGAGAAAATCGTCAGTCGGCAACGGTTTGTTGACGTTGAATCCGAACAGGCCGAAATTTACGCCGCTCGGCTTCACTGGATTCTCGCGTTCGTAATCGCTCGTCGGATCAACATCGACGACGTTGCTGACCGCGTCGTATGAGGCTTGGTAATGCTCGACGCGTTCTTTTCCGCCCTCTGTGATGGCGACAGCGACCTGATATTGCAGTTGCGTAGGATAACGCTGCTGCATCCAGTATTGCCGCGCGTTTGCGAAGATTTGATAGGGATCGGGTTGCGCGTGCGCCGGCAGCGCCAGCAGGCTCCCGCACACCGCCGCCGATACTACTGCCGAAAACGCCTTCCGCATCCTCACGCACCCCATTACACCTCACGGCGGCATAATGTTTCCTGAACGCTTCCCCGGCAGGAAAGCGTTTCGAGCGCGCCCGATTATTCGGGTGCCAAGCGGCGGAGGTATCCATGCCCAGATACATGGTTGAACGCACGTTCCCTCAAGGTCTCCACATCCCGAGCAACGCCGGCGGGGCTGCAGCGTGTCTGAACGTTGTTGGCAACAACGCCAAGAACGGCGTCACGTGGGTGCAATCGTACGTCTCGGCCGATAAGACCAAGACCTATTGCATTTACGACGGGCCGAACGAGGCTGCGATTCGCGAGGCTGCATCGCTCAACGGCTTGCCCGTCGACAGCGTGGCGCAGGTCAGCGTGCTCGACCCGTATTTCTACTTCGAGGAACAGCTCGTTACGACGTAACTTTTGCGGGTTCTTCGATCACGAGATCGACGGGCACGCCGGCGCGTAACGTCTTCTGCACTTCGGCCACCGTATCAGTGTCGCGCAATAACTCGCGCACTTTCGCCCACGGTGCGCTTGATTTTACACGCGGCTTATACCGGATGCCATACGCAATCTCGCCTTCGGCCCCGAACGATCCGCTGACCTCGACTTCGATTTCGCGGATCTCGATGTTGCGTTTCTTCGCCTCACGGTAGACGTCGTTGCAATAACACGTCGCAAGCGCGAGAAAAAGCAATTCACCACCGGAGACCGCCGAGCCGAACCCGTCGGGCCTCGGCGAGATCGGCACGTGCTTCGCCTCGCCGCTACTCGTCACGACGGCGGAGTGAACGCCTTTACTGTTGCGAACGCGCGCTGAAATTACCATTCGATGTTCTGGTATTGTAGCGCGTGCCGCATCGTATTTCGACGGCGAGCATTCGCTCGGTACGTATCGACGCTGTTACACCTGCCCGTGCAACGCGTGGAGCGCATTCCAGAGGCCGCTGCCCTGCGGCAAGACTTCCTCGACGTAGTTCCACCAGAACGAACCGCCGCCGGCATACGGATACGAATACAGTGCAGCCTGATAGTAGTTCGCGACGTCGATGCGCCCGGCGTGATACGGGTCGCTTTGCGAACCCCACCACCAAATATGATCGCCGTCGTCGGTCCAATAGTCGAGCTCCGTCACCATGACGCGCTGCGCCGGATACTGGTTGTGCAGCGTCGTGACAACGCGCTCGAACGCCGAGCCCATCGGCTCTTCTTCCGGATAGAGCGAAATCCCGAGATCGTCGACGTGTGACATGATGCTGCTATTGAGGTTTGCACCGGCCCAAGTAAACATCGAGTGCTGGGCATCGTCGTCACCGAGATACCAATAGAGTGTCAGCAATACCCGCGCATGGGTGTGCGCCTTCACGTATGCCGCGGCGTAGTTGATCTTCTGCGCCACGCCCGTGCCGAGCCAATTGCCGTTTGCTTCATTTCCGACTTCCCATTCATCGATGTTCGGAAATGCTTGAACGTAGCTTTGTACGCGCGCTTCCCACTGCGCGTAGCTCAGATCGGGCCAATCGCTTGAATCGAGGATTTGGCCGACGACATGCAGGCCGAGCTTCTTTGCGCTCGCGACCTCACTTGCATAGTAACTCGGCGGCTCTTCTTCAAGGAATTGGAGCCGGAGCCAGCCGTCGGTTCCATAAAGATTGGCGATCGTTTGAAGGTTTGACGTACCACCCGTAAGCGTGTCGACCGTTACGGCCCATTCGGGCTGGCCGGTGCCGTCGTAGTGGGCGCGAGCGTATTGCAGGCCGGACTGCGAGAGCAGCAGCACTTCCGCATGAACCGCTGCGTTCATCGCTTGCGCACCGTATGCACCTTGGCTCGATTCCGTTGTGGCTGCATTTGCGTCGTCGAGCAGCGTGTGCGCAGCGGCATACGCTGTATTGAATTCTGTGGATTTTGTATACCAAGGACGCGCCGCGACCGCGCCGTCGAGGTCGCTGACGAGCTGACGCGCCGCTAGGAGGTTGTAGACGTACGTGCCCGGCGCATCGGGCAGGTTCACGATGATATTCGAGTAGCCGTCCGTCGTCGGCCACGCAAAGGCCAAACCGGTAGGCTGCGAAGGCATCGAAAACATCGGGTCGCCCGAGTTATCGGTCGTCGATTCGAGCGGCCACATCGTGATGATTCGCATCGTCGCCGGATCGAGCAGGACGTCGTTATCGCCTTCGCTGCCGTTGCCGTTCTCCTCGAACGCGCGGAACTGTCCCCAGTTGAGATGATGCCCCGCGGTGTCATAGACGTGGAGAACGACGATTCCGCCCGTCACGGCATTCGAATGCACGCGCGTGAGTGCGCGGACGTGATGCGTGGTGTGCTTTGTCGAAGCTGCGACGTCGTTCGACGTGCCGGCGGGTTGACCGATACCCGCGCCCCCGCTGCATGAGCCTAGCGTTAAAGCCAGTGCAGCAAAAGATGAGCACAAGACAAATGGCTTCATGCGGCGCTCCTAAGTTGGACAGGTTTATGATACGCCGCGAACCGGCGGCAACGTAACCTGATTTCGGTGTGGGCCGGAAGTCACAGGTGTGCGTGCAATTCGTGCAATGCGTTCCATAGTGTGCTGCCGCGCGGCAGTACTTCCTCAATGTAGTACCACCAGAACGACCCGCCGCCCGAGTACGGATATGAATACACCGCCGCCTGATAGTAGTTTGCGACGGCAAGACGGCCCGCGCGGTACGGGTCACGTGCCGAACCCCACCACCAAATATGGTCGCCGTCGTACCCCCAATAATCGAGTTCCGTTATCATGAGCCGCTGCGCGGGGAGCGCCTTGTGCAGCGTTGTCATCACGCGATCGAATGCGGACCCCATCGGCTCTTCTTCCGGGTAGATCGACATGCCGACGTCATCGATGTCCGAAGTAATCGCAGCGTTCAAGTTTTCGTGCACCCATGTAAACATTTCATGCGGCTGGTCGTCGTCGCCGAGTTGCCAGTACAACGTCAAGAGGGTCCTCGCGCGCGTGTGACTCTTTACGTACTCGGCGGCGTACGCGATTTTTTGCCGCACGTCGGGCCCCAGCCAATCGCCGTTCGCCTCGTTTCCAACTTCCCATTCGTCGACGGTGCGCAGCGTCGAGACATACTCCCTGACGCGCACCTGCCATTGCGCGTACGATTGCGAGGCCCAGTCCGATGAATCGAGCAACTCGCCGACAACATGCAGGCCGAGTCGTTGCGCGTTACGCACTTCGTTCTCGTAGTATTGCGGTGGCTGCCCGAGATCGAACACGATGCGAATCCATCCGTCGCGGCTATAGAGCGCGGCAATCGTATTCAAAACCGGAATTCCGCCGTCTATCGTGTCGAGCGTCACGGCCCATTGAGGCTTGACTTCCGCGGAGCGATGGAAGGCGGCGTACCGCAGGCCCGACTGCGCGAGGAGAATGACCTCGGAACTTACGGCCGCGTCCATTGCACGCGCGGCATACGCACCTTGCTGGGATTCTGTTCGGGCTTCATTTGCCCGCGCCAAAAATTCGTGCGCAGTTCGATCGGCGGAGCGCAACACCGTCGACGGAGCGTACCAACGGCGTACGGCGATGCCTTCGTCGACCTCGTGAATGAGTTGGCGTGCGGCAAGAACGTTGTACACGTACGTGCCCGGAGACGCGGGAAGATCGACGATAATATTCGAGTATCCGTCGGTAGTCGGCCATGCAAAAGCCAATGCGGTTGCACGCGCAGGCTTTATGAAAGACGGATCTCCCGTCGTCGAACCATTGTCGGGTTCAAGAGGAGACATCCCAATAACTTGCAGCGACGCCGGATCGAGCAGCACGTCGTTGTCGCCTTCAGACCCGTTTCCATTCTCTTGCATCCTGCGGAAGCGGCCCCACGTGATGCGCCGGCCCTCTTCATCGTAAACGTGAAGGACGATTCTTCCGCCGGAAATACGCTTGCGAACGCGATTGGCTGAATGGACGAGGCGCGCGCGATGAGCGCCGACGGCAACCACGCCGGTGTCGACGATGCGCATGCGTCCACTGCACGAGCCGGCAATCACACCCAACGTGACGGCAAGCATGCACGAAAGGATTGGTTTCATGCGGCCTACCTCCGCCGCAATCGATCATACCGGCCGCCAGTTGAATGTGAATACCCGAATTCAGGGTCATTTGCGGCTTTGCACAAGTCGAAGGGACGCTTGCTCGTCGCTAGGCACGCCGAAGCGGCGGCGTTATGTTCCAATCAGTCATGATTTCCGAGCGTGAAGAGCTACGGCACCAATCGGAAGAGCATCCCCTGGTGCCCACGACGGACTTTTCTTCGATAGAGGCCTACGTACTCTATCTCGTGCACAGGGCAGCGTACGAGGAAGCTGCACGACGCGCGCGCGACGCCGTAGTGTTGGATATCGGCTGCAATAACGGATACGGCACGGTGATAGTTGCGAATCAAAGCCGCTCTACCATCGGTGTCGACGTCTCGCCGCGGGCCGTCGAAAGTGCGCAACGCTACAATCCTCGAGAGAACGTACGCTACCAGCTTATCGATGGACTCAGCCTGCCGTTTGACGACGGTTCGTTCGATCTTGTTACCAGCTTTCAGGTGATCGAACATATCTCGAACGTCGAGCGGTATCTCGCGGAAATCCGGCGAGTCCTCCGGCCCGGAGGAACGGGGTTGCTCACAACGCCGAATCGATGCATTCGCCTCGATCCCTGCATGAAGCCGTGGAACGAGTTCCACGTTCGCGAATACGAAGCTTCCGAATTGCGAGCGCTTCTTCTGCCATTCTTCGACGACGTCCAGGTTCAAGGGCTATTTGCGGTGCCTGCCGTGTACGAGATTGAATACGAACGCGCGCAACGCGGGCTTGCAAGCAGCCGCAGACAGAACAAACCCGCTTATAAAGCAAAACGGCTTCTCAGAGCCGCACTGAGAAAATTCGCACCTTCCCTGTTGCAAAGACTGCAGAGCGCGCGCGGCACTCCGGAGTCATCGGACGCTCATGCTCAAGCACTTGCGCCCGAGATACTGGCTCGTCACTCGACTGCGGAATTCTGGTATAGCGAGGCCGACGTCGACCGCGCGCTCGATCTACTCGCGATCTGCGAAATCGCGGCTAAAGCGTAAAGACCTGGTTGTGAAACCCGTTACATAAGACGCCCTGATAGTTCAATAAAGCAATGAGGCTCGCGGACTTGAAGGCTCCGTCCGGAGTCTGCGCGGGTTTGAAAGGATATGTCGTTTCGTTGTCGCGGCGAGTAAAGCAATACGCCGAATCGACGCGAACTGCGTCGTACTTGCCGTAAGCAACCGCAAAATACAATACGGCCTTCATGTCCGCACCGGGAGCCTCAACGAAGTGGCTCGTTCCCCCGATTTGCGAATAGCGAAACAATTCCGACATAAGGAGCACGGGTGTACTAGGGGCCAACGCACGCGATATCTTCGTCGCGAACCCCGAGTGCGACATCACCTTCTGGTCTTGATTCGAAAAGCGTATGCCGTACGCATTGACGATGACTCCCAAGTATTGGACTTCGACATTTCCAATATTTTTGAACGGCAAGTCGACATAGACGAATTCCTTGCCGCCGCGCATAGCATCGTGTCGTAACGTCGGCACCACGTCGACCGCCGGCGCCTCATGAGCGGGCTTGATGCTTTCTTGATAGACGAAAACGTAAAAGCCCCAAAGCGCCGCGATCGTCAGCGCGACGATTTCAATGAGATGGCGCCAGTGCTCGACGGGCGAGGGATGCGAATAGACGTCGTGCTGTGAAGCAGCGCGCTCTCGGTCTTCCAAATGCTTATATGTCGGTCGTTGAACGAAACGAAAGAGCCTTGGCTTAACGCCAAGACTCACAAATTTGGTGCACCGCGAAGGACTCGAACCCCGAACTAATTGATGAGGCGTCTGGAATCGGACCTAAAGCGTAAAGTAATAACCGGACGCGCCGTGACACGTGACGCCCGGACGGTGCGCTAGAGCCGTAGCAAAGCTAAGCGTGTCGAAAGCTCCGTCGCTAGTGAACGAGGGTTTGAACGGGTAGAGCGTCTTGTTGTCGACGCGAGTGAAGCAATACATAAAATCAATGCGGACGGCATCGTATTTCCCGGCAGCAAGCGCAAAGTATAATGGATCACCCCTCACTTCGCCGGGATCTTCGATGAAGCGATGCTGGCCGCCCAACTGCGCATAGCGATTTAATCGCGTCGCGAGAAGCACGGGTTTGCCAGCCGGTAACGTGTGCGATATCGTCGTCCCGGCATCCGAGCGGCGCACGACTGTTCGGTCTCGATCCGAATAGCGTACACCGTACGCATTAATGATGACTCCCAAGAACTGGAGGTCGACGCTTCCGATATTTTTGAACGGCATGTCGACCCACACGAATTCCTTGCCGCCGCGCATAGCCTCATGTCTGACGTTTTGTGCCACGTCCACAGCGGGCGGCTCATATGCGGGTTTGATGCGCTCTTGGTAGACGAAGACGTAGAAACCCCAAAGCGCCGCAATAGTGAGCGCCGCAATTTCCACCACGTGGCGCCAATGTTCGACGGGCGAGGGATGTGAATAGACGTCGTGCTGTGAAGCTCGCTCCTGGTCTTCCATATGCTCCCGGTGCGGTGGTTGGAGAAATGAAATGAGCCCTGATCGTAAGTCAAGGCTCAGAAATGTTGGTGCACCGCGAAGGACTCGAACCTTCAACCAATTGATTAAGAGTCAACTGCTCTACCATTGAGCTAGCGGTGCGTTAGGTTGTTATGCGCCCTCCGGGACTCGAACCCGGGACCAACGGATTAAAAGTCCGCTGCTCTACCGACTGAGCTAAAGGCGCATGTGTTCAGCACGACGGCCCGACGTATTGTAGCTTCGCGTGCTCCCTTTGGCAAGCCGGATTTCAGGCACCGCTTGATACGAGATTGTGCCGGGCGCTCCTTCTCACGCAGTCGCGATGCGTGTGGCGCGTCCGAGGACCTCCGGATACGCGCCGACCATTTCGGCTGCGGAGAGCGGTCGCGAATAGAGGTAACCCTGCGCGTGACGGCATCCCGCGTTGCGCAACGCTTCACGTTGGCGCGCGGTTTGGACGCCTTCGGCGACGACTCGGACGTCAAAAGCTTCGGCGAGTGTCATGAGCGTGCGCACAATCGGCTCGCTTGCGAGTTCGGCGTCCGCACCGGCGACGAACGAACGGTCGATCTTTATCGCATCGACCTTGAACTGCTGCAGGTAGCGCATCGAGGAGTAGCCGGTGCCGAAGTCGTCGATGCAGATCTTGAATCCGCGATCGCGAACGCGCTCCAGCGTGACATTCGCTCGCGTGCCGGCGTCGAGCACTAAACTCTCGGTAATCTCGAGCGTGAAGTCCGACGGCCGAAGGCCCTGGTGCTCGATGAGCTGCACGAGCACCCGTTCGAAGTCCGGATCGCTGAGCTCGCTTGCCGAGATGTTCACATTCATCGTGAAGTCCATCGTACCGCCACGATTGCGCCGCCATACGCCGAGTTGCGCGGCCGCGGTTTCCAGGACGAACCGCCCGATCGCCGATGCGAGCCCGGTCTGCTCGGCGAGCGGAATGAATTCGCTCGGCATGACGACGCCTTCGGTCGGGTGGTCCCAGCGGATCAAGGCCTCGCACCCCACGACGGTACCGTCGGCAATATTCACGATCGGCTGATAGAGCAGGCGGAATTCGTTGCGCTCGAGCGCGAGGCGCATGTCGCTGATCAATTGGAGGCGCTTCTGCGCGCGCAGGTGCATCTTCGAATCGAACACCGCATAGCGCGGAGCAGCCATGCTCTTTGCGTGCTGCATTGCGATTTCCGCGTCGCGCATGACGTCTTCTGCACACTCGTAGCTCGCCGAGCCGATTGCAATGCCCACACTTGCGCCGAGGTACACGCCCTTGGAGCCGATCGGAATCGCTTTCGAAAGATTGTTCAAAATACGTCGCGCGACGGATTCGACGTGGAGAATGTCGCCAAGAGACTGAATGAGGACAGCGAATTCGT
Source organism: Vulcanimicrobiota bacterium (assembly GCA_019232905.1). Classification (GTDB taxonomy): domain Bacteria; phylum Vulcanimicrobiota; class Vulcanimicrobiia; order Vulcanimicrobiales; family Vulcanimicrobiaceae; genus JAMXLG01. The sequence continues at coordinate 45,635 of JAFANA010000016.1, forward strand.
CGCCGCCGAGTCGAGCAACAACGTCGCGCGCATCGACCGACGAGCGAAGCCGTCCCGCGATTTGGGTCAGGACGAGGTCGCCGGCGGCATGTCCCATCGATTCGTTGACGTCTTTGAAGTGTTCGAGATCGACGAAGAGCACCGCGAAGAATGAATCGAGTAACGCACTCGCCTCGTCGAAGCGGTTGCGCAGCGCTTGTTCGAAGAGCTGGCGGTTCGGGAGACCCGTCAAGCTGTCGTGCATCTTGTCGTGTTGCATACGCCGCTCGCTGTGCTTGAGCGCCGTCTTGTCGCGGAACATGCAGATGGCAAAGAGCGGCTCGTCGTGGTCGTCGTTCACGATCGAGACCGTGACGTCGGTCCAGATTTCCTGACCGCTGGGCGAACGCGACGTCTGCTCGAATTCGAATGTCTCGCTCTCGCCGGCGAGCAACTGCGCGAGTTCCACCTCATGGCCCTCAAGCGCGTGCGTGATCGAATCGCCGAACATCGTCCGGAACACGCTGTTGGCATCAACGAGCGCGCCCGTTCGATTGACGACCGCGATGCCGACCGCGGCCCCGTCGAAGACCGCGCGGAATTGCGCTTCCGATAGTCGCAGCGCCTCTTCTACTTGCGATCGCGCGAGCTCCGCTTGGAACCGGGCCGATTCTTGCTGCGCTTGTCGCAGCGCGAGCCGATCGCGGCGAGCGACGAACTGCGCAATGGTCATCATGATGCCGACGATCATCATCGCGCCGATGAGGAACGAAAGGTAGAAGTAGCGGTTGCGCTGCTCCTGGATCTCACCGCGCCGTTGCAGGTTGGCCTTGAGGGCCGAGCCTTCGGCCTCATGCATGGCAAGGGCTGCGCGTTGCATGTTGCGCATGTGCGCAAGAATTTCGTCGTTCGCAACGTTGGGCACGTCGACCAGCATCGCGTATCTCGAGGCCCAATCCGCGAATGCCGTACCTGTATCGGAAAGCCGGCCTTCGAGAACGGGAAGCTGTTTCCACTCGGCAGCGCCTTCCGGGATCATGTTCGTGAGCCGCTCGGTAATTTGCGGCAAGTTATCGCCGCTGAGGTCGCTCCCGGTCCGCACCGAATTGATCGTGTTTGCGAGGAACATCCGCTCTTCGAGGTTCAGACCGCGCTGCTTCACGCCGAGCCCCATGAGTGCCGCGAGCCGTTCCGCCGACGAATACGCGTACGGCGTTTCGTAAACGAATCCGAGGCCAAGGTTCTGCGCGCTCTGGCTCGTGTCGTACGTGATATTCGACGCGTCCTGAACGCTGCTGAACATCTCGTTGACCGGATGCGCGAACTTCGTGATCTCGTTCAACGCTGAAGACCCGGGGGCGATCGTTCGAATCTGAGCCCACCGCTGTTGGAGCGTTTCCCAATGATTCGTGACGCCGAGTTCGGCGGCCGCGCCCCGATGAAAGTCCGGATCGAGCTCCGCCATCTTCTCGTCCACGCTGCGACGTAACGCCCCGACGTCGGGACGATCGAGAATAACCGCGTCGCGAAAATCGTCGAGGCGCTTCAAAAGCTCGAGCAAGCGGTCGGTTTCGGCAATACCAATCCGCTCGCGCGCCAGTGTCGCTCGATCTAAACCTGCCTCCGCACCGAGTCGGCTCGTTTGCCACAGGACAACGGCTAACAGAAGAGCGGTGAGAACCGTCACCACAATTCCAATCGACTCGCGCCAATATGCCGCCCCGGCGGCTTCGCGCTTCATGGACGGGGACGGGACTTCTCGTCTATCCCGTCTTCTACTCCCAAGCAGGCAGGCAAAAAAGAAACCGGAGCCTACACTTCTTAGCAGACTCCGGCAATTTTTGGGGTGGCTGACCGGTCTCGAACCGGCGACCTTCGGATCCACAGACCGACGCTCTAACCAACTGAGCTACAACCACCACGTGGTGACGGGCGGTCTTTTCGCGCCCGGAGGGACTCGAACCCCCATCTTCGAGTTTAGAAGACTCGTGCCTTATCCTGTTAGACCACGGGCGCTCGAAGAGGGCGAGGCACCACGATAGGATACCACGCCCTCGCAAGTGTCGGAGTGACTGGGCTCGAACCAGCGGCCTCAACGTCCCAAACGTCGCGCTCTACCAACTGAGCTACACCCCGACGGTTTCCCTGAACCACGCAAACTGCTGATTTGTTCGACGGCGATGGCAGTTCGCGCAGCGCACCTCACATTTCGCGAGTTCGGCCTCTATCCTTTGCCACGCGATACTTGCTCCGATCATTTCACTGATGTTCCCTAGTTTCGTACCGCGAACGTGGTCGAACTCTAGGACGCGAATGTCCGGTTCGCCACAGTCTACGCATCGATGGTCCATCAAGTATTCCGCGACGCGAAGGCGATTCTCGTAGCGGGTCTTCCGTTGCTGACGATACCTGCGCTCGTTGTATGCAGCACGATTGCGACGGTAGTATTCACGGCAATAGTTGCGCTGACAGTCATAGCAGTAGCCGCGCCGCTTACCCGCCTTTTTTTACTTGATTGCAAAGTCCCAAACCGGAAGCGAACGTTTGCAAACAGTGCACTGTTTCATCCATCAATGATGAAACATCGATGTGCCACCAGTATGGCGCTTTAAAACGCCAGCGCGTGAAACCCAACGTATCGCGAGAGATCGATTTGTGGTTGATCCGTCGCGAAAATCCGTACCTGATCGAGCGTTAACCCGATTCGTACTGCAGCCCGCATAATGCGCACGTTGCTGCCCGGTACGAGCGCCATGCACCACGACGCACCGTACGTTCGTTGCAGCGACATCAACCCGAACCCGAAGAACTGCATCAGATACGCACCGGAAGCCGCCACGAGCGGGCCAATCCGTCCGTCGGGCCAGACGTACGTATAGCCGACGATTTCATCGTTGAGCACGAACGCGGTGCCCGTCGCTAACTGCGCGAATGCGATGTGATCTTGCGGCCGCGCCGTGCCACGCACCTCGCGATCGAGTGCGTTGATTGAGGGCGCGTGTTTGTGCGGATCGATCGGTACCGTCGAGAAACGATAGTCGCCGGCGGCCATTTGCACGAGGTCTTCTTCTCGCGGAATCTCGCCGGTGATCCGCAGCACGGGCACATGCAATCCCATCCCGCGCCGCAAAAAGAACGCAAGCGAACCGACGTCGTCGGCTTCGATCATTCCCGCGAGCGACGCGTCGCCGGAATCCGCCGTTGCTTGGCGCATGAGCTTCCACCCGAGTCCGGCATTGCGAAACGACGGCTCGACGTAGAGATCGGCGACGAACCATTCCGTTTCGAGCGCGTGCGCAAATGCAATTCCCACGGGCTCGTCGACATCGCGCGCGATCCAGCAGCCAGCAGGTGCCGATTCCGCAAGATTGACATACAGTTGCCGGCTCTGTTCATCGGACCAACGCCGAGCCGCGAGCTTTCGAACCTCGGCGTCCTTTGCTGCAACGATGGGCGTCGAATCGATCATGCAGCGAGCGCCTCCAGCAACGCGCGCGCCGCTCTCCCGCGGTGGCTCAATTCGTTCTTCTCCGCTTCAGGGATTTCGCCGAACGTCTTCCCGATCGGCGGATAGTAAAAGATCGGATCGTATCCGAAGCCGTTGGTGCCGCGCAATTCCGTGGTGATCTGCCCGCGCACGTCGCCTTCGACGACGATTTCGCGCCCGTCGGGCGTGATCAACGCCATCACGCAGATAAAGCGTGCGCCGCGACGATCTTCGGGTACGTGACGAACCTCGCTCATCATCGTCTCTAACCGTTGCGGCCACGGCGTGGTTTCTCCCGCGTACCGGGCCGAAAGGACTCCCGGGCCGCCGTCGAGCGCATCGAGTTCGATACCGCTGTCGTCCGCCAATACCGCGTCATGAATCCCGGCGAGCTGCAGTTGCTCGCGAAGTGCGCGCGCCTTTAACAGCGCGTTGGCGACATAACTGTCGTCGCCTTCGACCGGATCGATGTAGCCGTCATAGGTGTGGAGGTCGATGGGTGAACCGGCAAGCATGTTGCGGATCTCCCCAAGCTTGCCGGCGTTCTTCGTCGCGAGGTACGTTTTCACGCGCCTCTTCTTTTACAATCAGGCTTCGAGAATCTTCTGCAGCAGGACGTCTGCCGGAACGGCCCCTTCGAGCGCGTCGTCATTGTTGTCGTTGATCACGGTGCGCGGCACACCCATCACCGTATAGCGGCTCGCAATGTCGGTAAATTCTTGGGCTTCGATAATTTCCGCGGTGATACGCGGCGAGATCATCGAAAAGGTGACGGCCAAACTGGCCATCGGCGGGCAATACGGTCAACTCGGGGTGACGAACACCTTGATGTCGACCGGTTTCGAAAGTTCACCGAGTTTCGCGCGAAGTACGTCCGGCACGTCTTCACCTGCGCTGCCGGCTTCCAGCACAGCCGACATGAACGTTGCAAACTCGTAGCCGCCCGGAAATCCCATGAAACGCGCGCGACGTTGTGCACGACCGCCGAGAACGATGGTCGGCACCCGGTTGACGTCATCTTCTTCGGCCTGCTCGAGGTTCTCGACGAGGTCGGCGATCGTGACGTGAAGCTTTGGTATAATCTCGCCGAGCTCTTGTAAGAGGTCCTCAGCAGCTTCGCACGTTTCGCATGGAATGACGCCGGGAACGGCCAGAGCGCTCGCGCGCTGCGTGTAGAGCGTAACATCGACGTCCTGCGTCAACTTCTCACCTAATTGAGCAAGCGTCGCACGATCTTTTTCTTTGATCATTGCCATACGACCATCATAGGAACGTTCCGCGCACATGCAAGCCCCTGACACAGCAGGGCTAGTCTTCGAGCTTGAGGACCGCCATGAAGGCTTCTTGGGGGAGCTCGACGCGGCCGACGCGTTTCATGCGTTCTTTGCCGGCTTTTTGTTTTTCGAGCAGCTTGCGTTTGCGCGTGATGTCGCCGCCGTAGCACTTCGCGAGCACGTTTTTGCGCTGGGCGCTGACGGTTTCGCGCGCCACGATCTTGCCGCCGATCGCGGCTTGAATCGGAACCTCGAACATCTGCCGCGGGATCAGCTCCTTGAGCTTCTCCGCAAGCGCACGGCCGCGGGACGCCGCTTTTTCACGCGCGACGATGAACGAGAGTGCGTCGACGGCCTCGCCGTTGAGCAAGATTTCGAGTTTCACCAGGTCGCCCTCGCGGTAACCGATGATCTCGTAGTCGAGCGATGCGTAGCCTTTCGTGCGCGACTTCAATTGATCGAAATAGTCGACGATCACTTCAATCAGCGGCATCTCGAACGTCAGAATGACGCGTCCATCGTGCAGATATTCCATGTTCGAGAGCGTGCCGCGGCGTTGAATCGTGATGTCCATGATTGCGCCGACATAATCGGGCGGCGTAATGATCGTCGCCTTGACGAAGGGCTCTTCGATCGTCTCGATGATGTTGTTGGCGGGCAGCTTCGACGGATTGTCGATCATCTCGACATCGCCGTCCGTCTTTGTGACGCGAAAGACAACCGACGGCGACGTCGCGATCAAATCGAGATTGAAATCGCGTTCGAGACGCTCTTGCACGATTTCCATGTGCAAGAGTCCTAAGAAACCGCAGCGGAACCCGAAGCCGAGCGCCACCGACGTTTCCGGTTCGAACGACAGCGCGGCATCATTGAGCTTCATCTTATCGAGTGCGTCGCGCAGCTCGTCGTACTCGGCGCCCTCGTTGGGATAGAGTCCGCAGAAAACCATCGGCACGGCCTTGCGATATCCGGCGAGCGGAATGTGCGCCGGATTGCTCGCCTCGGTCAGCGTGTCGCCGACGTCGATGTCGCCGAGCGATTTGATGTTCGCAATCACGTACCCGACGCTACCCATCTCCAGTTTATTGGTCGGCCGCATTTGCGGGCTGAACAGGCCGACCTCGGTGCACTCGTACACTTTTTGGTGCGCCATCGACATGAACCGGCTGCCCGGCTTCAATTCGCCGTCGACCACGCGCACGTACGACACGACGCCGCGGTACGGATCGAACTGCGCATTGAACACGAGGCTGCGGAGATGATCCCGATGTCCCTTCGGCGGCGGAATACGGTTTACGATCGCTTCAAGGATATCTTCGATGCCGATGCCGTTCTTAGCGCTCGCGAGAATGCACTCGCTGCGCTCGATGATCAGCAGTTCTTCGACTTCGCCCATCACGCGTCCGGGATCCGCCGCCGGCAAATCGATCTTGTTGATCACGGGAATGATCGTCAGATCGTGCTCCATCGCAAGATGGTAATTCGCGAGCGTCTGCGCTTCGATGCCTTGCGCAGCGTCAATGATCAACAGTGCGCCTTCGCAGGCAGCGAGCGATCGCGAGACTTCATACGAGAAGTCGACGTGCCCCGGCGTGTCGATCAGGTTCAGTTCATAGACCTGGCCGTCGCGCGCTTTATAGCGCAGCGTGACGGGATGCATGCGGATGGTGATGCCGCGTTCGCGTTCCAGATCCATCGCGTCGAGCGCCTGCTCTTCAAGATCGCGTGCCTCGACGGTCTTGGTGAGCTCGAGGAGGCGATCGGAGAGCGTCGTCTTACCGTGATCGATATGCGCGATAATGCAAAAGTTGCGAACGTTGTCCGCAACTTCGGTACGATGAGGATTCTCGGCTTTCACGCTCACGATAGAATCAGTATAAACCCGCGCACGCGCCGTAGGCTGCGCGGCTCAGTAACGGAACGATCAGGTAGTTCAACACGAGCAAGACGACGAGGAACGCCAAGTCGAGGCCACCGACGGGCGGAATGATCCGGCGTACGGGCGCGAGCACGGGTTCGACGAGCATCGCCAAATAGCGTACCCATGCGCCGCGAATATCGGGGATCCATGAGATGACCGCATAGACGAGCAGCACGAGCGAATACAGGCGAGCAAGCCAAATAACGACTTGATCGAGTTGGCAGAGGAGACCGTTCACGGGGGGTGTCTGTTCTACGGCAGCTTGGCGATGACATTCGACGGCACGCCGTCGAGATATGGCGTCGGATCGACCGCAACGCCGTTCTTCATAATCTGATAATGCAGGTGCGGACCGGTCGAGAAGCCGGTGCTGCCGACCTCGCCGATTAACTGACCTTTGTAGACGTGCGCGCCGATTTCAACGTCGACTTTCGACAGATGCGCGTACCACGTGTGGTAGCCGTTGCCGTGATCGATATCGATCTTGATGCCATAACCGCCGTCCCAGCTGTTCGCGACGACCGTACCGGCCGCTGATGCGTGCACAGCATCGCCGTAATCCGCGCCGAGATCAACGCCCGGATGGAACTCCACGTCGGGCGATGTGCGATAGCAGAAACACCCGATGACCTGCGCTCCGGCAACCGGATCGATCGACGGAATCGCTGCAATCATTTGTGCGCGCGCAAGATCGTGCAAGTGACGCAGATTCAGCACGTGCATCGCAAGACGCTGCATCGAATCCGACTCTTGCTGTACCGCCAGGCTCTGCGCGCTCAGCGCAGCGATTCGCGCTTGCGTCGCACTGAGGGAGTGGAACTGCACCGACGACGTCTGAGTACCCGAGTGCGCGGGACCCTTCGGAGGCGGAGCGCCGATCAGCTGGCGAATCTCCTGATTCTGCTTCTGGACGCGTTGGAGCTGCTTGCGCAACGCATCGGCCTGCGTATCGATCTGCTTGAGCGTCGCTTGTTGCCGCGTGGCCTGCGCCTGCATCGCCGCGACTTCTGCGCGTGCGTGGATCAATTCGAAGCCGCCGAAGAGAATGACCAATGCAAGCGCGACGATCACGCCGATGATGTGGCGGCGTCGCACGTGGAACCGATGCACGGTCTCGCCCTTGTGCGGGACGATTTTCACGTAATACCGATTATTGATCATTCGTTCTTCGTACGCGCCCGTTCGATCGCACGAAGTTCTTCGTCTGAAGCGTTCGCTGCAGGCTTGAAGCCTTGGACCGCTTTTCCGAACGTTCGTGTGTCCGCGCGGGAGTAGATGCTCGAGATAACCACGCCGTCGCCATCCCGATTGAGAAGCGCCAGCGCATAGGACAGTTCAGCCCCGGATTCGTCAAAAGCGTCATACCGCACGAATCCCACGCGTGAGACGTCGGTGCGAGACAGCGCTTCGAGTTCGCTTACCCGGCCCTCGGCCCTGCCAAGCGCCGAGCCCACTTCCGCCACCCGGGCGTCTAGGCGGTCGAGCCGCTGCGAAGCGCTAGCGCCTCCGCCGATGAGCTGGTCGTGCGTCTCGACGAGCGCCGCTAGGCGCGCCAAAGCCGGCTTCACGACAGCTGCATGGTAGATCACAAGCGCAATGAGCGCGGCGACAAAAACTGCGAGCGCAGTAATAATTAAGGATGTCTGCATAAGGAATTTCGTTAACCACGACGAGGGCCAGGGGGTCCACGGCACCCGTAAGGGCTCGCTTACCGTTGCTACCTTCCGGTCCTGGCGGGGTTCACGAGTTTACGCCGCGTGGAGCCCAACCCCCGTCATGGCCACGCCATGATACCACACGCTTCGTAGGGTGCCTGCCGTTGATGTCAGGAGGTCGTACATGCCGCTTTTGTCGCTTCTTCTCGCACTCCAGTTGGTCAGCTCTACCTTCGAACCGAACGCAACCGTCCCGACGACGATGGTCGCAAAGGACTGTGGAGGCCAGAATATTTCGCCGCAACTGCACTGGTCGGGAGCACCGAAAGGCACGAAGAGCTTCGCGTTGATCGTGCACGATCCGGACGCGCCGCATCCCGGCGGCTTCTATCATTGGGTCGTGCAAACCATTCCGGCTGACGTGTCGACGATCGATGCGGGGACCACACGCTTCTCCGGCTATTACGGTCCCTGTCCGCCGCCCGGAAAAGTACATCACTATCACTTCACGCTCTATGCGCTCGACGAAATGATTGATAGCAGCACGGCGCTCGACGCGCAAACGCTGCAAGCGCGAATCAAAGGCCACGTCTTAGCGCAAACAACGCTCACGGGACTTTACGAAATCACTTCGCCGTAGCGTCGAAAAGAGAGTAGAGTGACGGTTAGGAGGTGGACGTCATGCGATACCGCCTTTTCTTCCTCGTTGAAGCCGTCATCGGCGCCTTGATTGCGCTGCTGCTCACGAGTGCGGTCGCCGCTCAGCAACAGCCTGCCGCGCAAACGATCGTCTACAGCGCGACAATGAATGGACAGGGCGGCCGCATGGGTTCGGGCGGCCAAACCATCGCATTCACCCTGAACGTCGCGATCAAATCCGTCGATCCGGACGGGACCCGTCACGCAACGATTGCGATGCAAGCGCAGGGTATGCCTGGCGTGGACAAAGCGCCGGAAGATGCAACGATGACGCCCGCCGGTGCGATTTTGCCCAAAGACACGGCCGTCGGTAAACCGCATGCGAACATGACGGAAGCTGAGTCGTACGCGCTAGCCGCGACCGGCATCGGCGCCATGCTGAGCATGCAGTTGCGTCCGTTCAATTCGTTTGCCGAAACGTGCGCAAAACAAAAGGCGTTGGTGGCCGGTATGTCGTGGCACGCCGACAGCCAAATCGGTAACGCGCCGGTCGATACGATCTACACGGTCAAGGGTACGGAACAAAAAGCGGGACACAACGCGACGCTCGTCACTCTTCAAGACGCCTCGTCCGGCGGCGCTGAACTGAAGGGGCAAGGCTATTACGATCCTGTCGCTCATCTTGTCGTCGCCATCCACTACGAGCTTCATTCGCCGAACAGCCCGGAGAGCGAAGTCTTCGATATCGGGCTAGTAAATAGTTAGCTCCCGGCGAACGCCCGCACTATGCAGGACGTTTCAATCAAGGTTCGCGAGAACGGACCGTACCTCGTCAACGGGACGGTCACGCTGATTGACGCCGACGGAAACCCCTATCACGTCGAGCAAAACTTTGTGTTGTGCCGCTGCGGCGAATCGAAGACGAAACCGTTCTGCGACGGCAGCCACCGGGAAAACGGCTTTACCGCAACCGAGCGAGCAGTGGGTACACTTCAGGAGTAACGCATGCCTTCATACGTCCGCGCCGGATCGCTTCCGCACAAGCGCCACATTCAATTTCGCCGTCCTGACGGCGGTCTTTACGCTGAAGAACTCTTCTCGACCAAAGGATTCGAAAGCGTTTACTCACTGCTCTACCATTTGCGGCCGCCGACGGCGACGCTCGACGTGCGCGAGTGGAACCGGCCCCCGGTGCAGCTCATTGCGAACGAGCCGCTGCGTAACCGGCATTTCAAGACGGCGCAGATCGAGACTTCCGGCGATGCAATCGAATCGCGCCGTCCGGTGCTCGGCAATAGCGATCTGTTGATATCGATTGCAAACGCCGACCGCCCGATGGAGTACTGGTATCGCAATACGGGCGGCGACGAGTTACTCTTCATTCATCACGGCGCCGGTGTCATCGAAACGAACTTCGGCGAGCTGGCCTATCGCGCGAACGACTATATCATCATTCCGACCGGAACCACATATCGCCTAATTCCTTCCGCGCCGACGCGCATGCTCGTGCACGAATCGACCGGCATGGTGAAGATTCCGCGCAAGTACCGCAACGAATACGGGCAACTCGAAGAGCACGCGCCCTACTACGAACGCGACTTCCGCGTGCCGGTGCTGAAATCACCGGTCGATGCGCCGGGCGAGTATGAAGTCCGCGTGAGCAACGCCGGCCGGTACGCCACGTACATCGTGCAGAATCATCCGTGCGACGTCGTCGGTTGGGACGGATACTGTTATCCGTATGCCTTCAATCTCGAAGAGTTTGCACCGATCACCGGCAAGCTGCATCAGCCGCCGCCCGCACATGCAACGTTCGAAGCGCCCGGTGCCGCGTTCTGTGCGTTCGTGCCGCGTCTGTTCGACTATCATCCCCTTGCCATTCCGGTTCCATACAATCACTCGAGCGTTGATTGCGACGAAGTGCTCTACTACGTCAGCGGCAACTTCATGAGCCGTCGCGGCGTCGAAGAAGGTTCGATCACGCTGCATTCGGCCGGCGCACCACATGGACCACAGCCCGGCGCAGTTGAGGCAAGCCTCGGCAAAACCTCGACCGATGAAATCGCGGTCATGGTCGATACGTTTGCACCGCTGCAGCTCGCGCAAGCCGCGCTCGCCGTCGAAGACGCGCAGTACTATCGTTCATGGATCGAGCAGCAGCCCTCGTACTCACCGTAGCCGCCGTAGGCATTCTACACACGATCGTTCCCGACCACTGGGGACCGGTCGTGGTTGTTGCGCGGCAGCGAGGCTGGTCGGCGGCGCAAACCGCGCGCGCTGCGCTGACCGCGGGTGCCGGGCATGTTACGACGACTTTGCTGCTCGGAGCAATCGTATGGTGTGCGGGCGCGCTTACGGCAGCACAGTACGCGCGCGAAATCACCCTGATCTCGGCGATCGCGCTTATCGCGTTCGGATTGTGGATTGCCTATGGAGGCTGGCGCGAGGCGGGCGGCCAGGGCCATCACGATCACGAGCATTTCGAACACGGTCACTTGCATCGCCATATCGACGGAACCGAACACGTCCATTGGCATCAGCATCACGACCACGATCTGCACGACCGCGGTGACGTGGCGGTGATGCACGACCACGGTCATGCCGTAACCGGGCGAACCGCTCTTCTCCTCATCTTGGGCTCGTCACCGATGATCGAGGGAATTCCCGCGTTTCTCGCGGCGTCGACGTACCGGCCGCAGTTACTGATTACTATGGCCGTTGTTTTTGCAGCCGCGACGATGGCGACGTACGTTACGCTTTCGGTTGCGGGTCTGCGCGGCGTTCAACGGCGCGGAATCGGTACGCTCGAGAAATATGGCGAAATGCTGAGCGGCATCATCGTCGCACTCGCCGGCGTGTATCAGCTCTCCGGCGGCTGAGCTTCGAGCGAACGCACGATATAACGCACGCTCTTGCCGCGGTCGTCGAGATATGCGCGACCGATCTCGACAAACCCCATCGATTCATGAAACGCGTCGGAGGCGGGATTGGGCGGATCGTAATAGATCTCCGCGCAAACGACAGGATAGCCGTCGGCGCGCGCCTGGCCTATCAACCGCTCGTAGAGCGCACGCGCGAGACCGCGCCCGCGCGCCGATTCGGCAACGACGACCCGATCGACATAGATGAAACGCTCGTACCGTTGCGAGAACCACTTGAAGTTCGGGCTCGCATAGGTCGACTTTTCGTTCAGCGCGATCAGCATCGCGTCGCGCTCAGGCGTAACCCACGCGCAATACGCCGTGTCGATCAATGCCTGCGTGCTGTCGGGGTCAAGCGGCGAGAGGAGTGCCTCGGACTCCCGATTGAGCGTGAGAATCGCGTCGACGTCGTTCATCTAGCGCGCCGGAACGATCGTGCCGCTTGCCTTGCCGAAACCGATGCGAAAGTCGCCGGATTCGCACCAGGCGCGCAACGTCACTTCGTCACCGTCTTCGAGAAACGTGCGTGTCTCGTCGCCGGCGCGTATCGGTTTCGTCCCGTTCCACGTCATCTCGATAAAACTGCCGAAGGCATCAGGCGTGGTACCGCTGATCGTTCCGGACGCATAGAGATCACCGGGACGAATGGCCGTGCCGTTAACCGTGACGTGCGCGAGTTGTTGCGCCATGTTCCAATACATTTCTTTAAACGTCGTGCGCGATACGGTTTTCGGCGTCGACCCTTGCGCGCGCATGCGCTTCGTAGACAAATCCACGGCAAGTGCAATATCGTACGACCACCGGTCGCCGGAGCGCAGGTACGGCAACGGCTGCGGTTCTTGGACGGGGCCGTTCGTACGGAACGGCTCGAGGGCGTCCATGGTCACGATCCAGGGAGAAATCGTGGTCGCGAACGATTTGCCCAAGAACGGTCCCAGCGGCTGATACTCCCACGCTTGGATGTCGCGTGCGCTCCAGTCATTGACGAGCACGAGGCCGAAGATATGGTCGCGCGCTTTTTCGACCGGAATCGGTTCGCCGAGTTTATTGCCGGGGCCGGTGACGAATCCCACTTCGAGTTCGATATCGAGCTTCGTGCTCGGACCAAAGACCGGCATATTGCTGCCCGGCGGTTTGCGCTGACCCGACGGACGCACGATCGGCGTGCCGTCGATGACGATCGTACTCGAACGCCCGTGATACGCGATTGGGATGTGGCGCCAATTGGGCATCAACGCTTCACCGTCCGGACGAAAAATTTTTCCTAAATTCGTCGCGTGTTCGATCGATGAGTAAAAGTCGACGTAATCACCGATGTTCATCGGGACGGCCATCTTCGCATCGGCTTGATCGACGAATACCCGCGACGCGTTCAATTCACGAAGCCGCGCATCCGCAGCTTGATCGGTACGCAGAAAGGCCGCGATCCGCAACCGCAACGCCTTCCACTTCTCACGGCCTAAGGCGAGAAACGGATTCAGCCGCTCCGCCTGCAAGATTCGCCGGTCGCAAATGTCGTCGAGCAATCCGGCATCGGCAACCGCATGCAGATCCAGGATTTTCGCGCCGATGGCGATGCCGAGATGCAGGCGCCCGTCGTTCGCGCGAAACGCTCCGTACGGCAGGTTGTAAATTGTGAAGTCACTGCCGGCTGGAATCTCCAGCCAGGATTCAATGTGAGGCACGAGACCGGTTACGCTTTCGGAAGGATCGAGAGGGCGACGAGATCGTCGACGGGTTCGCTGAAACTGCAACTGCCGTAAGCAATAAACGCTTGGCGTGCCTTTGAGAGCGCGGCGGCGTCGAGCGCGTCGAAATCGCGAGCGTCTTCGCGTAAGAGGGTCGCGACGAGTGTCGCCTCCGAAGCATCGCGCTGCGCAGCCGCGGTGAGGATATTGAGGAAGCCGTGCATCGTAAACCCCGCCGCATCATTGAAATGCCGCAGCGGATGATGGAGTCCGGCTGTCGCCTTGAACGATACACCGGCGTCACCCGAAGCGGCAAGAAACGTCGCAACTTCTTCCACGGATGGAACCGCGGATGCAACGACACCGCCGCAACGCAGTTTTGCACCGACGCCGTAGCGCGCGAACGACGCCATCGTCGGAACGATCGATTCACCGAAACGGGTGTCGCGCGGCAACTCGACATACGTCGGAAGGTCCCGCAATCCATGCCGCTCGGCCAGCATTGCGAATTGACCAATCGTCGCTTCATACGTCTCACGCTGCGAAAGCAACGGGGGCAACGGAACTTCGAGCGCCTCGATGGAGATTCGCGGCTCGGTGTCTCGATACGCTCGCATTTTCTCGAGTATACGGGCGGCGTTGCCGAACCAGGCGCGTGCGTCGCTTCCCGCATCGACGATCACCGAGAGTGGAATTTGTGATACCTCTGCCTGAGCGAGCAACTCTTCGATCCGCGATGCGGGAACGACGAAACGTCCGAGCATCCACGCATACGGACCGTTGCGGCTGCTCTCGTACTCGGCAAGTGCCGCGTGCATGTCGAGCTTGGCGGGCGGAAAGAGCCCGGCATAGTCGATAAGGCGCTCGAAGGCGGCGCGGATCTTCGGTTGGAGCGGCGTAGACGTGCTCATGAACGGCTCTTTCGACAGGGCCCCTCTCGACGCTTCGCTAAGCGAACGTCATGAGCACGATGACGGAAGCGCGCAGCAATCCGCTGGCGCGTATCGATTGGGATTACGTTGAATTCTACGTGGGCAACGCAAAGCAGGCAGCCCACTACTACATGTCGGCCTTCGGGTTCGAGCAGGTCGCGTATGCCGGGCCCGAAACGGGTGTGAAGAACCGCGCCAGTTACGTTCTCGAGCAGAACAAGATACGCTTCGTGCTCACCGCCAGCCTCGTTCCCGACGACGAGATCGCCAAGCACGTCATGCTGCACGGCGACGGCGTGAAAGATATCGCGATTGTGGTCGACGACGTCCGCGCGGCCTACGACAAAGCCATTGCGGGCGGCGCAAAAGCGGTCGCAGCGCCGGCGGAGTCGAGCGACGAACACGGCCGCATTGTCAAGGCGACGATCCACACGTACGGCGACACCGTGCACACGTTCGTGCAGCGCGACGGCTATAAAGGTATCTTCATGCCGGGCTTTGTCGAGGAGCGCCGTTCGATTCAAGGCAGTAAGAAACCGCAGCTGCAATTCATCGATCACTGCGTCGGCAACGTCGGCTGGGGTGAGATGGATGCTTGGGGCGATTTCTACGCAAAGGTGTTCGGCTTCTCGCAGCTCGTTTCGTTCGACGACAAGGACATCTCGACAGAATACACGGCGCTAAAGTCGAAGGTGATGACCGATCCGCGCCATCAAGTAAAATTCCCGATCAACGAGCCGGCTGAAGGCAAGAAGAAATCGCAGATCGAGGAGTACCTTGATTTCTATCGCGGCGCCGGCGTCCAGCACATCGCGATCCGCACCGACGACATCGTCACGACGATCGACGCCCTCAAATACAACGGGGTCGAATTCCTCGATACGCCCGAGAGTTACTACGATATGCTCGAAGAGCGCGTCGGCAAGATCGATGAGGCGCTCGACGTGCTTCGTCAGCGCCGCATCCTCGTCGATCGAGACGATCAAGGCTACATGCTGCAGATCTTCACGAAGCCGCTTCAGGACCGCCCGACCGTCTTCTTCGAAATCATCCAGCGCAAAGGCAGCCTCTCGTTCGGTAAAGGAAACTTCAAAGCGCTCTTCGTTTCCATCGAAAAAGAGCAAGAGCGGCGCGGAACGCTGTAACGGACACGCGCGAATCGTCAGAGCGGCCGGGGATTTTTCCTCGGCCGCTTGAATTGTAGCGGGCGGTATGGGTCTACTCGCACCGTCCGTCTCAGTCGACGCCGTTATGCTCGAGGCGCGCGCTGCTGCGCTCGGAAAGCGGTCGATCAAAACCTCAGCGAAGCTCGAAGGGATCACCTTGGCGATTCGCTGCACCGATCTCACGACGCTGGAAGGTAAAGATTCCGAAGGGCGCGTGCGTTCGCTCTGTGCGAAAGCGCTTCGTCCGCGTCCCGGTTGGCCGAATGTGCCGAGCGTCGCTGCCGTATGCGTGTATCCGAACCTGGTCTCCGTTGCGAAAGACGCATTACGCGGCAGCAGCGTTGCTGTTGCATCGGTTGCAACAGCGTTTCCGAGCGGCCTCTCGAACATCGAAGTGAAACTCGCCGACACCGCAGCTGCAATTGCATCCGGTGCCGATGAAATCGACATGGTGATCGATCGCGGCGCTTTTCTTGCCGGACGCGAGCAAGCCGTCTTCGACGAAATTGTCCAAGTCAAACACCTCTGTGGGAACGTTCATCTCAAAGTCATTCTCGAAACGGGCGAACTCGGAACCTACGACAACATCCGCCGCGCAAGCGACCTCGCACTGGAAGCGGGCGCGGATTTCATCAAGACCTCGACGGGTAAAGTCGGCACGAATGCAACGCCGCCGACCGCGCTCGTAATGTGCGAGGCGTTACGTGATTTTGCGCGCCGGACCGGGGAGCGGCGTGGACTCAAGGTAGCGGGCGGAGTTCGGACGACGAAAGACGCGCTCGCGTACCTCGTGATCGTCAAAGAAACGCTCGGCGATGGGTGGCTCGATCCGAAGTACTTTCGCATCGGCGCAAGTTCGCTGCTCGACGATTTGCTGATGCAATTGGAAAAGGAACAAACGGGGCACTACGCGGGAAGCGATTACATCCCAAAGGATTGAGCCGAGCTCTAGGATTGAGGAACGATGGCGGTATTTGAGTATGCTCCTGCTCCCGAAAGTCTGCGCCCCGCGATTCGCGAGCGGTACGGGCTCTTCATCGACGGTAAGTGGGCGTCGCCGGCGGGCGAAGGCCACTTCGATACGATTAATCCGGCCAATGAGGCTCGACTAGCGGAGATCGCCTACGCGACGCCGACCGACGTCGATCGCGCGGTTCGCGCTGCGCGCAAAGCCTACGAGAAGTATTGGCGGCGTCTCAAACCCGCCGATCGCGCGAAGTACATCTACCGGATTGCGCGCGCGATCACCGAGCGCGGACGCGAACTCGCGGTGCTCGAAACGATCGACGGCGGCAAGCCGATCAAGGAATCGCGCGACTTCGATATCCCGATGGCCGCGGCACACTTCTTCTACTATGCCGGCTGGGCCGACAAACTCGAATACGTCTTACGTGCCGGCCGCGAGCCGTCGCCGCTCGGCGTTTGCGCGCAGATCGTGCCGTGGAACTTTCCGCTGCTCATGGCAGCCTGGAAAATTGCACCGGCTCTCGCATGCGGAAATACCGTCGTTCTCAAACCCGCGGAGACGACGCCGCTCACGGCGCTTGCGCTCGCGCAGATCATTGAAGAATGCGAACTTCCGCCGGGCGTCGTCAACGTTGTGACCGGCGACGGCGCGACGGGCTCGGCGCTCGTCGAGCATGAAGACGTTGACAAGATTGCCTTCACCGGATCGACCGAAGTCGGTAAATCAATTGCCCGGCGGCTCGCAGGCACCGATAAACGCTTAACGCTGGAACTCGGCGGCAAAGCGGCGCACATTGTGTTCGCCGATGCGCCGATGGATCAAGCGATCGAAGGCGTCGTCAACGGAATCTACTTCAATCAAGGTCATGTCTGTTGCGCGGGTTCGCGCCTGCTCGTCGAAGAGCGCGTGCACGACGAAATCGTCGTTCGCCTAACCGAACGGCTGCAAACTCTGCGCCTCGGCGATCCCCTCGATAAGAATACCGACATCGGCGCGATCAACTCGCGCGCGCAACTCGAAAAGATTCAAGAGCTCGTGAAGAGCGGTGTTGAGCAAGGCGCGACGCTCGTCCAGCAACGCGGCGATCTGCCCGCGCGCGGCTTCTTCTTCCCCGCGTCATTCTTCACCAACGTCCACCCCTCGCACCGCATTGCGCGCGAGGAAATCTTCGGTCCCGTCCTCTCGATCCTCACGTTCCGGACCCCCGACGAAGCGGTCGATAAAGCAAATAACACGCCCTACGGCCTTTCGGCGGGAATTTGGACGGACAAGGGGAGCAAGAACATGTGGATCGCGCAGCAACTGCGTGCCGGTGTCGTTTGGTGCAATACCTTCAATCAATTCGATCCCGGCTCGCCGTTCGGCGGATATCGGGAATCAGGGTTTGGTCGCGAAGGCGGTGTCCACGGGCTCTACGAGTACCTTGCGCACTAATCGCGTAGACGAAACCGCGCTACGGGAGAGTGAAGAGCGTTTTCGCTCGCTCTTCGAGCACAATCCGGACGTCATCATGATCTTCTCGGCGGACGGACACATCATCGACGTCAATCATGCGGTGACGCGCTTTGGTGCTTCGCGCGAATCCGTCATTGGGATGCATTATAGCGCCTTTCTGCATGCGGACGACGTTCCCAAGCACGAAGCGTACCTGCAGCGAGCGCTTTCGGGAGAGACGCTAATCCGTCACGCGCGAGCGTACACGCTCGAGGGAGATCTCCTGGAGGTCACGATCACGACCGTGCCGACGTATCGGGACGGCGCGATCGACGGCGTCTATTCGATCATTCGCGATGAAACGGAAACGCGAGTGGCCCAAGCCCACATCGCTCGTCAGGAACGCGAGCTGCACGAAAGTGAAGCACGGTTGCGCTCGCTCTTCGCGCACAACCCCGATGGCGTGATCGCAGTCTCACCCGACGGCATCATCACCGACGTCAACGACGCATGTTTGCGTATCGGATCGTTTCCGCGGGAAGCGGTTATCGGTGCGCACTTCAACCTCTTCATGCCGCCCGAGCAGCACGGCCCGAGTGCGGAAGCATTCGAACGCGCTCTCAACGGCGAACCGGGCACCATCACCTGCAAAGCATTTCGTATCGACGGGTCGCCCGTTGAGCTCGAAGCAACGCTCGTGCCGCAGTTCTCGCATGGTGATGTCGTCGGCGTCTACACCATCTTACAAGACGTGACGGAGCGGCGCACCGCGGAGCGTCACGCGGAGATGCAAGCGGAGCGCATTCGCAATCTGTACTTCATCGCGGCGAGCGGCGACTATCCTGACGTGCGCATGCGCGCGTCGCTCGAAATGGGATGCCAAGCTTTCGACCTGACCGCCGGCGCCGTCGTCGACGGCACGAGCGGCGATGCAAAGATCGAAGCGATTTTCCGCGACCCGAACGTCGAGACGATCACCGATGCCGCCGTGTTGCAGATCGCCGAGCGCGTTGCTGCGCTCCCCGGTCCGGCGATTCCGGTTCCCTTTGAAAACGGTATCGCGATGCGGCTCGACGTCGCCGGCGAACCGTACGGCGCTCTGGTCTTCGGCAGCGCCGCGCAGGCCGATCGAGACCTACGTTCTACCGACGCCGATTTGCTCGGACTCATTGCAACGCTCATTGCAGGCACGATCGACCGCAGCCGCGCTCGAGCCCGGCTGCGGGCCATGGCCTATTATGACTCGCTCAGCGGATTGCCGAATCGCGTATTTCTCGCCGAGAAGTTGCGCGACGCGATCGAGGTCGCGCAATCCCGGCTCGGACGCGTTGCGGTGCTCTTTCTCGATCTCGACCGCTTCAAAGACGTCAACGACACGCTCGGTCATGCGCGCGGCGATCGCCTGTTGCAAATGGCCGCGAATCGTCTTATCGATCAATTGGGTGACCGCGCAACGATCGCGCGCATGGGCGGCGATGAATTCGTCGTCTTACTCACCGACTGCCGCGATGCAGAAGACGTCCGCGAAACGGCGGAACACATCATCGCGGCTATTTCCGAACCGTTCGGACTCGACGAGTACGAGCAGTTCATTTCGACCAGCATCGGCATTGCAATCTATCCGGAAGACGGCCGCGACGATCAAACGTTGATCAAGAACGCGGACATTGCGATGTACCGCGCCAAGGACCGCGGACGCAACGGCTACTATTTCTACAATGCCACGCTCGAAGCGCCGATTCACATGCGCCTTTCGCAAGAAAAGCTGTTGCGCCGCGCGCTCGAACTCGACGAATTCGTCGTGTATTACCAGCCGCAGATCGACTTGCGTACGGGCGACGTAGTAAGCGTCGAGGCGCTCGTGCGTTGGAATCATCCCAAAAGCGGGCTGATCGAACCCGGGCATTTCATTCCGAGTGCTGAGATTTCGGGCTTAATCGTTCCGCTCGGCGATTGGGTGCTCGCAACTGCGGCAAAGCAGGTTCGCCGATGGCATGCCTCCCTTGGTCCTCTCCGCTTAGCGGTCAATCTCTCGGGACGTCAATTTCACGCGCGCGACTTGCGGCGGCACGTCATCGCAGCAGTCGAAAGCGCGTCGCTCGATCCGTCGTTCTTGGAAGTCGAGATCACCGAGAGCGTGGCAATGTCGGACGCGGCGCAGACGGTCGGCATCGTGCGCGACCTCAAAGCCGCCGGCATTCGCACCGCCGTCGACGATTTCGGAACAGGATACTCATCACTTGCCTATCTCCGGCGCTTTGCGCTCGACGTGTTGAAAATCGACGGTTCCTTCGTCGTCGGCCTCGGACACGAAGCCTTCGATGAAACAATCGTCCGGACGGTCATCGGTATGGCGCACAGCCTGGGACTGGAAGTCGTTGCCGAAGGCGTTGAAACCGAAACCCAAATAGCGTTTCTTAAGGAGAACGGGTGCGATATCGTGCAAGGGTACGCGATCGCACCACCGCTCCCGGCCAATGACTTCGAGACCTTCTTCTTGCGCCGACGGGAGGCCGCCGCAGCTTCAGGGTAGGAGGTACCCGATGACGACCACCGCGACCGTTGGACTCGACCGCGCCTACCTGTTGGACTGGTACCGTCGAAACCGCGAACGTTCCGCGAATCTCTTCGCCCTCATCGACGAATCGGCAATGCACGATCGTCCGATTCCACTGCGCCACCCATTCGTGTTTTACGAAGGCCATCTGCCGGTCTTCAGCTATCTGATCCTCAACGAACGCGCGCTCGGCGAAGCGCCGATCGATCCGGCGCTCGAGAAGCTCTTTGAACGCGGCATCGATCCGTCGTCACTCGACGCAGCCCGCACGCACGATCGCAGTGATTGGCCGCCACGCGAACGCATCGAAGAATTGGGACACACGATCGACGAGCGCATCTCACGCGCGCTTACCACAGCAAAGATCGTCGACGATAGCGTTCCGCGTTTGGTTCGCGGGCAAGCGGCATATACGATGCTCGAACACGAGCAGATGCATCACGAAACGCTGCTCTATATCATTCACCAGTTGGACGCGAGTAAAAAGGGACGCATCGCTCAAGTTCACGTCGATCACGGCGAGATTCGCAACGAGATGCGCGACGTTGATGCGGGCATCGCTACGCTCGGCGCCGATCCCGATGAGATTCCGTTCGGATGGGACAATGAGTTCGGCCGAATGGAAGTCGACGTTCCCGCATTTAGCATGCAACGCTTCCCGGTGACGAACGGCGATTGGCTAACGTTTGTCGCCGACGGCGGACCGGTACCGGTCTTCTGGAACGAACGCGACGGCGAAATGTTCTTACGCGGTGTATTTGAAGAGTTGCCGCTGCCGCTCTCCTGGCCGGTGTGGGTGACGAATCAACAAGCGCGGGCGTACGCGCAATGGGCCGGCAAACGGCTCCCGACCGAGGCGGAATATCATCGCGCCGCGTTCGCCGCGCCGGGCGGAATCGAACGGCCGTACCCGTGGGGAGCGAACGCGCCGCATCCTATGTTCGGAAATTTCGACTTCGAACGCTTCGACGCAGAACCCGTCGACGCGCACCCCGCCGGCGCGAGCGCCTGGGAGATCAACGATCTCATCGGCAACGGCTGGGAGTGGACGTCGACGCCGTTTGGTCCGCTGCCCGGCTTCGAGCCGATGGCGTCATACCCCGAATACTCGGCGGACTTCTTCGACGGACGCCACTACGTTATGAAAGGCGCCTCGCCGGTGACCGCGCGCGAGATGATTCGGCGGTCGTTCCGCAACTGGTTCTACGACGACTACCCGTACATGTACGCGAAATTCCGCCTTGTGGAGTAAGGCGAAGGGGCTCCAGACGTAACTTCGAAGCGACGGGCAATGAAACGATTCTCGTCGCTTCTTCTTTGCGCGGCGTTGCTGTGCGCGCCGGCCTGCACGAAACAAGCCGGTGGTCCTAGCGGACCGTCCGGTATCTGGCGCATTGCAACGCAGATCAATCCGACGCAGCTCAATCCGATTCTCGAGCAGAACTCCGACGAGAACTTTATTGACGGATTGATCTTCAGCGAACTGGTGACGCTCGACGATCGCGGCCGAGAAATCCCGGATCTCGCCGAAGCGGTTCCTACCGCTGCAAACGGCGGAATCAGCAAAGACGGATTGACGATAACCTATCACCTCCGCAAGAATGCGAAGTGGCAGGACGGCGTCGCGGTGACGAGCCGCGACGTCAAATTCACGTGGCAAGCGATCATGAACCGTTCGAACAACGTGGTCTCTCATCACGGATACGACCAAATCGCGTCGATCGATACGCCTGACGATCGTACCGTCGTCATGCGCATGAAACGCGTCTTCCCGCCGGCAGTCGATACGATCTTCGGCGAAAGCGATCAGCCGTATCGAATTCTTCCCGAACATTTGCTCGCGAAGTATCCGAACCTCAACAACGTTCCATTCAATGCGTCGCCCGTAGGAAGCGGGCCGTTTAAATTCGCGCGCTGGGAGCGTAACGATCGCGTCGTACTGGACGCCAATCCGGACTATTTCCTCGGCGCACCGAAGTTGAAGCAGATCGTCATTCGCATAGTACCGGATGCGAATACCGAGGAGTCACTGCTGCGCACCGGCGACATCGATTTGGTGACACAAGCGACGGGCTCGCTCTACAACAATGTAAAAACCGATACGCGCCTCGTCCGTCAGCTCGTGAAGGCGCCGGTATGGTTCGGGATACTCTTCAATCTCCAGCATCCGCCGCTCAACGACCCGGCTGTGCGCCGCGCGATCGCGCTCGCGATCGACAAAAACGAGATCGTGCGAAAATCGACGTATGGATCGGCCATCGTCGCGATCGCGGATCAAACGGATTTCTCATGGGCGTACCCCGGCGGATTAAAGCCGCTGCCCTTCGATCTTTCGCAAGCCCGAGCAATCCTCGACGCCGACGGATGGAAAGCCGGTGCGGATGGTATCCGCCGCAAGAACGGGCAGCCGCTCTCCCCGCAAATCGCATTCCCGCTCGGCAGCGCGTCGGTGCAAGCAATGGTTGAGCAAATGCAGCAGATGCTACGCCAAGCGGGCATCGACATCCAACTCAAGGGCTATGACTACCAGTTGCTCTACGCGTCGGCGCAGACGGGCGGAATCTACAATTCCGGAAAGTTCGACATCGCGACCTACTCCTGGGTTGCCGGCGCGGATCCCGACGACTCGTCGCAATTCCTTTGCTCGATGCAGCCGCCGTCCGGAAACAATATCATGCATTACTGCAGCTCCGAAATGGAAGCGCTGCAGCGTGTCGCCCTCTCGACGTTCGACCGGGGTCGCCGCAGAGCTGCCTACTTAAGAATCCAGGAGCTCCTGCTCCACGACGCGCCGGGCGTCTTCGTCTACGATCAGCGTCAACGCTACGTCCACTCGCCGGACCTGCAAAATTTCACGCCGAACGGAATCAGCGAAGGCTGGAACGCCTATCAATGGAACAGATAACGACGTTATGACAAGCACAGTGGCGACAGAAAAGAAGGTTCCGGTTACCGTAGCCTACGGCGACGGCATTGGCCCGGAGATTATGGATGCGACGCTTCGCATCATCACCGAGGCGGGCGCGGCGCTCGAGCTCGAACGCATCGATATCGGCGAAGCGATTTACAATCGAGGACTGCAAAGCGGCATCGAACCCGAGTCGTGGGATTCGCTGCGCCGCACGAAGGTGTTCCTCAAAGCGCCGATCACGACGCCGCAAGGCGGCGGGTTCAAGAGTCTCAACGTGACGGTTCGCAAAACGCTCGGCATGTATGCAAACGTGCGTCCCTGCGCGTCGCTTGCGCCGTACGTGGCGACGAAACATCCCAAGATGGACGTGGTCATCGTGCGCGAGAACGAGGAAGACGTTTACGGCGGTATCGAGCACCGTCAAACCAACCAAGTCGCGCAGTGCCTGAAGCTGATCTCGCGTCCGGGGAGCAAACGCATCATCCGTTACGCGTTCGAATACGCGCGCGCGAATAAGCGAAAAAAAGTCACGTGCTTCACCAAAGACAACATCATGAAGATTACGGACGGCTTGTTCCACCGCACGTTCGATGAGATCGCGAAGGAATATCCCGAAATCGAGAGCGAGCACTGGATCGTCGACATCGGTGCCGCGAAGATGGCCGACACGCCCGAAGCGTTTGACGTGATCGTCATGCCGAATCTCTACGGCGACGTGCTTTCGGACGTTGCGGCGCAGATCACCGGTTCCGTCGGTCTTGCCGGCTCCGCGAACATCGGCGATCATTGCTCGATGTTCGAAGCGATTCACGGCTCCGCGCCGCGTCGCGCCGGTCAGAACATGGCCAACCCTTCCGGTTTGCTGCACGGTGCGATTCTCATGCTCGTGCACATCGGTCAAGGCAAAGTTGCCGAACGCGTGCACAATGCGTGGCTGAAAACGATCGAAGACGGGATCCACACGTATGACATCTATAAGGAAGGCGTCTCGAAAGAAAAGGTCGGGACGCGTGAATTCGCCGACGCTGTCATCGCGCGCCTCGGCCAGCGTCCCTCGCAGCTCAAGGAAGCAGAGTACGAAGCCGAAGCGCACATGGATCTCTCCATTCGCGGCGCGGGACCGCGTCCGGAAAAAAAGCGCGTGGGCGTCGACGTCTTCATCGATCAGCCCGACGGGAACCCCGATCGCATTGCTGCTGCGATGCAGCGCGTCGCCGTCGACGGCGCAAAGCTGACCGTGATCGCCAACCGCGGCACGAAAGTGTGGCCGAACGGTAATCCCGACACGTACTGGAGCGACCATTGGTCGTGCCGTTTCGAGGCCGACAACGGTCACTTCACGCAGGGCCACGTCGCGCAACTGTTGGGGGAACTGGAAAAAGCCGGTTTCGACGTGATTAAGACCGAGGGGCTCTTCACGTTCAACGGAGAGCGCGGATACTCGCTCGCGCAAGGACAGTAGCACAAGCACTGTAGCTAGACAAACGAAGCGAGCGTACCGATAATGCTTAGTAAAGGAGCATTTGCATGGTACGCTCGCTCGCTTTCGCGTGTATTGCGGTCGTCACGCTTGCTTGCTCGTCGTTAGCGTACGCCGACATTCACGACTCTGCGCCGGCCGACGAATATTTCGGCCCGCTTAAAGAGAGCATTTTAGGAATAAGAAATCGCTTGGTCGCCTACGAGCATAAGGCTGCAAGTGATTTGCTCGTTACCGGTTCGGTTCGCGGCATCGACAACGTCGAGCTCGCGATCGAGGATTGGGATCATCATTATCCGCGCGATCCGTGGCTTGCGGGTTTCATGGATCGCACGCTGCATATTTACGGTCGTGCGCATGCGCTGGAGACCGAAGGTGCGCATCGATGTCTCGCATTGCTCGAACGCGGATTTCCCGGCACGCTGCAAGCGAAAGATGCGGTAGTCTACGTAGGACATATGAAGCGCGAACGACGATGAAGCGCGGGAATGTCCGAACAACGTCTCACCGCTCGCAATCTCACACCGCTGCTGCTCGGGCTTACGCTCAACCCTATTAATTCATCGGTCATCGCGACCGCACTCGTTCCGATCGGCGATGCGTTTCATGCGACCGCGGCAGAGACAGCGTGGTTGATCGCTGCACTGTATCTTGCAACGGCCGTCGGTCAACCGCTGATGGGACGCCTTGCCGACATCTACGGCGCCGTTCCCGTCTTCTATACCGGATTGATCTTGACGTCACTTGCGGGCATCGGCGGTTCGTTTGCCGGATCGCTCGACGTGCTCATTGCCTGGCGCGTTCTTCTCGGACTCGGCACGTCGGCTGCATATCCCGCAGCGATGATTCTGTTGCGCCGTTTTGCCTCTGATGATCGGGGACGACTGCACGGCCCGGCACTCAGCGCCGTGACGGTCGCGGGGCAAGTGAGCATCGTCATCGGTCCGACGCTCGGTGGACTGCTCGTGCTCGCGGGTGGATGGCGCGCCACGATCGTCGCCGTCGTGCCCGTCGCACTCATTGCGGGTATTCTCGGCGCGTTTTGGCTGCCGCGGGGCACGACGCCGCGCGGCCGGCGCGCGTCGCTGCGCCAAGTGGACTTCGCGGGCATCGCGACGTTTGCCGCGGGCCTAACGCTTACCCTTGTCGTGTTGCTGCACCCGAAATCGGCGTCGATTGCGGTCATCGCCGGAGCAGTCGTCTGTTTCGCGATCTGGGCTGCGATCGAATTTCGAAGCGGCGCACCGTTCATCGACGTCCGCATGCTCGCTCACAACCTGCGCCTCGTTGCCGTTTATGGACGGTACGTGATCATCTACACGATTTTCTACTCGATCTTCTACGGCTTTCCGCAGTGGCTCGAGGAGTCGCACCGATCGACGCCGGCAGAAGCGGGACTCTTCATGCTGCCGACCTCGCTCGTCGCGATCGGATGCGCGATGATCGCACCGCGATTGCGGCCAAAGCGCGCGCTCCTTATCGGTTGCACGGGTGCACTCGTTGGAGCTTTCTTCTTGCGTCAACTGCACGCTGAATCGACGGCGTACGCAATCGCCGGGGTCAACGCCATCTTCGGCGTTCCCAACGGAATGAACCCCGTCTCGGAACAAGCAACGCTCGCAATGCACGCGGACGTGCGCCACATGGGCGTTGCATCAGGTTTACTCCGTACCGCGGGCTACATCGGCGCGATGCTCGCGTCGAGTCTCATTGCGATGACGTTCAGTGCAGGCGCGAACGACCAATCCTTACAGCATCTCGCGACGGTGCTCGTCGGACTTGCGGGGGTACTTGTGCTAATCGCAGGCGGCCGAGCACTGCGGCCGTCCCTCGAATAAAGGAGACCCGATGAACGTTTTTGCGCTTCTTCTAACGACCCTGCTCGCGCTTCCCGCACCGCACGCGACGTTCGACGCAGGCTTTGCGAAAGTCGAGCGTTTCGGCAATCCGCAAGGACGCCCCGTCATTTTCATCCCGGGCTTGGCGTGCGGTCCGTGGGTCTGGGGCAATCAAATTGCGGCTCTTGCACCGCGATACGATCTCTACGTGCTTTCGCTGCCCGGATTCGACGGACAGCCAATGGTAACTGGAGATGACTTGATGAAGCGCGCCGTGGATTCCGTCCACGACGTTATCGTCTCGCAACATCTCCGGCGAGCCATTGTCGTCGGACACAGTTTGGGCGGCACGATCTCGGTCATGTTCGCGCAAACGTATCCGCACGACGCGTCGCTGGTGGTCAGCGTCGAAGGCGGGTATCCCGAAGCACCCACGCAAGCGGAGCGCAACGCGGCGGTCGCTCGGGAAACAAAACCGTACGAGGGCATTCCCGCTGCGCAACTCGGCAGCGCGCTGCGAACGAACATGCTTCAATACACGATCACGTCGCCTGCCGACGTCGATCGCGCAACCGAGCTTGCAGGACGGAGCGATCCGGCGGCGATTGTGGTGTGGATGCGCGCGGCGCTGCTGCTCGACTTAACACCGGGTCTGACCGCGATCGCCGCGCCGTTTACCGAAATCATTCCGTACGACGCGCAAATCGATCCGTACCGCGGATTCAAAACTCAGGACGCTAAACTCCAAGCGTACCGTCAATGGGTTGCGCACGTCCCGAACGGGAACGTCGTGCTGATTCCGAACGCGCGCCACTTCGTGATGATCGACCAGCCGTCGGCGTTCGAAGCCGCTCTACACGATGCGTTCGTGCGTGCCGACGCCCTCGGTTTTACCCGTGAGGGCTTTGCGAGCAAAGCCCGCTAAGAGCGCAAGGGCATTCTGTGTGACGTCCCAATATTCGGCGCGTTCGATTTGCACGCACAAAAGACGTAGATTCGGATCCTCCAGCCCCTTTGGAAACCACGCCGACAACCGCGGATCCCACAACTGCGCCATCTTCTCCCGATCGTCGCTCAAACTCGCCGCTCCGGAGATCGAAATGAAGACCGAACGCTTCGCGTCGACGTAACTCACGTTCACGCGGCAGTCCTCATCGGACTCATACGCAGCGCTCGCATTCCGGCTCGTAAAAAACCAAACGGTGCCATCGTCCTGTACCGCTTGCACCACCATTGGACGGCTATGCAAGGTGTCGTCTTCGCCGACCGACGTGAGCATCGCTATCTCGACGGAAGAGATCATGGTGTTGAGGCGCTCGACGTGGTCGCTGTTCATGCGGCCTTCATACCCACGTGCCGGAGGCGAAAAAACGCCCGATCGTCGAAGGCGGAGCCATGCGAATCGTGAGCCTGCTTCCAAGCGCCACCGAGATCCTCTTTGCCGTCGGCGCCGGACCCGACGTCGTGGGCGTTACCCACGAATGCGACTACCCGGCTGAGGCGCGTGCATTGCCGCAGCTTACGTCATCGGCATTACCGCACGCCGGTTCGCCGGCGGAAATCGACAGGCATGTGCGCCGAAGTTTGCACGCCGGCTCGAGTCTATATCACCTCGATGCAGACCTTTTGGAACGGCTTGCTCCCGATCTCATCGTCACGCAAGAACTCTGCAAAGTGTGCGCCGTTTCCTACGACATCGTCGACCGCGCTGCGAAGCGGTTACGTTCGGATCCGCGGATCATTTCGCTGGAGCCGTCTTCACTCGAAGACGTTTTCGCAACGGTCCTTACCCTCGGCGATCTCACTGGTCGCCGCGCTAACGCCGATTCCGTCGTGCGTGAACTCCGAGCGCGTGTCGACGCGCTGCGCTCCGTGCGTCATTCAAGCCGTCCGCGCGTGCTCGTTCTGGAGTGGACGGACCCGCCTATGAGTGCGGGACATTGGACGCCCGGCCTCGTCGAGCTCGCAGGCGGCGAACCGGTGCTTGGAAATCCCGGTGTTAATTCGCGCGTGCTCGCGTGGAATGAGATCGCGCAGAGCGATCCTGACGATATCATCGTCGGTCCGTGCGGCTTCGGAATCGAACAAACGCGCACCGCAATCGCCGGCCTCAAGCGCATCGCAGAGTGGCAAGCGCTTCGCGCGGTTCGCGAGGGACGCGTACACGCGATCGACGGCAACGCGTATCTGAATCGCCCGGGGCCGCGTCTCGTCGACACGGCGGAACTTATTTCGGAAGCACTCCACTCCACGGCAGCGCGATAAGCAACGCGACCTCGGTCACGGTGATAATCGCGCCGTAGGTGTCGCCGGTAAGTCCGCCGCCGAGGCGCCGGCTAAACACGAGCGCCAGCACCTGCGCAAACAGAAACGCCGCAATCACGACCACGAGCGACTGCCAGGCACGTGTCAACGCGAACGCAAGACCAAGCAACACGACAAACCAGATTGCGCCGTACCAGCGGCACGCTTCGAATCGACTATCGTTGCGCGCATGCGGATATTGTCCGGCGAGCGAGACGATCGAAGCTCGCGCCGTAACTGCGGCAAAAAGAAGCGATGCCGGATACTGCGCCGGGGCGATGCCGGCGAGCGCCGCAAGCCACACGATCGTAAGTAACATCATGCCGACGAGCGCGTAGCTGCCGTGCCGCGGGTCGCGCAGCACCTCGAGGCGCCGTGCGGGCGTTGTGGTCATCAGCAGCGCATCACAACAGTCCAGATAGCCGTCGATGTGAATCGCTCCGCTAAGCACGACGCTCACAACAACGGCGACGACAATTACCCACGCGATCTCGTGCCCATACGAAAACACGAATGCGGCGAGCACGCCCGCGGCACCGCCGATCACTACGCCGACGAGCGGCAGCCACCCGATCGCGGCACCGTTCGGTGCGCTTGCAAACGAACGAACCGGGAAAATCGAAAAATACGAAAATGCAGCCGCGATTGCACGCAGAACGCTCACGCGTTCAGTGGTTCGGTCGCCGTTGCGACGCCCGCTTCCGCGAACGTCTTCATCTCGCGCACCATCCGCGCCGCCGCTTCGCACAACGGAAACGCGAGTGCGGCGCCGCTCGCTTCACCCAAACGTAAATCGAGATCGAAGAGCGGAACGAGTCCGAGGTGACGCAGCGCAACGGCGTGTCCCTGTTCGCGCGACCGATGCGCGGCAATGCAGTAGCCGACGCTCTCGCTTGCGATCCGCGATGCGAGCAACGCAGCCGCCGAAACGATGAAGCCGTCGAGAATAACCGGCACGCGCGCCTGCGCCGCCGCAAGTAGCGCGCCCGCAAGGCCCACGATCTCATAGCCGCCGACCTCGCGTGCGATGACGCGCCAATCCGCGCCGCGTAGACGCGTTGCGGCCTCGTCGACGATCGCGGTTTTTCGACGCAGTGTCTCGTCGTCGATGCCGGTTCCGCGTCCGACGACCGTTTCCGCAGCCGCCTCGGTAAACGCCGCGATCATCGCGGCCGCACTCGTGGAATTGCCGATACCCATTTCGCCGAGCGCGATGATTTCGGGCGAAACCCGCTCGCGGATGTACGCGAACGCCTCCATACCGGCGCGGAGCGCGCGATCGAGTTCTGCATCCGTCATCGCGGCTTCGCGTGCCAAGTTCCGTGTGCCGAGCCCGACGTTGAGGTCGATCAACCGGTCGTGTTTCGGCAGCGGCGTTGCAACGCCAAAATCGGCAACGAAGACTTCCGCGCGCGAAACGCGCGCAAACGCGTTGATCGCGGCAAACTCCGCAAGAAATGCGCCCACCATTTGCGGCGTGACCTCGGCCGGATAGGCGCTGATGCCCTCGACGGTCACACCATGATCGCCGGCGCCTACGAGAATCGCGCGACGCTGGTAAACCGGAGGCAATCCGCCGTGAATTGCGGCGAGCCGTTCGGCGAGTTCCTCAATGCGTCCAAGGCTGCCGATCGGTTTGGTGAGCTGGTCGATTCGCTCGCGCGCCGCACGCGCGGCGGCGCCGTCAAGAGGCGGAATTGAGATGACTGACATCGTTGAGGGTGATTAGCCGCACTTGCTCGGGAGTCATGGCGATCCTCGTAACGGACGCTTGCGAAAAGCTGACGCTCAGGCCGTCGCCAGGCAGGTCCTGGATGGCGGAGCCGAGCACGTCGAGCACCGCGTGCAGCACGCCCGCGTGCGTTACGACGAGCACGTCTTCGTGCGACGTTCGCCGCAGGTCATCGAGAAACGATTGCACGCGCGCGCACACGTCCTCGAACCGTTCGCCGCCTTCGGGCTGATAGAGCTTTGCCGCCGTTGCTCCGTGCTCGGCGAATTGCGGCCACCGTTCGATGATCTCCGGCCACGTGAGACCTTCCCATTCGCCGAAGTCGAACTCGCGAATGCGCGGATCGATCTGCACTTCGAGGCCGTGCGGCTTCGCGATGATGCGCGCCGTTTCAATTGCTCGCTGCAGATCGCTTGCATAGACCGCATCAAACCGGTGATCGCGCAGCGCGTCGCAAACGGCTTGTGCTTGCGCGCGGCCCGCTTCCGAGAGCGGAATATCACTGCGGCCTTGATAGCGACGCGTCGCGTTCCATTCGGTTTGTCCGTGCCGCACGAAGACGATGTTGATCTCGAGAAGTCCTTTCAGCTAGAGCGCTTGCCGTGCCGTATCGACGAGCAAATCGCCGAGATGATCGTCCACGCACGCATCGAGCACCTGCCAGATGCCTCCATCCACCGAAAATCTGGCGTACGCGCCGTTGCGGACCTGAGGTTCCCATAACTGCGAAAGCGGACGGTGCGCGGCATCCAGCAACGCAAGACGCACGAGCACGTCGTGCGTCACGATCGCGACATCGGCATTCTCGCCGATGGTGCGGGCAAACGCGCGCCATCGCTGCATCACGTCATCCAACGACTCGCCCCCTTCAAAACGCACGCGCTCGGGCGTTTCGCGCCAGGCGCGCAGAACCTCAGGATCTTCGCGCTCGAGATCTTCGCGCAAACGGCCTTCCCACGTTCCATGCGAGATTTCGATCAGCCGCCGGTCGACTTCGATGTCCACACCCAAACGCGCTGCGAGCGGAGCGGCTGTGTCGACGCAACGCGCAAGCGGACTCGAAATCACCCGTGAAATGCGCGCGCCGCCCAGGGCGTCCGCAAGCGCGTTCGCCTGTTGCCGCCCTGTTTCGGTGAGACGCGACTCACGCTGGCCTTGATATCGTCCTTCGCGATTCCAGTCGGTTTCGCCGTGACGAACGATAGAAACGATCATACTTTTGCGAGACGCACGGATGCGATGCCGTCGACGCGTCCGATCGCATCGAGCACGCCGCGCTCGACGTCGCGATCGACTTCCAACACCATCATCGCTTCACCGCCGCGCTCGCCGCGAGCGACTTGCATCGTCGAGATGTTCACGTCGGCATTGCCCAAGATCGTGCCGATTCTCCCCACCATACCGGGAACGTCGCGATGACGCGTCACGAGCATCGCGCCGGAAGGCACGGCATCCACTTCAAATCCGTCGATCTCCACAATGCGCGGCCCATGCGGAAGCACGGTGCCGACGACGCGGTGATCGCCAGCGGCAACGACCAGCGATGCACGGAACGGGGAGCTGCTGCCTTCACGAGACACTGTCGCGCGCACGCCGATATCTCGAGCGACCGTGTTTGCATTGACCAGCGTGACGCGCTGATCGGTCATGAACGGCAACACGCCGGCAAGCAACGCCGCAAGGAATGGTTCCGCATCAAGTGACTCGAGTTCGCCTTGTAAGACGATGGCGAGTTCGTCTCGCATCGATGCATCGAAGAGTTGCGGGAGTAGCACGCCCAATCGATACGCGAGGTCGACGAAGCCGCCGGCGCGCTCGGCGTCGGCCCCGGTGAGGCTCGGCGCGTTCACAGCGCCGCTCGCGGGACGCCCGCCGAGCACGTGCACGACATCGCGCGCAAGCTCCAGCGCAATCCGCTCCAACGCTTCGTACGTCGAACCGCCCAAGTGCGGCGTTGCGACGACGCGTTCGTGCATCATCAGCTTTCGTGACGGCGAATCTGCCGGCGGCGGCTCTTCGGGAAAAACGTCGATGGCGACGGCACGCAGATGTCCGCGTTCGAGTGCATCGAGCAACGCAGCACCGTCTACGACCGCGCCGCGCGCGCAGTTCACGA
The DNA here is from genome assembly GCA_019232905.1 of Vulcanimicrobiota bacterium. Taxonomy (GTDB): domain Bacteria; phylum Vulcanimicrobiota; class Vulcanimicrobiia; order Vulcanimicrobiales; family Vulcanimicrobiaceae; genus JAMXLG01. The sequence goes on from JAFANA010000016.1 coordinate 78,636, forward strand.
GGACTCCATCTTCATGCATCAGCGCGAGCGCGCGGCCGTCCATCATGCCGCGCGTTTGCGGCGTAAGGGGAACGTGCAACGTCACGATATCCGCGCGCCCAAGAACATCGTCGAACTCGAGCAGTTCGACGCCGAGTGCGTTCGCGCGCGATGCCGGAATGTAGGGATCGAATGCGATCACATTCATGCCGAACGCGGCGGCACGTGAGGCAATATTGCTGCCGATGCGTCCCAGCCCGACGATGCCGAGGGTTTTGCCGTAGAGCTCGTACCCTATGAACGGCTTGCGATCCCATGTGCCGGCGTGCACGCTCGCGTGCGCTTGCGGGACATTCCGCATCGCCGCAAGCATCAGCGCAAACGTTTGTTCCGTTGCAGCGAGCGTATTCGCCGCCGGCGTATTGACGACGACGATGCCGGCGGCAGTCGCCGCGTCGACGTCGATGGCGTCCACGCCGACACCCGCGCGCGCAACGACTTCCAACCGCGGTGCCGATTCCAGAAGCGCCGCGTCAACGCGCGTCTCGGAGCGAACGATGAGCCCGCGCGCGTCGCGAAGCGCGTCATGCAGTTCGTGCGGGGCCTTTCCTACAACGGAAACGACTTCCGCGCCGGCGTCGCGCAATAGCGCGAGTCCGCGCTCGTCAAACGGTTCCGCGACGACGACACGTCCCAAGGGCGATTCAACCATGGGCGCAGGTTCGCCCGAGGGCCGGCGCTCTCTTGCGTCGTAGCAAGAGCTATGTCCAAGAACGGTGATGTGCGCCTTGCCGTGCGCAAGATGTACAAACTTTACATCAACGGCGCGTTCGTGCGCTCTGAATCGGGACGCAGCGACCCGCTCTGGGACGGAAAAGAATTCGGCGCGAATATCGCACGCGCTTCGCGAAAAGATGCGCGCGACGCTGTCGTAGCAGCACGCGCAGCGCAACCCAAGTGGTGGAAGACCGCACCCGCAACGCGCGGATTGATTCTTTACCGCCTTGCCGAGATGATGGAAGCGCGGCGCGCGGAACTGGTCGAACGCGTGCGCGAAGGCTTAGACCTCTCGGCGGATCAAGCGGAACGCGAGGTGACGGCCTCGATCGACCGCACCGTCTGGTACGCGGGCTGGTGCGATAAGTACAACGCGCTGCTTTCCACGCGTAATCCTGTCGGCGGCCCACACTTCAATTTTTCCACCGCTGAACCGATGGGCGTCGTGGCCGTACTCGCCCCCGATCGCCCGGCGTTGCTTGGGCTCATCTCTGCCGTGCTGCCGCCGATTGTAGCCGGCAACACCGTCGTCGTTATCGCCTCCGAACTCGATCCGCGCACCGCGGTCGTGTTTGCCGAGGCGCTCGCAACGTGCGATCTTCCGGCGGGTGTCGCAAACGTGCTGACCGGCTATCGCAACGAAATTGCGCCGGTTCTTGCAAAGCACATGGACGTCAATGCGATCGCATTGGAAAGCGTCGATCCGGTACTGCGCGAGTCGATCGAGCGCGAATCGGCCGAAAACATCAAACGCGTACGTCTCTATCCAATGCGCGCCCGCGAAGAGTGGTACAGCTCATCCGTGCAAAGCCTCGACGAAATCAGCGCGTACTGCGAAATAAAAACGATCTGGCACCCGGCCGGGGTATGACGGAGGAACTTCTCCTGTGGTGCCGCCGGTTGTGGGACCGGCATCTGGTCATGGGAACCTCCGGCAACGTCAGCATGCGCCTTGACGACGGGGATTTGCTCGTCACGCCCTCGCAGCGCGGCCTCGGCTACCTTCATGCCGAGGATATCGTGCGTGTCGACCTCGACGGGCAGCCGCGCGATCCGGCCCAGCGCGCGACGAGCGAATTGCCCCTGCATCTCGCCGCTTACCGCACGCGCCCAGACGTCCGCGCCGTCGTACATACCCACCCGACGATGTCGGTCGTCTGGTCAAAGACCGGCGCGCTGTTTCCCCGCGATACTGTCGGCGCTCGCGAGTCACTCGGCACCTGCGCCTGGACACCGTACCGAAAAAACGGCACGCAAGAGCTCGCCGATCTCTGCGCGGCCGAGTTCGAACGGGGCATCAACCTCGTCGTGATGGAGCGCCACGGGGTGACTGCAATCGCCTCGACGATCGAGGAGGCATTCATGCAGACCGAACTCGCCGAGGAAGCGGCGCGGATCGCCTACTTCTCGCAAGGAATCGCCTTCTAGCATTGGAGAACCGGTCGGCAAGGTGAGCTATCGGACCCCAATGCATCAGCGCCTTGCGAACGCGCTGAGCTACAACGAGTTCAAGATTTTTTATCAGCCCGTTGTGGATTTGCCGACGGGGTCGATTGTCGGCGCCGAAGCGCTCTGCCGCTGGCCGACACGCGAAGGCAACTTCAACCCGCCGGAAACCTTCATTACGCAAGCCGAAACGTCGGGATTCATCGTGCAGCTCGGCGATTGGGTGCTCAAAACCGCGGTCGAGCAAGTGCGCGCGTGGCAAGAGCGCTTCACCATCGACTTTCACCTGGCGGTAAATCTGTCAGGCCGCCAGTTTCTTCACCACAACTTGATGAAGTCGATCGAAGAAGCGATTCAAAAAAACCGATATGAATCGCGGTTGCTCGAGTTCGAAATCACCGAGAGCGTTGCAATGCACAATGCCGAGGACTCGATCGGCATTATGCGTCAGCTCAAAACGCGCGGCATGTCGCTCGCGCTCGATGATTTCGGCACGGGATACTCATCGCTCGCGTATCTCAAGCGGTTTCCGATCGACAAACTAAAGATCGATAAAACCTTCGTCCGCGATATTCCCGAAGACAGCAACGATCTGGCCATCGTCACCGCGATCATCGCAATGGCGCACGCGCTCGGACTCAAAGTGCAGGCCGAAGGCGTCGAGACGAGCGCGCAAGCCGACTTTTTGCGCGACTGCGGCTGCGAATTCGCGCAGGGCTACCTGTTCGGACGCCCGCTCCCGCCCGATGAATTCGAAGCGCTGCTCGAGCAGTCTAGCGCGGCGTGACGCTTGCAGACTCGTAGGACTTCGAGCCCCGCTGCGCCAACCGGGCTGTGCCGCGGAGAGGTGGTCGAGCGGTTGAAGGCACTCGCTTGGAAAGCGAGCAGACGTGACAAGCGTCTCGAGGGTTCGAATCCCTCCCTCTCCGGGTTTCATCGTTAAGAGCCGGGCTTTGCTCGGCTTTTGTCATATAGGGTAGGCGATGCCGCGCGTCTCCATCCTCGACCGCTACCTCGTCTCTGCGATGATCCCGCCGTTTCTTTTTGGAATCGCCGCTTTCTTGATTTTCTGGGCGTTCAACATCTTCTTCATCGCCTCTGATTTCATCATCAATCAGCACGCGCCGGTGCTTCTCGTTTTACGGTTTGTCATCTATCGGATGCCGCAATGCACGCCGATGGCGTTTCCTTTTGCATCGCTGCTCGCCGGTCTGTGGTCGATGGGACAATTCGTCGGCAACAACGAGATCACCGCAATGCGCGCCGCGGGAATTTCCGTGTGGCGCATCGCGCTCGGGCCCATTCTTTTCGGCGTCGCCGCAGCCGTCGCGTGCTATTTCATCAATGAATCAATCGCTCCCCAAGCAGTGGACATTTCGACGCGAAGCTTCTATCAGATCGTCTACCATGCCGACACGCTCCCGGCCGAGCAGCAGATCTTCCGCAAAGACACGGCAACGGAAACGGTCTATTACGTGACGCAGGTGATGCCCGATAACGCGACGCTCGAAGGCGTGCAGATTTTCAAGGCGGCTCGCATGCAAACATGGAGTGAAACGCTCCAGGCAAAGTCGGCAACGCTCCAGGACGGCTTCATGACGTTGCATGAGCCGGTCGTTTCGCGGTACAACGCGAACGGCGACGTGACGAAACAACGAACCGGAAAAGACGTGACCGTGCCGCTGCCGGCGGGCGAGACCGCCAAAGAGTTCTTGAGCAGCGTAAACTCCGATTCGTGGACGATGTCGAGTGCGCGGCTGCGTCAACAGATCGACGCGTTGCAGTCGCAAGGCATCGGTGGAACGGCGCTCGGTGTGCTGCGCGTCAACCTCGCAAATAAGACCGCGTGGCCTTTTGCGTGCATCGTCGGCATCTTTCTCTCGGTCCCGCTTGCGATACGCTTCGGCAATCGCGGACGCTTCGCCGGCATCGGCCTCTCGATCTTCGCGCTCTTTATCTACTACCTGATGGTCTCCGCAGCGTCATCGTTCGGGCGCACGGGGTTCATCGACGCGACGCTTTCGTGCTGGTTGCCGAACATTATCATCACGGTTACGACCCTTGGGTTGATGTGGCAAGAGGAACCGCTCATCACGACGCGTCCGCGGCTAGTCGCGCTGCGCCAGCCGCCACGCCCCGCCGAGCAGTAACCAGCGATCGACCGTCACTTCGTGTCTGCCCTGCACGCCGACGTACTGCGCGTGCACGATCATCGTGCCGCCATGCACTTGGATCTTTTGCACGAGCACGGTTAACGGATCGTATTCGTAGACGCTGAGCTTGAGCTTCGCTTTATCGGAAAAATGCGGCGCGAGCAGCTCGCGCTCCACGTCGTCATGGCCGTGCGCGATCGACTCAGCCAGCTGCGCATAGCGTTGCGAGACGGCCATTTGAACGTCTGCCGAAACAGGCATCGTGCTGCCTTGCCTGCAGCGCAACGTTATCCTCCGTACACGGCGAGTGCGGCGGGCGATCTTGTGGGTAACTCTTGCTCACCTCGCTACTCACGTTTGGCCGTATTGGCCGTTTGGGTGTGTTGTAATGGAGCAACGCGGAGTTTTGCCTGTCTCACGCCGGCACGCGCTGAGACTGGGCGGAGCGGTTATCGCCGGAACGCTCGCTGCATGCAGCGGCGGCTCGAGCGCCTTGAACGGCGGCTCGGACAGTGAGCCGATTAGTGGAGCGCCTCAAACCGTGTCCGGGGCAATGCATGCGGGAGGCACCCGCTATTCAGTCCAGGATCTGTCGAGAGCAGCAATCGACGAGATTCAAAAAATTATTAACGCGCAGGGCACGTATGAAAACGGGGTTCTCGACATTGAAATCGATCGGGACGACATAGAGGACGTGCATTGGCATGGGTACCGCGTATTACCGTCGTTTGAGATCAACGGAGATCTCTTCTTCCAATGTCTGAACGGCGACACGGTATACTGCAACGCCGATATCGCGTTGAAAGCGAGCGAAGTAGATCCGTTCATCGACGCACTAATTCGCAATAACGTCACGTTCCAGGCCCATCATCAGCACTATTACTCGATGGAACCGGACATTTGGTTCATTCACTTCCGCAAGCGCGGCGGAGCTGCCGATGTTGCGCGTGCGATCAAGAACGCCCTGGATGTTACGTCTGCGCCGTTCCCGCAAGCGCCGCCGCCGCACCCGAGCACTCCGCTCCCGGCCGAAGAACTGGGGCACATCATTGGCGCAACGCCAAGCATTGGGGCTAACGGCGTCGTCGGTTTCCTGCTCCCTCGCGCAAACCCAATGATGCTCGGGGGCATCGAAGTTAATCCTTACCTCAACATTGCAACGAACATATTCTTCCAGCCGACCGGCGGACAAAACGCACTGGTATCACCGGACATCGGAATGACGGCAGCCGAAGTTCAAAGTGTCGTCGCTTATATGCGCCGGCATGATTGGGACAGCGGATGCCTCTACAATCAAGAAACCGACGAACAACCTCAGCTCTATTTCGACCACTTCATCAAGGCCGGTAACGCGTTGCAACTCGCTCACGAAATACGCGGTGCGCTTGACCTAACGGACGTGAAGTTCATGACGTAGTTGCATCCCGCCCACAAAGTGGCAGGAAAGAGATCGCCGGAGACGGTGCTGCCGTATCCGGCGATTTGAACGTCTGTTGAAACGGGCATCGTTACCCCGCTTCAATGTTCGGAACAGTCCGCGACTCGGTCAAAAGCGCCAACATCAAGCCGGCCAAGAACGCTTGTATTCGCAGCATCAACCCTTGTAGCCGCGACCCAGGGCAATTGTTTCGTTGCGCTTACTCGAGGAGCGCCGATTCCGCTTCCGCCGTGTGCGCGAGCCAAAAATCGAACGACGCGCGGGCCTGCGCTTCCAGCATCGCGTCGCCGGGAATGATTTCGCGTTCCAGCTGATGATGCAGCGTTGAACGCAAGCCGTAGTTCGTGTCCATAACGATGTCCGCGCGCATCAGTGAATCGAGCATCGGCGGTTCGAACCGCACCTTCGGCGGGAGCGTGCTGATCACGATCTCGGGCGGATTGTCGTACGGCCACTCCTTCGCGTCGTAGCGCTTGCAGGCGGCCTCGACTTTCTCGCGGTCGCGTCCCCACAGGAACAGATACGCATCGTTCTCTTGGAAGTGCGCGAGAATCGCGCGCGCCGTCGCACCGTATCCTAAGATACCGACACGTTTGAGCGAGATCGGCTCTTCGAGCACCGCTTCGAGGGCGTCCCGGGCGCCGATGCCGTCGGTATTGTGACCGAGGATCTCGCGACCGAAGAAAATCGTGTTGACGGCCTGGGCCCGTTCGCCTTCTTCCGTCAGCGCGTCGCACGCTTTGAGCACTTCTTCTTTAAGCGGATAGGTGACGTTGCAACCTGTGTAGCTGTCGAGACGCATGCGGCGCACGACGGCGATGGCGTTCATTCTCGGAACGCGAATCGCCACGTAACTGCCGTCGATCTCGGCTTCACGCAGGAAGTGCCGGTGAATTTCAGGGCTTCGGCTGTGTTCGACGGGATCGCCGATGAGCGCGAGCTTCATGGCGCAGGCCGCTCGGGCAGCATCAATTTTTCGAAGAATCGGAAGACTTTGGTGATCGGAAAATCTTTCGCTTCGATCGGCTCCGTCAAAATCGTGTACAAACCGCACATTTTGCCCGAAAGCACGTCGGTAAAGAGCTGATCGCCGACGACCGCGATTTGAGAGCGCGGTAAATCGAGCATTTTCATCGCCCGCATGACGCCGAAAGGCAGCGGTTTGAGCGCGTTCGGAATGCACGGAATCCGCAGTTGATTCGCGATTCCGGTGACGCGAGCGGTGAAGTTGTTCGACACCATCACCATTTTGAAACCCCGTTCATGCGCGCGTTCACACCACGCCAGGTGGTCGACGCAGAGTTCCGTTTGGCGAAAGCCCATAAGGGTGTTGTCGAGGTCGACGATCAGTCCTCGGAAGCCCAACTCCTCAAGGTGTTCGTGAGGTACGTCGGCGAGGCGCGTTACATAGCGGTCGGGACCTAACATGGGCTGAGGGTTCCCAGCTTATCCCCGGTATCCTCGGATTGCTCCACAGGCCGCTCGCAAGGATCGCCCCTCATTCGCAGCGGCTCCCCGGAATTTCCCCTCTTTCCACAACTCGGCCACAAGGAGTTGCAACCCCAACCCCCATATCTTGTGTTTACTATTCCGGTATGCCACAATAGGTATCCCACCGGGCCTTCTCTCACGCTCGCGTTCAATTCCCGTTGAATGGCGAACAGGTGTTCGATAAAGGCTGCGCCGAAGGAGCAATACATGAAGTTTCGCCGCGTCTATTCCGCCCCCGGCGACCCATACGCGGGGCTGACGTTCGAGCCCCGTACCTCGCGGATCGTCAATCCCGACGGATCGGTGATTTTCGAAGCGAAAGACGTGATGGTCCCCGAGGGTTGGAGCCAGGTCGCGGTCGACGTGCTCGCCCAGAAGTACTGCCGCAAGGCCGGCGTTCCTACGGCGACGACGCGCGTGGCGGAAGACGACGTGCCCGAGTGGCTGTGGCGGTCGGAAGCCTCGTCGGATTCGGCGTTCGGGGCCGAGCGCGACTCACGTCAGGTCTTCAACCGTCTTGCGGGCTGCTGGACGTATTGGGGCTGGAAGTACGGCTACTTCGATACCGAGGATGACGCGCGCGTCTACTTCGATGAAATGGCTGCGATGCTCGCGCGGCAAGTCGGTGCGCCGAACTCGCCGCAATGGTTTAATACCGGTTTGCACTGGGCGTACGGCATTTCGGGCCCGGCGCAAGGCCACTATTTCGTCGATCCGCGCACCAATCAAGTCGTAAAATCGGCGAACGCCTTCGAGCACCCGCAGGTTAGCGCGTGCTTTATCCTTTCTATCGAAGACGATCTCGTCAATGAAGGCGGCATCTTCGACGGTATCGTGCGCGAGGCGCGCATCTTCAAAGGCGGCTCCGGTTCCGGTGCCAACTTCTCGAAGATTCGCAGCGCCGGCGAAAAGCTCACGGGCGGCGGTACGTCGAGCGGCTTGATGTCGTTCCTCAAGGTCTTCGATCGCGCTGCCGGTGCGATCAAGTCGGGTGGCACGACGCGCCGCGCGGCCAAGATGGTCGTGCTCAACGCCGATCACCCCGACATCGAAGAATTCGTCGGATGGAAAGTGCGCGAGGAACGCAAAGTTGCGGATCTCGTCATTGGTTCGCGCATCCTCGAAGAGCAGTTGAACGCGATTCTCGCCGCCGCAAACGACACGCGCATTCCTGAGGCTGCACGTCTCGACGTTGCGCTCAATCCGCATCTTCGCACGGCCGTGCGCAAGGCGTTGTCGATGGGCGTGCCGAGCGGCGCGACGCAACAGGCGCTCGACTACGCGCGCCAAGGCTACACGCATCTCGAAATCGACCAGTACGATACCGGCTGGGATTCGGAAGCGTATGCCACCGTTTCGGGTCAGAACTCGAACAACTCGGTTCGTCTGACGAACTCGTTCTTCAACGCGCTCGATAAGAATGACGATTGGCATTTGATCGCGCGCACAACGGGCAACACCGTCAAGACGATCAAGGCGACGCAGCTGTGGGAAGACATCGGTCTTGCCGCATGGCAGTGCGCCGATCCGGGCTTGCAGTTCGACGACACGATCCAAGAATGGCACACGTGCGCGAACGACGATCGGATTAACGCAACAAATCCATGCGTCACCGGTGACACGTTGGTCGCCACGGCAGACGGACCGCAACGCATTGCGGATTTGGTTGGAAAATCTGCATTCATCATTGGCTCCGACGGCAAGCCACACTTCGTCAACAAGATCTTCCCGACAGGTCGTAAGACCGTTTATCGTCTGGTAACGAAGTCGGGTTACACGGTCGATCTCACTGCCGATCATAAGGTGCTGACTGCAAACCGCGGCGACGTACCTGCAAGTGAATTGCGCCCCGGCGACCGTATCATGCTCTCAGGTTCCGGGTTCGGAAACGTCGCGTTGGATGAAAATATTGCATTCGGGATCGGCGCCGCGGTCGGCGACGGCTGCGTCACGAACGGCGAAAACAGCGGACTCATCATCACGATGCATGATGATGAGGAGCCGGTACTGGCCGACATTGCGCGTGGAATCAACGACTTTAAGTCGACGATGCTTGATGATGGTCGCAGCCGCCGGTCAACGCTGGTTACAAAACCGCGTTCCGCGTCCGGGCCACGCATTTCAACGGGCAACGCACGGGTTATCGGCCTTTTCTCCACGTATGCTGTTCTAAATGAAGGCAGCGAGGGGAAGCGATTCACCGATGCAGTTTATGGTCTCGACCGCGCGTCCACTGCAGCGATGCTGCGCGGGTTGTTTACTGCCGACGGAACCGTAGCTAACTACGGCGAGAAATCGCAATACGTTTCGCTTGACTCGTGTTCAATCGAACTACTGCGACAGGTACAGCACCTTCTGTTATCGTTCGGCATCAAGTCGAAGCTGTACGGCGATCGTCGTACAAAGTCGTCTTCGATGTGTCCCGATGGAACAGGAGGTCTGGCGCAATACGATGTGATGCAGATGCACTCGCTTCGTATTTCTCGGTCGTCGCGTCGCGTGTTCGAACGCGAGATTGGCTTCCATCCCGCGTCGCAGAAAGCAGCGACGCTCAAACATCTCAACGCAACCGTTACGTGTTATGCCGACACATTTTCGGATGAGTTTCTACATCTTGACGAACTCGGCGAGGCGGACGTCTTTGATTTGACTGAACCAGATACGTCGCACTTCGTGGCTAATGCGTTTATTGTACATAACTGTTCTGAATATGTGTTCATAGATGACACGGCGTGCAATCTCGCAAGTATGAACCTCGTCAAATTCGAGACGCCGCAAGGTGGATTCGATGCGACACGATTCGCCGAAGCGTCGCGCATTTGGACGACGACGCTCGAAATCTCAGTAACGATGGGCCAGATGCCATCGAAGGCGATCGCCGAAAAGAATCACGGCTATCGCACCCTCGGCCTCGGCTACGCGAACCTCGGCACGTTGCTCATGCGCATGGGCTTGCCGTACGACTCGGAAGAGGCCTACGGATGGTGCGCTGCGATCAATGCACTCATGACCGGCGCGGCATATCGCACGTCGGCCGAGATGGCGCAACAGCAAGGTTCGTTCGCGCGCTTCGAAGCGAATCGCGAACCGATGCTGCGCGTAATCCGCAACCACCGCAACGCCGCCTATGACGGTACACTCGGCGAGTACGAAGGCCTGAGCGTCAAGCCCGTGACGTATGCGCCGACGCTCTTCACGCAAGAGACGTGGGCGCTCGCGCGCCGCATGTGGGACGATGCGCTCTCGATCGGCGAAGTCGCGGGTTTTCGCAACGCACAGACGGTCGTGATCGCGCCTACTGGGACTATTGGCTTAGTGATGGATTGCGACACAACGGGCATCGAACCGGACTTCGCATTGGTCAAATTCAAGAAACTCGCCGGCGGCGGCTACTTCAAGATCGTCAATCAGTCGGTTGACACTGCGCTGCACCGCCTCGGCTACTCACAAGACCAAATCGATGCGATTGAGGCGTACGCGAAGGGCACCGGTACGCTAAACGAAGCGCCGCACATCAACCGTGCGACGTTAAAGGCAAAGGGCTTCGACGACGAGACGATTGCGCGCGTGGAGGCTGCGCTCCCGGGTGCGTTCGAACTGCCCTTTGTCTTCAACAAGTTCGTGCTCGGCGACCAATTCTGCAAAGAGAAACTCGGCCTGACCGACGAGCAGCTCAACGACTGGAACTTCTCGCTCCTGCGCGACGGCCTCGGCTTCAACGCCTCGCAGATCGAGGAAGCGTCCGCGCACATCTGCGGCCGCATGACGCTCGAAGGCGCACCGTATCTCAAAGACGAGCATCTGCCGGTCTTTGATTGCGCCACGCCCTGCGGCAAGCACGGCACGCGCTACATCCGTCCGATCGCGCACATCGAAATGATGGCGGCTGCGCAGCCGTTCGTTTCGGGCGCGATCTCGAAGACGATCAATCTTCCGCAAACCGCATCGATCGCCGACGTCAAGGAAGCGTATCGCTACAGCTGGGAGCGCATGATCAAGGCAGTCGCGCTCTATCGCGACGGCTCGAAGCTCTCGCAACCGCTAGCAGCAAGCTACGACCTCGGCGGCGACATTGTCGACGAGGAAGAAACGGTCGCGCCGGCGCCGTTCCAACAGCCGCTGCAAGTTGCGGAGAAAATCATCTACCGCTACATTGCGAAGCGCCGCCGCATGCCGGAACGCCGCAGCGGTTACACGCAAAAGGCGGTCATCGGCGGACACAAAGTCTACATACGCACCGGCGAATACGACAACGGGCAACTCGGTGAGATCTTCATCGACATGCACAAGGAAGGCGCCGCGTTCCGTTCGCTGATGAACAACTTCGCGATCGCGGTTTCGCTCGGTTTGCAGCACGGCGTGCCGCTCGAAGAGTACGTCGAAGCGTTCACGTTCACGCGCTTTGAACCGAACGGTCCGGTCGTCGGCCATCAAAACATCAAGATGGCAACGTCGCTCCTCGACTACATCTTCCGCGAACTCGCCGTGAGCTATCTCGGCCGTTACGACCTCGCGCACGTGCAACCGTCAATGGAAATGGACGCGATGGGCGTCGAAGAAAGCGAAGACTACATCGCCGAGGAACCCGGCCCGACGCACGTCCGCCCCGTCGGCGTCGCCGAGCAATTCCATCCGGTCTCTACGCATCTGCGTCCGGGTTCGGAAGCAAAGGGAAGTGCAGCGACTGCGGAGCCGCCGATGCACGCGCCGGCAATGCACGATGCGGCAACTCCACAGCCGCATGCGGCAACTGCTACGGCGGTGATGTCGAAAACGCAAGCGGTGAACGCCGCGAAAGCGAAAGGCTACACCGGTAACGCTTGTGGTGAATGCGGCCAGCTAACAATGGTTCGCAACGGCGCATGCGAGAAATGCGATAACTGCGGCGCAACGAGCGGCTGTAGCTAAAACCCACTGCGAAATATAAGGGCCGAACGCCATACGTTCGGCCCTTTCAATTTATGACGTACGACGACTGGAAGATATTTCGCGACACCGCAACGATTGTTGCGTCTATCATCGCAATAGCTGTTTCCGTTTACTCCTGGAAAACAAGCAGTAACGACTCGCAGCGAGCTATCGCGATCGCGAGCGAGGCTCTCTCAGCGAGTGGCCCGATTGTGACGGTGGACGATTGCCACACGGACTATGCTGCTCCCCCTCCGGACGCGCTGGTATTCCCGGCTAAAGGTCGCGGGAACTACTATGTTGACGACCAAGACAGGACCGGTTACGCTCCAAGTCACGTTCAATATTTTACGTGCAGCGTTTCGAATGCTGGAGATCGCGCGGCTAAGCAGCTTTCAATCTCAGTACACTATACACTTCTCCCATGGAGCGACAAACACATCGAATCTCGCGATTTGAACAACCGTCATTTCGCGGAATTCAGAATTCGGGCTCTCCCGAGCAAAGAGCATAAAAGTATCTGGTTTTACGATGATTCGGACTTTGTGCTGACATATTTTTCCGACGCTAAGTTAACCTACTTCGACCCGGCCGATCCGACTCGTTCAATGAACACTGCAATTCGCAGCCATGAAGGCACCCTTTGTCCGCCAAACATGTACTCCGAATCATCCCCACGCGCTCAAAACATCCAGTGCGAGGCGTGGCCCGAGTAGTTGCAAACGCCTACTTGAAGGCGAGTTAATTTGCGGCGGATGCCGACAGCTCGTACGGGGAGCCCTACAAAAAGCCGGAATACACGACGTAGTGTCTTCAGGTCTTCTGTCGAGCTAGTTTCTAGAGGCGGCCAAAAAA
>JAFANA010000067.1 GCA_019232905.1 Vulcanimicrobiota bacterium
GCCGTCGAGCACTTGGGTGCCGCCCGCAACCGCGCCGCTCGCGGCGTTGAGAATGACGGGGTCTTTCGCGAGACTTCCCGAGGCCGCGCGGCTGCCCGCGAGGACGTTGCCCTTCGTGTCGGTCACGACAACGAACGAGAGATTCGAGGAGACGGCCACGTCGGACGCGGCCGATGCAAGCGCGGCGCGGTTGCCTGACTTCAGCGCGGCAGCCAGCGACGTTTGGGCCGAGCCCTGGAGAATCGCCGAGCGCACCTGCTCGGTTCGGGCGTCGATCGCGCCGGAAAGCGCGTTCGAACCAGCGTCAACCGTCTGTTGGGCGAGTTCCTGAACGTCGCTGCGGAGGCCGAAATTGACGCCTACAAGCAACAAAACGAATGCCAAGACCATGACAATAACGAGCATGGCTATGAGCCGCGCACGAAGTCCCAAGACACGTACCTCAGTGAAAATCTAGTTCAGAATAGGCCAAATGTACCGGGACCGGGCAAAGGCTCGCTTATCCGCTTATTATGATAATATTAATAGACCGTTCAGCGTTCGTTACGGGCACGGGCGATCCGGCGGTCGCAGGTCTCACAGAAGTGAGACATCTTGTTGTCCGTTTCGAAGATCGAGTTGGAGTAATACATCGCGCAGCGACCGTTGTAGCAGTGCTTCAAACCGAACGCATGGCCCAATTCGTGGACGCACTCTTTGAGCGTGCGTTGGAAGAGGACGTTCGAGTCGGGTTCTTCGCCGTAGTACTCGGAACGTAAACGGTGCAACGACACGGCGGCGACGGCTTGCGCTTCGTCCGCATCGCCGTAAATGAACCGGTGCGAGGTTTTGTAGAGATCGAAATCCGTGAGCGCGAGTAGGATCGCTCCGCCGTCGGGATGCGCGCGGCGCACGCGCGTGAACAGCGTTGACAGGAAGAGTTGCTGACGCGTCGCGTTCAGGGCCGTTCGCGGAACCGCGAGCGCTCGTTCGATGTCGACGGTACAGAGGAAGCGTTCTTCGAGACAAGGCCCGAGACGATCGAGAAAAGCGCCGTCGACGGTATTGATCGGAACGATGCGAATGCGGGATTCCATCTCGGGCGCAAAGCTTCGACGCGCCGAGCCGGAAAACTCCTCAAACGGTGCGAAGGGCGAAGAATGATCGTGGGCATCGGCATCGACCTCGCCGAGGTCGAACGCTATCGATTCGACGAACGCGCCCTAGCGTGGTTTGCGCGCAAGATTTATACCGAAGAAGAAATGACGTATGCGATGCGCAAGCGCCACTGGCCCGAACGTCTCGCCGGATTTTTTGCGGCAAAGGAAGCGACACGCAAAGCATTCGGACACGCGATTCCGTGGCGGCTCGTCGGCGTGTCGCACGAACGCAGCGGAAAGCCGATCATTCGCCTCTACGGTAACGCGGAGCGGCTCGTGCCTGCACGTTCCGTGCGGGCAATTCATTTGACGATCACGCATTCGGAAACAACGGCCGCAGCCGTCGTGGTGCTCGAATCGTGACGTACGTTCTCACGTCTGCGGAGATGCGCGCCGCCGACGCGCAAGCGAGCGCAGCGAGCAGCGACGTTGCATTGATGCGCGCAGCCGGAAAGCGCATCGCCGAAGCCGTCGAAGCGCAGCTTCCGCAAGGCGGACGCGTCGTCGCGTTCGCCGGTCCGGGGAACAACGGCGGTGACGCATTTGCGGCCCTTGCAGAATTACCGTCGTTCTACGAACGGATCGTCTACGCCGCGAGCGCCGGCAGCGCGTCGGCTGCGCGAAATGACGCGCAAACGCGCGCACGGGCGGCAGGCGTCGACGAACGCCCGCTTCCGGAGAATGACGACGGTGCGCGCGCGGCTTTGAATGGTACAGCACTCGCGCTCGACGGACTTTTCGGCACCGGTGCGCGCTTGCCGATCGGCGAAGCGTTTCGCGCCGCCGCACGCGCACTCGATCGCGAACGCGTACCGGTTCTTGCAATCGACATTCCAAGCGGTATCGACGGCGATACCGGGGCTCGCAGTGATGACGCGGTTCGCGCAACCATGACCGTGACGCTCGCCGCGTTGAAACCGGGATTATTACTGGAACCGGGACGTGAATACGCGGGCGACCTTTGGATCGGCGACATCGGCATCACATCAGACGTGCTGGCAGCGCACGCAAAAACGTTTGCAGCACTCGACGACGACGCGTTTCTTTCGTTGCTGCCGCATCGCGCGCC
>JAFANA010000039.1 GCA_019232905.1 Vulcanimicrobiota bacterium
CGACCGCGAGTACGCCGTAGAGCCGATTTTGCTCGAAGAGTCGAGCAGCTAACACGTGGTTCGCTCCTACGGCGTCCAGAATCGCCTGATCAGCCGCTTCGCCACGCTCTAGAGACACAGGTGCAGTCTGTGCTGACGCTTTGTCAACGAGCGCTTTTGCTTGAGGTGAAAGCAGCCCACTCGAGACATCGGGATCCGCAGATCCGCGTTGGAATCGAAAGGTTACCGGTGTGGTTTGCTCCGGATTCTTGAACAGCCACGCAACGTCGCTATCAAAGGCCGATGCCGCCTCGCGGACGATCGTACGATCGATGTGTTCGCTATCGAGCGATGAACGCATAGTCTCGACAGCGCACCGCAGCATAGCTTCTCGCTCGGCCCATGCGCGGTTCTTCTCTGCGAGCTCCGCGTTGCGACGCACCGCATTCTGGAGAAGAATGCTGAGTACGGCAACGAGCAGGATGGCAATATATACAGCCGAGCGGATTTCCAGCGCAATCAATGGATTAACGTGGAAATCAAAATAGGCCTCTACCGAATTCGCCACTATGGCCAAAGACGCAAGCCCATAGATCAGGCGCCGCGATTTCGCGAACGCGGCCAAGAAGACCGGGAGCGCGTAGAAGGATATCGGCGCGTACGCTATCGGCGTAACATGATCGAACCACCAGAGAGATCCGAGCAGCGCGACGCCGGCGACTGCGATAGTCCGGTCATTCACGTTTCGCTACCGATCCCGCATAAACCGGCAGGTACATTGTGACCCTCGTGCCTTCTCCGAGCCGGCTAGCTAATGTGATGCGGCCTTGCGCGCGTTCGATCGCGGCCTTTGCAATCGCCAGTCCCAGTCCGGAACCTTCCACGTCATTCGATTCGCTGCCGCGGTGGAAGCGGTCGAAGGCATGTGCAAGGTCGGCTTCCGTCATGCCTGGTCCGAGGTCTGCTACGTTCACGACGACTGAATTATCGCAAACGCTTACATCTACGTCGATTCGCGATTGCGGCGCGTATTTTCTCGCATTGTCAATAACATTAACAATCGCCTCGCGTAACGCCAATTCATTCGCGATCGTGCGTGGTCTCGTTCCATCTTCCGGCACACTGATGCAAACGCTAGGCGCAATCGGTTTCAACCATTCACCGATCTCGCGTACTAGGTCGCCGATGTCGACGATCGCGGCGTTTTCGGCTTCTTCACGATCGAGACGAGCAAGAAAGATCATCCTCTCGATCGTCGTGCGCATGCGCCGGCATTGTGAAATCGTCTTTTCTACTATCCGCCGCACGTCGAGGGGCTCGGTGACAAGTCCCGTTACAACCGTATCGAGATAGCCGATGATCACGGTAAGCGGAGTCTTCAATTCGTGGCCGGCATCGGCCACGAAATTGCGCGCGTTTTGAGCCGCGCGTTCCCGTTCGGCGACTGCGCGCTGAAGGTTTTGCGCGAACGCCGCCTGCGCCGCAGATATCGCGCTCGCGTCCAGAAGTTCGCGAGGCGCTCCTGCGCCGTCTAACCGCGTGCCCGCGAGTTCGCCTTTTACGTTCTCGAGCATCCACTGCGCTAGGCCCAGGATAACGAAAATGGCGATGACCATGGCGGGCACCGTCCAAAGAACTGCAAAGAAAATCTCGTGAATGAGCCGATCGGGATTCGGTGAAACGATGATGCGCCCGCCTGGAACCGGCGCCTCAAATGAAGGCATTCTTAGAAGGTCCGCTAGCGCGGTCCCGAAGTCGGTCGTCAAGCCGCGCGGTTCTGAATCAAAGACATTCTGCCCGCTGGGACCGATCGCAATCACACGGATAAACGGCCGGTTCAACGCTTGCCACGAAGAACGAGAATCTTCCTCGAGCGTTTGATGCGCGTTCGCACGGACCGACATTAGCCTCACTAAATCGTCTGTGGCGGGTGCGTTTGTTTCGTTCCCATGGCGCCGGAACGCGTCAATCGCGATGACCATTGAAGTCAGGGCAAAAATGACCACCAGTACCGCGGCTACGGCCGCGGCCACGAGGCGGAATCGATTCTGCACCGACCAGGACATGAGCCGTTCTCTCCCTTGCCGATGACCGTGCCAGTTTATAGTAGGCGACTATCCGCGCTGAGCGCTATCGTTTCAAGCGCATCGTATAGCCCACACCGCGCAGTGTGTGAATCAACCGCACGCCTGCTGAATCGAGCTTCGCGCGTAGATACGAGATATAGGTTTCGACGGTCGCCGGGGCGACATCCCTATCCATCCCCCATACCATATCGAGCAGTTGCGAGCGCGTGAAAACGTGCTCCGGATGGCGCGCCAGCGCGACGAGCAAATCGAATTCTCGCGCGGAGAGATCGATTGCCTTGCCGGCTCTTGCGACTCTTCTTTGCGAAAGATCGATCGTCACGTCGGCGTAGGTCACGACGTCGCGTTTCTCTAGACGAGGACGGCGCAAGCGTGCGCGAATACATGCTGCTAATTCTTGCCAATCGAATGGTTCAGCGAGGTAGTCGTCGGCGCCGCACATAAGCGCGCGAACTTTTGCGTCAGATTCAAACGCTCCGCTGAGCAGCAAGATCGGCACTTCCGTGATCCGCCGTAAGCTCTCGATGAAACCAAAGGCATTTATGCTCGGCAACCGTAGGCCGAGGACGATTGCTTCGGGCGCCCATTCTGCAATTGCGCGCGCCACGTTCGCGACTTCAGATACGATCTTTACATCGAAGCCGAGGTTACGAAGGCTTCGGTCGATCATCGTGCGGATATTTCGTTCGTCATCGACTGCCAGCACCCGAGGGAACGCTGAAGTTCCTAAAAGACCGACATCAGACGTCCACGCTGACATGCTTCTCTCCTTACGCCGATTGCTCGTTTCGAACTAAACCCAACATCCACAAACCCGTCGCTCGCATTTGCGCCATCAAAAAACCCTGGCCGTCGGGATACGGGGATAGAACCTCAAAACCGGCTTGCACTGCGTCTTTCATTGAACTGAAGATCTGAATGCCGTTCATTGACCGGCACCGGTCCATGAAACGGCCGACAGCGCGAGGGATACGATGCCTGCGAGCGTTCTCAGCTGCGTCTGCTCGCGCGCGGTAAATTCTCGAAGTTGATAATCGACGAGCATGAGCGTCACCACAAGTCCGCGCCGAGATTGTATGCGTACCATCGCGGTGGAAAGGCCAGGACCGCCGGCTGCGCCGAATTCGGAATGCGTCAGTACTTCACTCGGCAACATCGTGACGCCGTGCGTGTCGTGGTAATCGCCTGCGTTCGCGACACAGTACTCTCGCAGAACGGCGCGAAACGCCTCGAAGCGTTCGGGTTCGTCTCCGCTCACCGCCGAGTCCCAACAACCGTCAGCAAGTCTCGTAAACGTCACCACGGCATGCGATCCGAACTCTGCCTGCGCGAACCCGCGCGCAACAGTCAGCGCTTCGGATTCGGTACTCGCCGACCACAGCTCGCGCATGAGCGGCCGGAACTGTGCGATCGCGTCGACGGTACGTTTCGTCTGCTGCGTGAGCGAAACCGACCGAAGTTCGGGAACCGCCAGTCTGAACAATGTCACGCGCTCTGCCGGAGTCATTCTAAGCGTCTCGGCAATCCGAAGAAGCGCCTTTCCCGAGACACGCACGGAGCGGTCGTTCTCCATCAAGACGTACCACTGACGGCTTATGCCGCAAGCCTCCGCGACCTCATCCTGCGTCAGCGGCTTGCCCACGCGCGCCCGTTGCCGTTGAAAGTGACCAAGGAATTCGCTTTCGCTCGGAATGCGCGACCGGCAGCGTCTAAGGAAGCTGCTCAATCGCTCGCAGTCAATGTCTTCAAGTCGATCGTCTCGGTCGTCGCAAAATTCGGCTTTCCTATCGATCATTGTAGTCTAACCTGCTCTCATGTTGTTGCGAATAGGCTACGACCCCTGATCGAAATCGTTCGGAACCGGCCCGGAAAAGAGCAAGAAGAGCTTTCCAGATTCTTTCTGATTTATCCAAACTCGCTCAAGCGGTTTGCTTCTTCGATGAGCCGCATACATTCGATACAAAAGTCGCTGCGGCGAGCGGCGTTCGTATCGCACCCGGTTTGCGCACATTGTGCTCGCAATAGTTCTCGCGAAAATTTCATGGACGCATCGTAGGTAACGAATCTCCGATGACTCTTGGAACTTGCCAGACACCGCTTCAGGCACGTAAATGTACATTGGGAATGCGCAGACACTAAAAACACGTGCTGCTACAGTCATCCCGCATGGTCCATTGGCTCTACGCGCACATTGAATCGCTCTTGGATGAACCGCTCTGCGGCGACGAAGAAGCTAAAACTGCGCTCCGTCATTTGCAAGAAGATATCTCCGCGGTCTGTGCTGCGCGGCACGAACATGGGACGGATCGAAGTGTTGCGCTCGCGCTGCAACACCGCGCTTTAACGTACGCGGCGCAAGCCTTCGCTGCGCGCGGAATCGGCGATCACCCCGCGTGGTCCAGTCTCGTTCAGGAATTAGATGCTCTTTTGCGCCATTGCGCGCAGTATCGCGTGCACAGTGATGATGCGGCTTATGGCCGGCTACTCCAGTTCGTTCGCGAAAACGTTGATGCGCTCACACTCTTGGATAAGCCGGCGGCTTCATAATGCGGCCTCGAATTTTTACATTTCTGCTCCTTATTATGAGCCTCGTTCCTTGTCGCCCGGCGGCAGCCGAGACCGAGTCAGCTCCCGTGCTTGCGATGTCGACGGTGGGCGCGAAGCGAAGTACACTGTTATGTTGTATGTCGCCGCCGTGTTGGGGGTTTGATTCTCTCCGGCCGAGCGCAACTCTTAAACGATCGCTGGTTCGTGGCGGGGGCGATGGCAAATGCTCCACGCATTTCCGCTTTTCGAAATGATCCACAACCAGCGAGAACTCACGGATGTCCTGTACTCACCCGGGGGCTATGCGCTGCAGCAGATCCTTGTAACAAATCCCCTCATCGCGCCAATATGGATTGCCGGCGTGATATACGCGTTTCTTAAGCCGGCGTTATGGACTTCCGCCGGCACTCTCAGGAGCGAATAACTACTTCGTCTGGGGGCCGCGCGCGTTCGACGGTAGCACGGTCATCGAGGTAAACGGTACGTGTTCCGAGCCCTACCTTTTTACGGTCAAGCACCTGGGCGTTGCGCACGTGCATGCTCGTTGGGCGATGCCGGCTGAAACCGGGATCCAATATCGGTTTGCGAGCATCCGCGAGAGTCCTTAGCGGAATATTGGCCACGACTCAAGCGGTATATTTAATATAACGGCGATTCTTTGAAAATCCCAAGCACGTTTGGAGCGTGCCGCTATAGACTACCCCAATGCTAGAAAGACAAATCGATCGCGCGATCCCGCGCGGCAAAGCTCTGCTTGAAGATCCGTCGCTGAATAAGGACACCGCGTTTACTCTTGGCGAACGCGAACGGTATGGCCTTACCGGTCTACTTCCCGACAGCGTCGAGACTCTCGACGGGCAAGTCGATCGTGTGATGCTTCAACTCGAGAAGAAAACACCGATCGAACAGTATATCTATCTCATCTCGCTCGCCGACCGCAACGAAACCTTGTTCTTCAAGGTGCTGATGTCGGATCCGGCGCGCTTTCTTCCCATTGTCTACGATCCGACAGTAGGGGACGCTTGTTTATCGTTCGGGCACATCTATCGCCGGCCTCGCGGCATGTATGTCTCGATCGAAGAGAAGGGACACGTAGCTGACGTTCTTCGAAACTGGCCGGTGAAAGACGTCCGGTTTATATGCGTCTCGACCGGTGGCAGAATTTTAGGCCTTGGCGATCTCGGAGCAAACGGCATGGGAATCCCGATTGGAAAGCTGCAGCTCTATACTGCATGCGCCGCGGTACCGCCGGGCGGCTTGCTTCCTATTTTGCTCGATATCGGCACGACCAACGAAAAGTACCTGAACGATGCATTATATCTCGGCCTTCGCCGCACGCCGCCGCCGCTAAATGAACTAGACGAATTCGTGGATGAATTCGTCGCCGCGGTTCAAGAAGTGTTCCCCGACTGCTGCATCCACTTCGAAGATTGGAAAGGAACCGACGCACTTCACTATCTGGCTCGATATCGCGATAAAGTCCTTTGCTACAACGACGACGTTCAGGGAACGGCAAGCATTACGCTCGCGGGAATCGATACGGCGCTGCAGATCAAAGGCGCGAAACTGCGCGACCAGCGAATTTTGTTTCTCGGTGCCGGTTCGGCGGGTATCGGGATCGCGAATTTGCTCATTTCCGCTATGCAGGATGAAGGTCTGACGAAACAGCAGGCGCTCGAGCGCGTGTCGTTGTTCGACGTCAATGGCCTGATCGAGGCGTCTCGAACGGATCTCACCGAGTGGCAGCAACAATTCGCCCATCAGGCTCCTCCGTCAAAGGATCTGGCTGAAACGGTCGAACGCGTGAAGCCAAGCATCCTAATCGGCGTCAGCACAAAAGGCGGAGCATTCACGCAAGCCGTTGTCGAGGCAATGAGCCGCATCAATGATCGTCCGATCATTTTCCCGCTCTCGAATCCGACCGACCACGTAGAATGCACTGCGCAACAAGCCTATGAATGGTCGAAAGGCAAAGCACTGTACGCTGCCGGCGTTCAATTCCCGGAAGTCCACCTCGACGGTAAGACATTCCGTCCGGGTCAGGCGAACAACTTCTACATTTTCCCTGCGATCGGTCTAGCGGTCTACGCCGCGCGCCCGTCGCACATTCCCGATGAAGCGTTCTTGGTTGCGGCGCGCGCAAGCGCGGCGCAGGTCAGTGATGCCGAGCGTCAACTCGGCATGCTCTATCCGCCGCAATCGAAGATCATCGACGTTGAAATCGAAACGGCAACGAAGGTTGCAGAATACTTCTTCGATTCGGGCCTTGCACGCGCGGCACGTCCGGCAAACGTCGGTGCGCTGGTACAAAGTCTGCTCTACAAGCCGGAGTATAAATGAGCGCGGCGCAACAACGGACGGACGCGGCGCCGAAGATTCTCGACGTGCCGATTGGTTTGAGCGCGATCGGAAAGCGCAGGGAGTTCGATAGCCTCGGCGAGGTCGAGGTTCCGGCGAACCACTACTGGGGCGCGCAGACGCAGCGCAGTCTGCAGCACTTCAATATTGGTCACGATCGA
>JAFANA010000014.1 GCA_019232905.1 Vulcanimicrobiota bacterium
TGAGCACGATGTCGACCGGCGTACCATCCTCGAGGTACGGCATGTCTTCTTCCGGCAGCACCTTCGCGATAACACCCTTGTTACCGTGACGTCCCGCCATCTTGTCGCCCTGCAGAATCTTACGTTTCTGCGCGACGTAGACGCGCACGAGGTGGTTCACGCCCGGCGACAGTTCGTCGCCGTTCTCGCGCGAGAACACCTTGACGTCGATGATCTTGCCCTTTTCGCCGTGCGGAACTTTCAGCGAGGTGTCGCGCACTTCGCGCGACTTCTCGCCGAAGATCGCGCGCAGCAGGCGCTCTTCAGCCGTCAGTTCGGTTTCGCCCTTCGGCGTCACCTTACCGACGAGAATGTCTTCCGGACGCACTTCCGCACCGATGCGGATGATGCCGCGCTCGTCGAGATCCTTGAGCGCGTCTTCACCGACGTTGGGAATGTCGCGCGTGATCTCTTCCGGTCCGAGCTTCGTATCGCGCGCTTCGCACTCGTACTCTTCGATGTGAATCGAGGTGAAGCGGTCTTCTTTGACCATCCGCTCGGAGATCAGAATTGCGTCTTCGTAGTTGTAGCCTTCCCACGGCATGAACGCAACGAGCACGTTCTGGCCGAGCGCAAGCTCCGCTTCATCCGACGACGGTCCGTCCGCGAGCACTTGACCCGGAACGACGCGCTCTCCGAGCGCCACGATCGGACGCTGGTTGATGCACGTGCCGGCATTGCTGCGCACGAACTTCAGAAGATCGAAAATCTTCTCGGTGCCGTCTTCGAGCGTGATCGTGATCGCCTTCGCATCGACGGCGGTTACTTGACCGTTGACGTCGCTGACGATGAGCGAACCCGAGTCCTTCGCCGCGCGATATTCCATACCGGTGCCGACGATCGGCGCGTCCGGACGGAGTAGCGGAACGGCTTGGCGCTGCATGTTCGCGCCCATGAGTGCGCGGTTTGCGTCGTCGTGCTCGAGGAACGGGATAAGCGCGGTTGCGACCGAGACGATCTGTTTCGGCGAAACGTCCATCAACTGAACGCGCTGCGCGGGTTCTTCGATATACTCTTCCGCGTAACGGCAGACGACCGTTTCGCTCGTGATCTTACCGTTCGCTTCGTCGACCGGCGTGTTTGCTTGCGCGATGATGTATTCGTCTTCGCGATCGGCCGTGAGGTACTGAATGTTGTCGGTCACATGGCCGTCCTCAACGACGCGATACGGCGTTTCGATGAAGCCGAACTTATTCACGCGCGCATACGTCGCGAGCGAACCGATCAGACCGATGTTCGGACCTTCCGGCGTTTCGATCGGACAAATGCGGCCGTAGTGCGAGTGGTGAACGTCGCGGACTTCGAAGCCGGCGCGTTCACGCGAGAGACCGCCCGGGCCGAGGGCCGAGAGACGGCGCTTATGCGTGAGTTCCGCAAGCGAGTTCGTTTGATCCATGAACTGCGAGAGTTGCGATGAACCGAAGAACTCTTTGATCGCGGCGACGACCGGACGAATGTTGATCAGCGCCTGCGGCGTGACCGTTTCGATGTCCTGAACCGTCATGCGTTCGCGAACGACACGCTCGAGACGCAGCAAACCGACGCGGAACTGATTCTGCAGCAGTTCGCCGACCGAACGCACGCGGCGGTTGCCGAGGTGATCGATATCGTCTTTGGCGATGACGCCGGTCGCGACTTTGATCAGCCGGCGGATAACCGCGATCATGTCGGCGCGCGTCAGACACTTGACGTCGATCGACGGCTCTTCGAGACCGTTGTATTCATTGATCTGAATCGTGGGCGTGCCGGCACGTTCTTCCACGTCCGGATTCTCGATCCGGTAGTGGAACTTACCCTGCAGCTTGTACCGGCCGACGCCGGCGAGATCGTAACGCTTCTCGTCGAAGAACAACGATTCGAGCAACTTCTCGGCGTTTTCCGCATTTTCGGGTTCGCCGGGACGCAGCTTCTTATAGATCTCTTTGAGCGCGTCTTCGCGCGTCTTGATGTCTTTGTCTTTATCGATCGAATTCTGGATCAATGGCGAATTGCCGAAGAGTTCGAGAATCGCTTCGTCGCTCTCCCAATTCAAACCGAGATCCGGTCGCGAAAGCGCGCGGATGAACGTCGAAACGTAGATCTTACGGTTCTTGTCGATACGAACGCCGATCGTGCCCTCGGTCTCGTCGTTCTTGGTGCCGTTGTCCGTTTCGAATTCGATCCACGCACCGCGGTTCGGAATGATCGTCGCGTTGTACGTCGGGCGCGAGTTCGTGTCGAGATCTTGGCTGTAGTACACGCCCGGCGAACGGACGAGCTGGCTCACGATCACGCGCTCCGCGCCGTTGATCATGAACGTGCCCTTGTCCGTCATGAGCGGGAAATCGCCCATGAAGATTTCCTGGTCGGGGATACCCTTGATTTCGCCCGATTCGGCGGTGATGAGACGAACGCGGACGCGCAGCGGCGCGCTGTACGTCATGTCGCGTTCACGGCATTCTTCAATAGAATATTTCGGCTCGCCGAGCGAGTGCTCGCCGAACTCGAGGATCAGGTTGCCGGTGAAGTCTTTGATCGGGGAGATCGACGCGAACGCCTCGCCCAATCCCTCAGTCCTGAACCAATCGAAACTTGCTTTCTGAAGTTCGATCAGGTTGGGGATTTCGAGGACGTGCGGGATCTTCGCGAACGTGTGCCGGGCGCGCTTGGGGCCGGGATCCGGCGGCTGCTCGATCGTAAACGCGCCGGCTGCTGCCGGAAATGTAGTATGGACCGCAGTGGTCGTCACGCCGGCGTTCGGCGCGGGCCGCTCGGTACGCTTCGACTTGCCCTTCGCGCCTGCGGAGCTCTTCGCAGGGGACTTCGGAGCCGTCGTTTTCGCCATTCGTTCTCTCTCTTCGGGTTTGGACACACAAAAGAGGCCGAGCTCGCCCGACTGCTTAGCGCCGAGCGTACTCGCCCTTCTTCTATTAGTGGCTTAAAAGCCGCAGGGCATAGGTTGAGATTCTACCACCGCCCCGAGAGGGCGTCAAGGCTACTATTCCGCGGCTGGAACGGGTCCCCGCCGCCGCATCTTTTCCGCGATCGCTCCGCCGATTAGAGCAAGCACGCCGCCGGGGAAAAGCAACGTGACGAAAAACGCGACCGTTTGCACCGCATACGAGTGGCCGTGATGCGCACCTATGGCTCCCATGATCGCTGATGAGTGTAACACGCTTGGCAAGCGTCTTGCCTTATCGGTAACATAAATCTTTATGCGTGACGCAGCAGATGGTGCAGTTGACAGTTGGGTCGAGGCCGTAGCGGCCTCGACGTCGGATTCCGCGCGCCTTCCGCGCGAATACGTTTCGTACGCGATCGACGTACAGGAACACTATTACGTGCCGCGTTTCGTGCTATCCGCATTTGTCGCCGGACGGCGAATGGATCTCGCGACGCTTGCAACCGCGAATGCAAAATATGCGATGCCGTCGGACCGGACGATCGGGAAACTCATTGCGGCGAGCGGCTTGCTCGGCGGTCTGCGAAACCTTTCCCCGGTCGTTCTCGGTACGCTAATGCAAGCGTTAATCGGAACGCACCGGTTGCATTGGCGCACGGCGGATGCGCCGCCACTCGTCGAGCAACCGATTGATAACGCGGTGCTCGGGTGGATGCGCGGCAGCGACGGACGGCAGCGATTGCACGTGCGCGGCCGTTCTTCGACGGTACTCTTACCGTCGGCGCCGCTTTGGTACGTCGATGCACGCGCGAACACCGCCGGAGCCGTCGACGTCGCCGTCGCGTCCGCAACGGCTGCAGTTCTCGCGGGTGCGCCTTCGCTTACGCCGGATCAAGCGCGTCGCGTCAATGTTGCGCTCCGTCACGTCTTCTCATCCGCGAATGTCGAACCGCCACACCTCGAAGAATCGATCGACGTCGTCGATCGCGATCCCGCGCCGGTCATCCACTTCGCTGTTGACGAAGAGCGCGTCACTGCGGAGCTGACGTTCGCGTACGGCGACGACGAAGTCCGCGAACAGGATGCGCGCCGCGAGTTTCGCCTGGGGAGCGCGGTCTGGCCGCGCCGCACGACGTTTGAAGCGCAGGCGGCGGAACGGTTTCGCGAACTGCACCTCGGCTTGGAGACGAGCGAACGCGAATGGGTGTCGTTCGTCGGTCATATCGCGCCGCAATTGCGTCGTGAAGGCTGGCGCATCGAGCTTCCGGATGATTTCCCGTACGCCGTCGTCGAGGCCGGCGACGAATGGCATGCCGAGCTGACCGATGCGGAGGCACGCTGGTTCAACATCGATCTCGGCATCGACGTGGAAGGCGAACGCATTCCGCTGCTGCCGCTGCTCGTCAACGGCTTGAACGCACACGATTCGACGGAACCGTTTTACGCGCGTCTGCCCAGCGGCGCTTATGTCGCGCTTCCGCGCGAGCGCGTCGCGAAATTGCTCGCAACGCTCGTCGATCTTTTCGACGCCCCGCTCACCGATGACGGCCGCATGCGCATTCCGGCCGTACGGGCCGCAGCCCTCGACGATGTTTTCGCCGTCGCGCGCACGCGCGGTATCGGGGCGGCGCGTCTGCGCGAACTCTTCGATGCTCTCACAAAACTCGACGGCGCATCGCTGCAGTTGCCGTCGTCCTTCGTCGGTGAACTACGGCCGTATCAACGTGACGGCGTTGCATGGCTGCAAGCGTTGCGCGAACGCGGCTTCGGCGGCGTGCTCGCCGACGACATGGGCCTCGGGAAGACCGTGCAGTTACTCGCGCACGTTTTGATCGAACGCGATGCCGGCCGTTTGAACGCGCCCGTGCTGATCGTCGCTCCGACGAGCGTCGTTCCGAACTGGCGCGCCGAAATTGCTCGCTTCGCGCCGTCATTGCGCGTGGTTTCGGTCACCGGTCCCGACCGGCGCGAACGTTTCGAAGATATTGCGAATGCCGACGTGGTGTTGACGACGTACGCGCTGCTCCCCCGCGATGCCGCGACGCTTGCGCCGCAGCGTTGGTCGATTGCCGTCCTCGATGAAGCGCAAGCCATCAAGAATCCCCGAACCAACGCAGCGACCGTTGCGCGGCGTTTACACGCGGAGCAACGGCTAGCGCTCACCGGCACGCCGATCGAGAATCATCTCGACGAATTGTGGTCGATCTTTGCGTTCGGCGAACCCGGTCTGCTCGAGGACCTGTCGTCGTTCCGCCGCCTCTTCCGTACGCCGATCGAAAAACACGGGGATACCTTACGTCGGAGCGCGCTCGCATCGCGTTTGCGGCCATTCCTGTTGCGCCGCACAAAAGCGTCCGTCGCCCGCGATCTCCCGGAAAAAACCGAGATCATCCAACGCGTCGAGCTCTCCGGCGAGCAGCGCGACCTCTATGAAACGATTCGTCTCGCCATGCACGCGCGCGTTCGCGAAGAAGTCGAGCGGCGCGGTCTCAATCGCAGCCGGATCGTCGTGCTGGATGCTTTGCTGAAACTGCGTCAAGTCTGTTGCGATCCGCGCCTACTCAAACTTCCGGCGGCCGCTACCGTCACGGAATCGGCGAAGCTCGAAGCATTGCTCGACATGCTGGAGAGCCTTATTGAAGACGGGCGGCGCATTCTGCTCTTCTCGCAGTTCACGTCGATGCTCGATCTTATCAAGCCTGAGCTGGCGAAACGCGATATTCCGTTCGTCGAGCTGCGCGGCGCTACGCGCGACCGCGAAACGCCGGTGCAGCGATTCCAAGCGCGTGAAGTGCCACTCTTCTTAATCAGCCTCAAGGCCGGCGGCACCGGGTTGAACCTGACGGCTGCGGATACGATCATCCACTACGATCCATGGTGGAATCCCGCGGTCGAGCAACAAGCGACGGACCGCGCGCATCGTATCGGGCAAGAGCAGCACGTCTTTGTCTACAAACTCATCGCCGACGCGACCGTCGAGGAACGCATCGTCGAGTTGCAAGAACGAAAGGGCGACCTCGCCGCGACGCTCTTTGATGAAACGGCGCACGCTCCGCTCGCACTGACCTCGGAAGATATCGAGTCGCTTTTCTCCTGACATCTCTGTTCAGCGCCGTCGCAGGCCTCGAGATTCCTGCGTCGGATCGCTGCGGTAATGCCATGCAGTTGGCATCTCGGCGGCGTATTCTCGTCCCATGCAGTACGTCGACGGCCGGCTCATCTTCTCGGCGACCGACCTGAACAAGTTCCTCGAGTGCCGTCGTCTGACCGAGCTCGACGATCTCGTCGCGCGCGGTGAGTCGGAGGCGCCCAGCGATGAGGACGAGCAGAGCAAGCTCATCCGTCGCAAGGGCGAGGAACACGAGGCGGCCTATCTTGCCCGCCTCGTACGCGACGTGCCCGGTGTCGTCGAGATCCGGCGCAGCGGCCGGGGTATCGACGCCTATCGCGAAGCCGAAGCGCAAACGCTTGCGGCAATGCGCGCAGGTGCGCCGGTGATTTATCAGGCGACCCTGTTCGATGGGACGTTTCTCGGCCACGCCGACTTCTTACGACGCGTCGACCGTCCGTCCGATCTCGGGCCGTGGAGCTATGAGGTGCTCGACACCAAGCTCGCGCTCTCGTCGAAGCCGTATTTTCTCATTCAACTGTGCAACTACAGCGAGCATCTCGCGCGGCTGCAAGGCGTTGTCCCGCGCCACGGCTACATCATTCTCGGTAATAACGAAGAGCAGTCTTTCCTCATTCACGACTACGAAGCGTACTACCGTCATCTCAAGAACGAATTTCTCGCGTTCGTCGAGCACGCGTCCGAAAGACGTGCGCCGTCGGAATATCCGCTCGTCCGCAAGCATTGCAAGATCTGTCCGTGGAATGACGCGTGTGAGGCGAAGCGTATTGCCGACGATCACTTGAGCATCGTCGCGTGGATGCGCCGCGATCAGATACCGAAGTTCGAAGATGCCGGGATCACAACGGTCGGGCAACTCGCGCGCGCGAGCGATGACGAACGGCCGAACGGCATGAATCCCGATACGTTCGTGAAGCTGCGCCGCCAAGCAGCCCTTCAAAAGCGCGGCGCCGACGGCAGCCTTCACTACGAACTGCTGCGCCACGAAACAAAGACGGGTTTCGGCATTCTTCCGAAGCCGAACGAGGGCGACGTCTTCTTCGATATGGAAGGCGATCCGCTTTACGAACCGGGCCGCTCGCTCGAGTATCTCTTTGGAGCGTGGACGCTCGAGGAACCGCACTTTCACCCCTTCTGGGGACTCGATCGTGCCGGAGAAAAGCGCGCGTTCGAGGAGTTCGTGGACTTCATTATCGCGCGCCGTCGCCGCTTTCCCGATCTGCACGTCTATCACTACGCGAATTACGAGAAAGCCGCATTGCGCCGGTTGGCCCAGCAACACGCGACCCGCGAAGACGAAGTCGACGGGCTGCTGCGCGGCGAGGTGCTCGTCGATCTCTATGCCGTCGTTCGTCAGGCAATCGCGATCTCACAGAACAGCTACAGCATTAAGAGGCTCGAGAAGTTCTACCAATTGAAACGCGCGACGAGCGTCAAGAAGGGTGACGACTCGATCGTCATGTTCGAACGGTGGCTTCATGACGGCGACGACGGCATTCTCCAAGACATCGGTGCGTACAATCGCGACGACTGCTACTCGACCTATCTCCTGCGCGAATGGCTGCTCGAACGTCGCGACGAGGCATCACGCGAACACGAGACGGAGTATCCCTTCCACGAAACGGACACGTCCGAAACGCCGCGACGCGACGAGGCGTTGGAGCGCCGCGCATCCGAACTGGAACGCGAACTCCTCGCCGAGCTTCCGATCGTCGACGAGCGGTCCTTCGAGACGCTTTCCGAAGAAACGCGCTCGCGCTATCTCTTGGGCCACGCGTTGAGTTACCACCGGCGCGAAGACAAGCCCGTTTGGTGGGCCTTCTTCGATCGCTGTGACAATGTGGACGACCTCCTCGAGTTCGATCGTGAAGCGATCGCCGGTCTGAAATACGACGAAAACGCACCGCCGCGCGCCGAGGCGCGCAGCCAAATATATACCTACCAAATGCCCGAGCAACGCTACAAGTTGAGCGCCGGCGACGACGTCTACGATCCGTTCATCAAAAAGCGTATCGGGACGATCGTCAGCATCGACGACGATCGCGGCGTGCTGGAACTCAAGACGACGCGCGACCGGGACTACGCAAGATCGATCGCTGCGCTCATCCCGGGCGGTCCGCTCAATACCGCCGAGCAGCGTCGCGCTCTCGCACGCATCGCTCAGAGCGCGCTGAACGGGACGCTCGCGAATGACTATTCCGCCGTGGCCGGTCTCGTTGCTGCGTCGATTCCACGCGTGCGCGGTTTCGAATCAGGTGACGCGTTGCAGCCGGAAACGGTAAACGCCCACGCGGTTTCCCGCATCGTCGGGAACCTCGATAGCAGTTATCTGTTTATTCAAGGACCACCCGGCAGCGGGAAAACGACGACTTGTTCTTCCGTCATTGCCGATCTGCTCCAGCGTGGAGCGCGCGTCGGCGTCGTCAGCACCGGGCACAAAGCGATTCATCACCTGTTGCATAAGGTCGAAGCGCGGATGTGGGAACGTGGAGCAATCTTCCGCGGCCTCTACAAACACAGTACGACCAGCGCGCATTCCGAATACCGCTCCGAACTGCCGCGCGCAATGATTGAATCGGTCGGAGACAATGCCGCGTTCCAGGGACTGCACTTCAGCCTCGCCGGTGGAACGTCGTGGCTTTTCTCGCGCCCCGAACTCTGCGGTGCGTTCGACTATCTCTTTATCGACGAAGCCGGACAAGTATCGCTGGCGGACGCCGTTGCCGTCGCCGGGTGCGCGAAGAACGTCGTGCTACTCGGAGATCCCGCGCAGCTCGCGCAAGTGAGTCAAGGCAGCCATCCCTATCGCGCCGGCTGGTCGGTGCTCGAGCACGTCCTCGGAAACGAGCCGACGATCCCGCCCGACCGCGGCATTTTTCTCGACGTCAGTTACCGGATGCAGCCGGAGATCTGTGAATTCATCTCACTCGCAATGTATGACGGCCGTCTTTCGCCGGGTGACGATACGGAAAATCACGCGGTGCGGAGCGACGGCTTAAA
Organism: Vulcanimicrobiota bacterium; assembly: GCA_019232905.1. Taxonomy (GTDB): domain Bacteria; phylum Vulcanimicrobiota; class Vulcanimicrobiia; order Vulcanimicrobiales; family Vulcanimicrobiaceae; genus JAMXLG01. Next base: position 9,051 of record JAFANA010000014.1, read on the forward strand.
CGGCGGCGGCTTGCGATACATCCCGATCGAGCACGCCTCAAACAGCGCAACGTCCGTCGAAGAAGCCGATTGTATCGTGCGCGAAGTCGCATTACTTCGCGACGGCTTCGTCACCGACGATGACGGCATCGAGCGCCCGATGCGCGACGACGACATCATCGTCGTCACGCCGTACAACGCGCAGCGCCGGTTGATCGAGTGGAAACTGCGCGACGCGGGGCTGAACATCGCCGTCGGCACGGTCGACAAGTTTCAAGGACAAGAGGCTGCGGTCGTCTTCTACTCGATGGCGACGTCGAGCGGCGACGACGTGCCGCGTGACGTCGGTTTTCTCTTCGAACAAAACCGCTTCAACGTCGCCGTCTCGAGGGCACGCGCAATGTCCGTGCTCGTCTGCAGTCCGCGCCTGCTCGACGTCTCGTGCAATTCGCCGCAACAGATGACGATGATCAACTTTCTCTGTGCTTACGTCGAGAAAAGCGCGCTAGGGAGCAAAGAGGACTTTACCACCGCGTCCGGGCGTTTGCGCAGCCGCGAGCGCTGATTTCGCATCCGTCAAGGGAAACGCGCGTGCAACCGGCAGCGGCAATTCACCGCGGATCGCGTCTTCGAATACGCGCTGGATCGCTTGCGCGCGTTGTTCGTGCGTTGCGCACTCCATCCACGTCGACATCCAAAATCCGCGAACGGTGCACTCAAGCGAGATCATCAAACTCGGATCGAGTTTGATCGGTGCGCCGGAGAGACCGCCAAAGATGATGATCTCTCCACGCTCCGCCAACACGCGTTGCAGCATGAGTGTCTGCGGACCGGCAACCGAGTCGACGATACGCGCAAGGCCCTTGCCGCCGGTCAGCTCGCGAATCTTGCGCTGCCACGCATCGCTCTCATCGGTCACGACGACGTAGCGCGCGCCGTATTTGCGCAAGTCCTCAGCTGCCGTTTCGCTGCGCACGATGTTGACGACATTGACGCCGTTCGCTTGCGCGAGCCGCATGAGCACGCGTCCGACGGCGCCGCCCGCAGCGTTCTGTCCGATCCACATTCCCGGCTGCGTGCGCAGTTCGTCGAACAGCACGACGGCTGAGAGCGGCATCGCCAGCAGTTGCGATGCAACGTCGTCGGGGATCGCATCAGGCACCGGAACGGCTGCGAACGCGGGGACGATTGCGAATTGCGCCCAAGCTCCGGCGCGAATCGCGGCGGTGATGCGCTGCCCTTTGCTCAGGTGTTCGACGCCCTTGCCAACGGCATCGATCTCGCCGGCAAGTTCCGTTCCGCCGAACGCCGGCAGCTGCGGCTTATACCCGTAGGTGCCGCGCATCGTCGCAAGATCGTGGTTGTGAATCGGCGAGCGTAACACGCGGACACGAACCTGCCCGGGACCAGGCTCGGGCGTCGCGACTTCCGCAACGTCCGCAACGTCGACGGGATCGCCGAAAGCTTCATACCGTAGCGCCAACATGCGGTCATCGTTCGACAGGCGCACGACCACACTTCTCGCGAACGCACCGCCATGCGAGCGATCTCTGGATTCTTCGTCCGCGTCTTTGAATTCGCGATTCCGGACCCGTATGTGTTCGCGGTTCTTCTGACGCTCCTAACCGCGCTACTGGCCCTGATCTTCGCGCCGCATCGCGCGCCGATCGACGTGGCATCGTCGTGGTACAAAGGCATCTTCGATATCTTTGAATTCGCCCTGCAGATGATTCTCATTTTGGTCACCGGCTACGCACTCGCGAGCAGCGCGCCGGTACGCCGCGGGCTTCTGTGGCTGGCGGGGCGTCCCACGACGACGCGTGCTGCGGTTTCGCTGACATTTCTGGTCTCGGCGGTCGCATGCTGGCTGAACTGGGGGTTCGGACTCGTCGTGGCGGGACTGCTCTCGCGTGCGATCGCTCAGCGCATGCGGATCGATTTTGGTTGGCTGGTCGCGGCCGCCTACTGCGGCTTTCTGATTTGGGCAAGCGGACTCTCGAGTTCGATCGCGCTCGCGCAAGCGACGCCAGGCAGTAAACTCAATATCGTTCAATCGTTGACCGGCGTCGTGCTGCCGCTTTCCAAGACGATCTTCACACCGTTCAACCTCGTGCCCGTTGTCGTCTTGCTAATCGTCATCCCGTTTATTTTCATGGCGTTCGAACCGCGTGGCAACGATGTTATTGCAGCGCAATTGCCGCCTCACGATTCGGAAGTCACGATATCCGTCGAACGGAAAACCCGGCCGACGCTCGGCTCAGCATTAGATAACGCCTGGATTCTCAATCTCGCAATCGTCGTCGCCGGCGCGTACTATCTCATTTCGAATTGGATTACGGCCGGCTTCTCGCTGCCGATTCAGAGCGTGATCTTCATCTTCTTTTTGCTCGGACTGCTGTTGCATTGGACGCCCGTTGCCTACGTTCGCGCCATTAACGAAGCAGCGCGCGTAACCGGGCCGCTTCTCATACAGTATCCGCTCTACGGCGGCATCATGGGCATGATGACCGGCACCGGCCTCGCGGGGGTCATTGCACAATGGTTCGTCGCGTTCTCAACCGCCGCGACGCTGCCGTTTTGGAGTTATCTCTCGAGTATCGTCATTTCGCTTTTCGTGCCGAGCGGCGGCGGACACTGGGCCGTTCAAGGTCCGTTTGTCGTGCCGGCCGCCGCAAAACTGGGTGCATCGCAGGCCGCAACCGCAATCGGTGTCGCGGTCGGCGAAGAGGTCGCGAATATGATTCAGCCGTTTTGGTGCCTACCGGTGCTCGCAATCGCGGGCATCGGCTTGCGTCGCGTCATGGCGTTCACCGCGATGGTCTTCTTCGTTGCCTTTGCCGTTTTCGGCTTGAGCCTTCTGTTCTTGATTCCGAGATAGCCCGCTAGTTGTGGAAGGTTATCGTGAAGAATAGCTGACGCGGAGCTAAGCCGAACTCTTCACTGCCTTGTGCGAGACCCGTCCCGCTCGCGGCTGCAGTGCCGGCCGCGAATTGATTTACCGGCTTGTAGGTGCCGTATCCGATCAGTCCCCATGGCGACGTAGCATCATTGAAGATGTTGAACACGCCGAGGTTGAGCGTAACTCCCCCGACGTTTTTCGCAAGGTAGCCGTTTGCGTACCAATACGCCGGACGATAGTACGGGTTGTTGTTACCGACGTAATAGCCGTCAATACGCCCTGAAAAACCCGCCGGGCGATTATTGTAGCCGATTCCGGCACCCGCTTGTTGCATCGGGATGCCGAGAATCTGCTGTCCGTTTAAGAGAAAATGGTTGTTTTGCAGTACGGAGTCCGGAATACCAGTGTAGAACGCCGACTGCACGCTGTACGATCCGTCGAGTTCCCATTCTCGAGTGAACGGAAGCTTCGCATTGACGTTAAAGCCGCGATACGTTGCGCTTCCTACGTTGAAGGGATTGCTTACACCGAGGTCTGCCGGCGTGTAGACCTTGCCGCTCGCCGCTCCGCATTCACCGTTCAGCTTGCTCAGGAGTGCGGCGAGCGATCCTGGATCGATCGCTTGATCTGCCGGCACGATGCTGAGCGGAAATGTTTCGAACACAATCGGATTCGTTTCGTGCGTGTCGTAGAGATCAGCCTCCAGCGTCGGCCCATTGCGGAAGCGGTGAGCTGCAGAGAATTCCACATCGTCGGCCTGTTCCGGCTGTAGATTCGGCGTCGAGCCGCTGCCGATCGTCGAGAGCTGGTTGCATGTTGCGAACGGATTGAAACTGTGGACGGAGCCGTACGAGTACGCGCCGTACAACAGCGCCGGATCCGGCTCGCTCGTGGACTTGCCCCATGCCGCGCGTACAACGTCATTTGACGTCGGGCGATATTGAACGGAGACACGAGGGTCAAAATTGGTCGTCAACGTGTTATGTGAACGATTGAAGTCGATGTCCGCGTACACCGTTACCGCGTTCGATGCGCTCCAGGTGTCGCGAGCATAGTAGATGTTGTTCGTCAGCGTGTATCCGATAAACGGTCCGCCGAAGCTGCCGGAATTCGTATTGTGGTACTGATGTTGCAAGTAGACGCCCGCAGAAACATCGTTCTTGGACAAGGGGAGATCGTACGCAAAGAGACCGCCGTGCGTAAAAAACAAGTCGTCGTAGTAGTTCGAACCGAAACCTTTGAAGTTTAAGAAGTGATAGTTGTCGACGAATCCGTCGAGAATCAACTGGCCCTTCCCTAGTTGCTGGTTCACGCGCGCGTGGTAATCGCCGAGCCACGCGCTATGGAAACGACCGAAGTCTCCGCCGCCGGCCGGTCCGGAAAAAGTCGATGCAAACTGCTGCGTATTCATGCACTCGTACGATGACGTACTGGTCTGCACGACATAGGAGTTCGTGCAATTTGCCGATGCGCCGTTAGGCAGCGTTTCCGAATCGTTCACACCGGGCGGATGCTGTTGCGCAACAAACTCCGGTGTCAGGTAGTCCGTGTCGCCGTTACCGCTGGAATCGGCGTACATGGAAGCCAAGTAGGCTGTGAGTTGAACTTGTGTGGTCTTCGTGGCCTGAATGTTCAACTTCCCAACACCATTTCGATTGAGGTACGCGCCCCATATGTTATAGGTACACGCCGCTACATCTGCGGGTGCGACCGATGGCAGTGAGGTCGACGAACTCGACGAGCACCCGCTGGCGCCGCCGCCGAGTAATCCCGATTGTAGGAGCGGTTGCGGACCGAGTTCTCCGTCGGTACCTTGCACGCCGTACGCCAGCGCGTAGCCAACGGGGCCCAGTGTGCCGGTCGTCGTAACACCGGTCAGCGTCTTGCCGAGGTCTCCAGCACCGAATTGCGCTTCTGTGTGTTGCGCCGGCGTGGGATTGAGCGTTTCGAGATTGACGGCACCGGCAATGGTCGGAACACCATACAAGCCGGTCGCACCGGAGCCATAGATAACGCCGATATTGCTCAACCCCCAGAATTGCGCAAGCTGGTAATCATAGCCGAGACCGAAGGCGCCTATGGGGCCGATCGGATGTCCATCGAGCAGCGTCGCCGTTTCCGTCGGATCGAAACCGCGAATACTAATCGTTTCGTCATCGCCTTGCGACGAGCTGGTCGACGCGGTGACTTGCGGCAACGTCGAGAGCGCGTCACCCGCGCGAATAAAATTTTCTTGCTGGATCAACTGAGGATTCAGGTTCGAGTTGATCGTCGATGTAGTCTGCAACGTCGTCCGCGACGCGGCTTGAACCGTCGCGATCTCTCGCAAGCCACCTCGCCGCGGGATCAGCGCTGTTTGAAAGGAGACTGTTTGGCCAGAGCCGGGAATTGTGACGAGGGATGAAATCGTCTGATAATTCGCCGCCGCGACGGAAAGCGTGTAGTCTCCCGAGTTGAGACCGTTGAATGCGAAGTTGCCGTTCGCGTCGGTCGTCGTCGTCGCCACTTGCGTAGCGCCGCGTTCGAGACGAACCTCTGCGGATTGTACGGGGAGGCCGTTGCTGGTATCGAGGATGCGCCCGACGATCGCGCTGGTTCCGCTCTGCGCCAAGGCAACGAACGGAACACTTAGAATCGCGAAAGCAAGCAGAACGGCCAAGAGCCGAGTAAACATATGCTCAAAACCTCTCGCCGGGATAGAGTCGACAGTATGACCACTACGCCGCGAAATTTAAGCGGTGTTTATCAACTGCTTAAGCAAAGGCGAAAATAGCGCGACCGTAGATGTTTTTCATTTTCACATTCATGCACGATTCATGTATGATCGGCAAAATCGCCGGATTCGCACGAACATTCAGATCAGATTAAGTCCTTAATCGCGAGCATGACCGGCGCGCCCCGGCGAGAACAGTAGTTGCCGTCATGCGCGTGTTGGTAATCGAGGATGATCTGACGCTGCGGCGTCTTATCGTGCGCGGCTTACATGAAGAAGGCCACGTCGCCGACGGGCTGCCTGATGGGCGCGAGTGCCTGGCGTATGTCGCCGCCACCGAGTACGATGTCGTGATCCTGGATCTCAACCTGCCGCACGTCGACGGGCTGGACGTGCTGCGCACCCTGCGCGGCGCGGATCATCGCCTCCCCGTCCTCGTCCTGACCGCGCGAACTGACGCCGTGGATGTAGTCGCCGGGCTCGACGCCGGCGCCGACGACTATATGCGCAAGCCTTTTGCTCTCGAAGAACTGCACGCGCGTCTGCGATCGCTCTCGCGACGCCCGGCAACATGGAGCGACGATCTCTTATCCTGCGGCGATCTCGTCTTCGATCGCCGCAGCCGTGAAGCGCGACGCGGCGACCGGATGCTCGATCTAACGTCGAAGGAAATCGCGTTGCTTGAAATGTTGATGCGCAATGCGGGTCATACGGTGACGCGCGAAACCCTGATTGACGCCGTCTGGGATCGCGAGAACGATCCCGAATCGAACGTCCTCGACGTCTACGCGCGCCGTCTTCGCGTCAAACTGACCGCAACCGGAGAACCGCCGTTGCTGCACACTATTCGCGGCGTCGGGTTTCGATTGAGCCCCGCGTGAGTCTCCGTCGCCGTCTCGCGCTGATGACGACGTCGTTACTCGTTGTAGGGTACGTCGTTTTCGCCCTGGTTTCGGTCGGCGTGTTGGAAACCACGCTGCGCGGTGCCATGGAATCGAAGTTGAACACGATTGCGCACGCCGCGTCGGATATTGTCGACGACGATCATGGCCGTCCGTCAGTCGATGCAGACGACGTCGTGCAATTAGGCGATCTGCACGGAAGCGACGAACATCTCGGCATCTACGACGAAGCGGGTCGACTAATTTTCGGCGAACCGCTTCCCGCCGGCCGCGCAGCATCGGGTTTAAGCGTTTCGCGAACGGAAGCGATCCACGACGGTCATCATCTCGGGTGGGTTGCCGCATGGCGCGATGCGACGTGGATTCTCATGGTGCGCCGGACGGCGATTCTGGCGTTCGTGCTCGTCGGCGGGATCCTCGCCGCGATTGCGTTCTTCTTCTCCGGTCTCTATGCGCGAGCAATCCTGACTCCGGTCGAACGCATCGCCGAGCTCGCGGAACGCATCGAAACGTCGGACCTCTCGCAGCGCCTCAATGCGACCGGCCGCGACGAAATCGGCCGGCTGTGCGCGAGTTTCGACCGGATGCTCGAGCGATTGCAGTCGAGCTTCGATGCGGAACGCCGCTTTGTGAGCGACGCGTCACACGAGCTGCGCACACCGCTAGCCGTCGTGCGTGCGGAAACGGATTTGGCGCTGCGACGCGACCGTACGCCGGAGGAATATCGCGCGGCCTTGCAATCCATCGCGCGTGAAGCGACGTGTCTCGAAGAGCTCGTCGACAATCTTTTGCAAACGATGCGGCGTGAAGCGACGCTCAATATTCGTCCCGTCGACGTCGCCGCGGTCGGTAAGGAAGTCGCGAACCGTCTTCGCACCGCGGCGACATCGTTCACTCTTGATTGTGCGGCGCCGGAAATGACCGCGTACGCGCATCGCGCCTCGCTCGAGCGAGCGCTCACGGCCGTCGTTCATAACGCGCTCACGCACGGCGGCGGTGACGTCATCATGACGATTGGGGTTCAGCTCGAGGACGTGATCGTCGAGGTTGCCGACGGCGGTCCCGGTTTTACGCCGGACGCCTTGGAACACGCGACCGACCGCTTCTGGCGGGGCGATGCGGCGCGCACGCGAGGAAGCACCGGGCTCGGACTCTCGATCGCGCGCACGCTGGTCGAGGCGCACGGCGGACGACTGACGCTCGCGAACGGTGCGCGCGGCGGTGCAATCGTAACGTTGAACCTGCCGCGCGCAAAGAATCCGGCCGTTACGGCTTAGTCGCCTTCCTCGTCCTCGTCTTCATCGTCGTCGGAATCGTCCTCCTCGCCTTCTTCGTCCTCTTCATCGCCGAATTCATCGTCTTCGTCTTCGTCATCGTCGCCGACCGAGGCCATCTCGTCGACGGCGCTATGAATCTCGCGATACAGCGCGCCGATTTCACGTCCGAGATCTTCGCCACGCTTCGTCGCATCGACGTTCTTGAGCCACTGTTCGAGTGCCGCGATGGTGAGATTCATCGCAATGACGTCGATTGTCGCAGTTTCTTCCACGGTATCCTACCTTTCAAGTTAGGACCAAGGTAACGTACGGTTTTTAAAGTCGCGTTAAGAGCCGCGGCGGGAAAGAGGCATTGGCGGCGGCAACCGTGTAGATACTTAGCAGGTTAATAACTCGAATGCGTAATCCGTTTGCTCACCAAGAAAACCCACCCGTTGCTTTGATCACCATCACGGTCATGCTCGGCATGATCATGGCGATCATTGATTCGACCATCGTAAATGTTGCCCTAAATACGATTGGCGGCAACCTCGGCGCTTCGGTTGATGAGGTCTCCTGGGTGGCGACCGGCTACATTCTCTCCAACGTCTGTATCATGCCGTTGAACGGTTGGCTGACGGCATACTTGGGTCGCAAACGCTTTTACGCAGCGTCCCTTGCACTCTTCACCGTCGCGTCTCTTCTCTGCGGTACGGCGACGAGCATCACACAACTTATCATCTATCGCGTGCTGCAGGGCATCGGCGGCGGCGCATTGCAGCCGACGGCGCAAGCATTGCTCTTCGAAACGTATCCTCCGCAAAAACGCGGCGCCGCGATGGCGATTTTTGGTTTGGGCGCAATGGTCGGACCGGCGGTCGGTCCGACGCTCGGCGGTTATATCGTAGACAATGCCACGTGGCCGCTGATCTTCTACATCAACATCCCGATCGGCATTGTTGCGTTCATGATGACGCTCATGTTCATCCCGGATCCGAAGTACATCGAAAAACCGAAGGCGGGGATCGATTGGATCGGCTTGGGTTTGTTGTGCTCGGGACTCGCGTCGCTGCAATACGTCCTAGAACGCGGCGAGCACGACGAATGGTACTCATCCAGTGCGATCACGATTCTCACGATCGTCGCCGTCGTGACCCTGACGCTCTTTATCGTCAAGATGTTGCGCGAGCGACATCCCCTCGTAGACCTTCACGTCTTTCGGTTGAAGTCGTTTACCATTGGACAAGTCATCGGCGTCATCACGGGCTTTGGGCTCTTCGGGACGGCGCTGATCTTGCCGCTGTTCTTTCAAACCATCTTGAACTTCACCGCGTTCGACACCGGGCTTGCGCTTCTGCCCGGCGCACTCTCGACGGCGCTCAGCATGTTGATCATCGGGCGTATCTTGAACTACATCGATGCGCGTCTATCGATCGCATTCGGCATGCTGATCTTTGCCTATTCGTGTTGGTGGCTCGGCGATCTCAACGCACAAGCCGGGTACTGGGACGTCTTCTGGCCGCGGCTCATCCAAGGCTTTGGTCTCGGATTCTTGTTCGTACCGCTCTCAACGGTCACGTTGAACGACGTGCCGGTCAGCGAGCTCGCCGGTGCGACGGGCGTCAACACGCTCATCCGTCAGCTCGGCGGCAGCTTCGGTATCGCCATTTTGACGACGCTGCTCACGCATGAAACGGCCATCGCGTGGAATGTGCTCGCGTCCGGCGTTACGCAATCGCACGGGTACTCGGTCAGCATGCTCACGAGCATGGTCGCGCAACAATCAACGATGATCGCGTACGATTATCTCTTCCGAGTGACGGCGATCGTCTTCGTACTGGCCACGCCGCTCGTCTTCTTCATCACAGTGAAAAAGCACAAAGGCGCTACGGCCGCGATGGCTATGGCCGCCGCGGACTAATCCGCTCCAACGCCTCGATCACGTCGAGTGCGCGCGGCGGCTGCTTGCGAAACGGAACGATGGAGTAGGGGAGCACGCCCGCAGCCGCCTTCGATCGCGCGCCGAGACGGCGATCGAGTTTTTCTCGATACACGAGCGGTCCGACGAGATGGACCGCGCCGGGCGACGGCTCGTCGTAGTACTCGGGCCAATGACCGAGCCAAATGCCTACGATCGGGCGGCCGCCGATCGAGAGTGCCGTGTGCAACGGCCCGGACGCCACGCCGGCATATGCATGCGACGCACGGATGAGCGTGACGAGTACGTGCGCAAACGGAACGCCGACATTGGCGAAGAGATCCGTCGTCGTCGGCGCTAACCCGCGTTCGCGTCCGAGCGCATCCGACGTGTGCTCGTCGACCGTGACGATCCGCGCGAGCGGATCGCGCCGCCGGATCTCGTGCGCGAACGCCACGACTTCTTGTTCCGGAAAAATCTTGCGCAACTGCGTGTGTCCGCCGGGCGAGAGCAAGTAGAGATGTTCTCTAGGCGCAACGGCGTCTCGCAAGCGCGCTTCGACACGGCGCACTGCATCCTCGGGCGCGCGAAACGCGAGCGAGGAACGCAGCGGTTTGGAAAGATCGAACTGCGCGAGTCTTGCGGGATCGACAAGATTCGACGCGAGGAAACGCGCCTTCGTGTGATACGGATAGGGCGTGCGCCCAGTCATCTCCGGATACCGGCTGAAGAGCATGAGATCGATCTTTGCATCGCGGACGCGCGAGCGGAGCGGCTCCGGGATCTCGATGCGCTCGACCCTATTTGCAATCCTATCCATGTCAAGCCCAAAGTGCGGCGGCGCGCCCAAGGCGCTTCCGTTCCCGATCGACGACTCGCCCGAATACATCGGTGTCACGCTTTCGCCTTCATCGTAGAGGTGCACGAAATCGTCACCGAAGCGCGTGATGAAGTACTCGTTGGACGGATCCAGCAACGGGATGACGTACGAAAGATGTACGAAATCGCCGAAGCCGTGCGGCCAGTAGATGAGCACGCGGCTATTGCGCACCGCGGCAAATGCGCCGTCCTTTTCACCGAGAACGAGCATCTCCGTATTCCACGGCAACGGAGGCGGAGGCGCCGAACGGCGGAAGAATCGCACCGTAGGGGCTTTTTACCGCGTGCCGCGTAGTTCTTGCTCGTGCTCTCCATCGGCGTTGACGCGTGGAACTTGCCGGGCGACCATCGCGGGATCGGACGATACGTCCGTGAGATTCTGCGCGAATGGCGTTCCATGCCCGATCGCGCCACGGTTACGCTCATCGTCCCTGAGTGGCACACGTGGACGGTCCGCGGCCGGTATTTACGCGAAGTCGACGACGTCCCGTACCGCATCGTATCGCGCGCGATGCACCGCTTCGCCGGACTCGACGTGCTTTGGTTTCCATGGAACGGATGCAGCTGGACGAATTTCTCGCTGCCCGCGGTCGCGACGCTTCACGATGCGACGAACTTCGTCATACCCGGTTACGCACCGGAAACGCAGAAAATTTTTCGTGCCGCGGTCGAGCACTGCACGCGCCTCATCACCGTCTCGGAGTTCTCGCGCCAAGAACTGATTCGCGTGCTTCACATTCCACCCGATCGCATCACGGCAATTCCAAGCGGCGTCCGCTTCGATAACGGCCGCGCTCTCGGCAGCATCGACACGCGGACCTTGAAACCATACGTGCTCTTCGTCGGCATGTCGGAGAAACGCAAGGGCGTCGAAGCGCTGCTGCGCGCGATGCAACGCGTCCAAGCGCGACACCCAGAGGTTTCGCTCGTTCTCGCCGGAGCGCGCGGCGATGCGATCGACGGCAGTGAAACCGTCCGCCTGCGCGAGCTCGGTTGGATCGACGATGCGACGCTCGCCTCGCTCTACCGCGACGCTTCCGTCTTCGCCTTTCCGTCGCGGTATGAGGGCTTCGGGTTACCCGCACTCGAGGCCATGACGCACGGCACACCGGTCGTCACGACGTCGAACACCGCAATCCCGGAAGCTGCCGGCGATGCCGCACTCTATATTCCGGTCGATGACGAGAACGCGCTCGCAAACGCGATTCTGCGTATTCTCGACGATCCGAACTGCGCGGCAGCGTTACGCGAACGGGGCCTGCGACGCGCAGCTGAGATGGCGTGGACGAAAACTGCGATTGCCACGCTCGACGTCCTGCAAAAGGCCACGCAACGGTGACACGCATTCATCTCGCAAGCGGACTCGCGATTCACGACGGCGCCGTACTGCTCGTTGCGTCATCGTACGCTTCGCACGACGTGCCGTTGTGGAATCTGCCCGGCGGGCGGCAACAGCACGGCGAGTTGCTCCGCGAAACGGCCGTCCGCGAAGTCTACGAAGAAACGGGACTCACGGCAACGATTCTGGATCTCGCTTACGTCAGCGAGAGCTACGACGGCGACACGCACTTCTTGAGCACCGTTTTCCTGATCGAAACAGCCGGCACGTTACGCGCTCCGCTCTCCGATGACCACGTCGCCGAAGCGGCATGGTGTCCGCTCGATCAGCTTCGCTCGCGCCTTGCCGTTGGCGTCGTGCGAGAACCGCTGCTGACATATCTGGCGAACCACACGCATTACTTCGGCGTTCATGACGCCGGCGTCACGATCCGGTGGCGCGATTAGACGGCTTCGCGCTGGATCCAACGGACGCGTTCGAGGACGAAGCCGAGAACATCGACGGGCTTGCCGCGCACGGTCGCACCGTGAGGTAGCACGCCGTCCTCTTCGAAGCCCGCGTTCGCGAGAACGCGGCGCGAGGGCGCGTTGTCGGGCACGCAGTACGCGCGTACCTTGCGCATGTCAAGGTTGCTAAACGCCTCGTCGACGATCGCGCGGAGCGCTTCGCTCGCGAAGCCGCGGCCCCGATATTCACGCACGACGCTGTAGCCGATCTCGCCGGTCGTCGTCGAGCGTTCCGCGATGCGTAACGAGGCCCAACCGGCCGGTTCATCCGTATCAGTAAGTTGCAACAGCCATTCGAAACGGCCCCAGCTTCCCGGAACCAAATTGCGCGGACGCGCCGCAACCATGCGGCGAAATTGCGGCCGGTCGACCTCCGGCAAGTCTTGAAACTCGCGCAAATCCGGCTGCTGCAGCACACTCCACAGCACGTCTGAATTCTCCGGCGTAACCGGTACGAGGCGCAAGCGGGCAGTGACGATCGTTCGCACTAGCGCTTGTTCTTCTTGCCGGCGCGCGTGATGGGCAAACGGAGGTGCCGCGCATGACCGATCTGACGGGAACCGTAATGACGCAACCGAGTTTTTTCTTCGGAACGCATACCAAGTGCGAACACGAACAGTTCATGCTCAGCACCGCGCAAGGGACAGTGCAGGTCATCGACAACGTCGATATCGCGCCACGCGTCCCCGTGCAGCCGGGCGATCGTATCGAAGCGTGCGGAGAAATGGTGCACGACCCCGGTAAGCCGCCGATTCTTCACTGGACGCATCACGATCCCGCTCACAAACATCCTGACGGTTTCATTCGCCTTCAGGGGAAGGTGTATGCGTAGCGCTCACGCCGCGCGTTAATCCGCCGCGCATCGCGATGAGCTGAGGAACCGTAACAAAGCGAAATCCTCGACGTTTGAGCTCGCGAACGATGAGTTGCGTCGCCTCAATGTCGTTGTTTCGGTCGCACACACGCGGTGAGAGATGCTGCTGCGCGCAGAGCTGCCCGCGATTGCCGTCGTGCAGCACGATAATCGAGCCGTCGCGCACGTACGGCACGATGCGGTTGGCAATGACCTGCGGCGGCGGGTTATCCCAGTCGTGGGCAAGGGGCACGGACCACATGACCGGTGTATACCCCATGCGACGCGCCTGATCGAGCACGAGCCAGTCACGCACGCCGAACGGCGGCCGCATGATGCGCGTGTGAATGCTCGCCGCCTTGTAGATCGCCGCATCGGTACGCAACAAGCTTTCGCGAACCTGCGCACCGTTCATCACGATCAGGTGCTCGTGGTTCCAGGTATGGTTGCCGACCGCATCGCCGTCATGTACCTCGCGCCGGACGATTCCGGGATAGGCGGCGGCCGCTCGCCCGACCAGGAAAAATGTGGCATGGACGTGTTCGCTATCGAGGACGTCGAGAATCCGGGTCGTGTACGGCGGGTTCGGTCCGTCGTCGTACGTGAGCGCGACGACGCGCTCGTTGGGCGGCCCGCTGACGACAGTTCTGCCGAAGAGCTGATTCGCAGGATTCTCGGCGACTTCGTACGCGGTGAACCCAAGCACGACCGCGGCTGCCGCAGCAAGTACGCTGCGCAGAGCCACGCGTCGCGCGCCGGATCGAATCACGTCTTTAGTCCCATTGACGCGCGCGCTCGCGTCACGCGCTGACGGAACTCGTTGGGTCCGAAATTGCGAAAGTCGTCGACGATCGTTTGATATCGCCGGTCTGCGAGCGAGGTGCTCTGCATTTTGAGCAGATCGCTCGGGCTGTTTTTCGAGAGATCGATATTGTATTGGCGCCCTGCGTTGACCGCCCACCAGTGCGGGTCCGTAAACGTCACGGTTCGCTCACCTTGCTTGAAATCGACGACCTGCTTGACGTACACGGTGTAATGCACCGCGGTGTTTCCGCGCGGCGGCTGATTCACGATCTGCCACACACCGTCCTGATCGAGCTTCCCGAAGAAAAAGCTTACGTCGTACATTGCCGCGGGCGGCGCCGTGATGCTGACTTCTCTGCCCGCGTATGAGCGGATCACGTACGTAAACGTCGATTTCCCCTCGATGTCTTTCATCCGGTATTCTTCCGAGTACACCGGCGGATTATCGTACCCGATCAAGAGGTGCGCGTAGATCTCACTTTTGGCCTGGTGAATTTTAGCTACTTGCGAAACGCGACCCGTCTCGCCGCGCCAGTAAATGAAGTATCCGGTGACGGCCATGAAGATCGCGAAGAGGAGAATCGCTAGCGGGACGATGGAGCGGTGGCGCATCCGGCCTGCCTACGAAGCCGACGCAGATGCTTCCTGGTCCAGAATATCGTTGACCAGGCGATCGGCGAGCGCATTCTGTTTGCGCGGAACGTGTTTGATGTCGACGTGCTCGAACGAACGCACGAGCGTTTGCGCGCGGCGATGCAGCGGCTGCAGATCCGCATGTTTGACGCGGTATTCGCCGCGCATTTGCTTGACGACGAGCTCTGAATCGAGCCGCACCGCAAGCCGTCGGATTCCGCGCTCTTTCGCGCGTTCGAGGCCGATACACAGTGCGGTCCACTCAGCCACGTTGTTCGTCGCGGTCCCGAGATACCGGCCGACCTCGTCCAGGAGCTGTCCTTGCGGATCGACGAGGACGGCGCCGCTCGCGGCGGGGCCGGGATTGCCGCGGGAACCGCCGTCGGCGAAAAGGGTTGCCTCGGTAGGCAGGTGGTCGAAGAGCGTGGCCATCCTTAGGGTATACTATCTCCCATGCGAAACGTCATCGTGCGCGGCGCCGCCACCGCGCTAGTCCTTATGGTCATGCTGTTCGCCCCGCTGACGGCGCTGGCGGCGAACACCTTCTACGGGATAACGGTTCACGTCTCTTCGTCAAACATTAAAGTCCAAGATCCGAAGACGAAACAGACGCTCAGCTTCGACCTCGTACCCAAGTTCGACCAGATTTTTTCTGCTGACGGTAAGACGACGTATCAGATGAAGGCGATCAAGGCCGGGCAGTATGTCGGCGTCATTTACGACCAAAAAGCGCTCGGAATACGCCATGCCGACAAGATTTATCTTTTAAATAACGCCAACCAGCGTATCGGTAAACAATAACTTGGATCGAGCGGCGCCGAAAGGCGCCGCTTCTGTACGATGCAGCTGTGGACCTTAGGACACGGTACTGCGAGCGAATCCGAACTCGCGGCGTTGCTCCAATCGCAGGGAATCGAGAACGTCGTGGACGTTCGCAAGATTCCGAAGAGCGGAAAACATCCGCACGTTTGGGCCGAAAAGATGGCGCTCTGGGTGCCGACGCTCTCCGGCGCCACGTACGAATGGCATCCCGAATTCGGCGGCTTCCGGAAAGCCGATCCCGACAGTCCAAACGTCGCGCTGCGCAACACGTCGTTTCGTGCGTACGCGGACTACATGCAAACGCCGCAGTTTCTCGGGGCGTTCGACGAATTGATGCGGCGGGCCGAGCAGAGCCGCATCGCGATCATGTGCTCGGAGTCGGTCTGGTGGCGTTGTCATCGCCGTTTGATGTCCGACGCAGCAACACTTCTTCACGACGCCGACGTGCAGCACATCATGCACACCGGGAAGACGACGCCGCATAAACTTACCGAAGGCGTCCGCGTTACCGGCCAGGGCGTACTTCAGTATGATGCCGGCGAAGAGCGCTTGCTATAAAACCGGAAGGTCGCGCCGCATGACGAGGACTCTCGAGGTTTCGTCACCGGCCGCAAACGTCTCCTCACCGATCGTTTGAAATCCATAACCGAGATAGAATCCGATAGCCGCCTCATTGCGATAGTGCACGCGCAACACCATCGATTGCGACGCATTCGCACACGCGAAAGAAACGGACTCATCCATCAGCCGCTTTCCGATGCCGAGGCTGCGGAAGTTGTGTAGGATGTAGAGGCGTTTGAGTTCCATCGCGAGCGGGTCGGTCGTATCGCGCAGGGCATGGGCGTAGCCGACGATGCACCCCGTCGGTACGACCTCGGCCGCCCAGAGCCGCATCGCACGATCTTCCAGGCACGTGCGAAACAGTTCTTCGCCAAGTTCTTCGGTGACGTAGCGATAGAGGTTCGCGCCTCGCACCCACCTCGCGTAGGTTTCAAGAATCGTCGCCTGCGCGACGAGCGAGAGCGCAACCTCGTCGCCCGCAACGCATTCGCGCACGATATAGTCAGACACGGAACACCACATCGCAAAATTGCGTGGGACGGTAGTTGCGTTCGCGCGGACTTCTCGGGACGTCTTTCCACCAGGCGCTGTAGAGTGCAAGCCATTCAAAATTCTCGAGAATGAACGGGTTGCCCCGAACTCGGCGCAGGCGCTCGATGACCGGACGTATCACTTCCCAGCGTTCGCGCAACGAAAGGCCCACGGCGTCGACGAGAAGCGACGGGTCGAGTGCGCCCCGCCTGGCGAGCACGGCGATCGTTTCGATGTATGAGCCGATCATACGGATATCGTCCTCGTCCGTGGATTCTGGAAATCTTCGCGCGACGTCCTCGTCGGTCGGGTAGCGATCGCTGACTCCGGCGAGCCGATGAAACGTTTCGGTGATGTTCACGTCCGTTAGCCGATTGATCGCCTCGAGAATGGCGAGCGCATTGCGCTCGTGCTCCATCTGTCGAACTTGCCGCGCCAAGAGCACCGTTGTGCACACGAGCGCCAACACGGCGACTGCCACGGAGAGTGCAGGCCACATCTGTTCCATAGCCCACCGCCTTTCTTTAGGTCATCATCTCATCGTAAAAATGAAGCGATTGCTGTAACGAGCGTCTGGTCGAGCGGCAGCGACGGATCGCTATACGTTGCGATGTTGCCGGCCCGATCGGCGGGCGCATCGACGAGCGTGTGATTCATGCCGTCGACGGTCACGACGCGCGCGCGCTGATCGGCAAAGGCCAAGCGTGAAGCGTCGGCCTCGGAAACTTGGATATCGTGGGTTCCATGCACGATAAGGACGGGGATGTTCAGCTTGGCAATTTCAGCGGCTGGATCGTACCGGTACTCAGAAATGAGATACGGCTGAACGCTCGGGCGGAACAACGCCGCCAATTGAGGATCGAGATTGGGCACCGTTCGTCCAGCCTCGAGCGACGCATCGATCTGCTGTACCTCGCTGACAATGGACGGCGGAGTGGACGGATTGTTTTTGATTTGTTCGTCCAAAATGGCTCCGAGTTTGCGTCCCGCGCCTTCGAGCGAAACGAGCGCAGCGACATGGGGATCACGCTGGGCGGCAAGTATGCCGATTAATGACCCTTCGCTATGGCCAATGATCTCCACTTTGCTGAACCGTTTGTCTTGTTCGAGTTTTTCCGTCAGCAACAATGCGTCGTTGACGTAATCATCGAAACGCAAGTCGCTTTCCGTCTGCACGACCGTGCTTTCGCCGATGCCGCGCTTATCGTACCGAAGCGTTGCAATGCCGCGCGCGGCGAGCGCTTCTGCGAGCTTCTTATAGGCATCGTTTTGCAACCCGGGTACGTTTCCGTTTCTGTTAACCGGCCCGGATCCGGCAATGATCAATGCGACGGGAACGGGCGATGCGGACTCCTGCGGCAGCATCAACGTGCCGCTAAGATGCCCTTGCGGAATCGATACGGTGAGCGGTTCTTCCGTATAAGACGGTGACGGGGTCGCAGCAAGCATCACGACGGCAAGCGCGCAGGCGATCACACAACGAAGCATCGTCATTGGATTCGAACCGGCAACCTCCTGACCCCCTAGGTAGGTCTTGTAGTCCGACTATGCGCGTATTTGTCGCCGGTGCAACCGGTGTACTTGGAAGATCCGTCGTTCCATTGCCCGTCCGGCAGGGCACGACGTGTTCGAAATGACCAAGAGTGCCGAAAAAGCCGAACACGTGATGAAGCAAGGCGCACATCCGGTGATCGTCGATGCATTCGATGCAGCCAGAATAGCTTCGCAGATGAATCAAATCCACGCAGAACTCGTTATTCACCTACTCAACGACCTCCCGTTCGGCACTCGCCCGGAAGATATGATTGAGGGAACGAAGCGAAACGCGCGCATACGACGCGAGGGAACGCGCAATCTTGTCGAAGGCGCAAAAGATTCCGGCGCATCGAAGATCATCGCAACCAGCATCGCGTGGATCTACGTGCCTGGAACCGAACCCCACAGTGAGGACGACGCGCTCGACGTCGGCAGCAGAGCGCCGCAATATAGCAACAACGGATGCACTCAACCGCCTAATAATGGTGGTGGATCGGCTTGCCTGTCGCTTTGTGGCGAAGACCCGACCATTGGTGGCTCAAACGCAAACGGCAATTCTTTGGCTGGCTTAACCGGCAATCTCTGTAATCCCGGCGTTTGCGTAACTGTGATTCCGCCGACCCCTGGCCAAACATGCGATGGTTCACAACTTGCGCTAGGTTCACAGTGGCCCGTCAATTCGACAGGTTACGACAATGAAGTCGTTAACATCTATGCACTAGCGGCCGTAAACGCTAACAGTGTTGCCGAGATTGCTGGCTGGTATTATGTCCTAGGTAACGCGACAGCGTACATTCAGGGTAACCCAGCGTTTAAGACTTTTTGGACGGGCCTTGCCGAGTCAATTCCCACGGTTGGCCCCTTCGTACAAAACTTAGATTCAGGGGGCATCATATCCGTGACCTCGTCTCAAGCATCTCAGATCATTAACTATTTCAACTCACGCTCTGGTGCAGCCGGATCGTGTTTCAGTCAAGGACTGAGATAATATGCTCTCGCTATTGTTGAGTGCCACTCTTACAGCTGGTAGCGAATCGACCTTCAAGTCTACGGGAATTGCCTCAATGAACGCGTGCCAGTACATCGACAACGGATGGCGAGGTACGAACGTGCCTATTGGCAATCGCAATTCCACAACTGAAATAATTCATTCGATCGCCGTTACGCGCCGTGGAAGTGCTATTGGGTGGCTTGTCGTTCGGCGCGATGGGCAAGCGTGGTACCTCGACGGTCCTGTTCGGGGCCCGAAGCCTTCGCCTGCAGACTCTATTGATGCGCTCAAAAGCCTCGGGTTAGCAAAGTATGGTCATACTGACGTCGGCAACGGTCAGATGATCCCGCTTGAGCGTACGGTGGACCTGATCCGATTCGCCGACCAAGGCTTTGAGGTTTACAGCTGCTACTAGCAGACTCGGATCGCTAAGATCATAAAGTGGGAAACAACAAAGCCCGAGAATCGTAATGATTCTCGGGCTTTTTCATGGTCGGGCTGACTGGATTCGAACCAGCGACCTCTTGACCCCCAGTCAAGCGCGCTAACCAAGCTGCGCTACAGCCCGTTGCGTAGGCGATTCTACGGCCGAGTCCTTTTGCCAACGCGGGCGAGCTTTTCCTTTATCCCCCGCCGCGGCCGGTTGACGAAGCGAGCCGGAAACGGTACTCTGGCGTCTTATGTTTGACGATGACGACGACGCCAAGTGTGAATATGTGACCGAAGAGGAAAGCCGTGCCATCTTTCCTGACGGCGTCGCCGAACTCGTCGATTGCAGATTGTGCGGTAGCGCGCTGCTGCTAGCGCCGGGTGTTACCGCGATTTGCGCGGTGCATCTTAACTAGCTGTTCTAATCAAGGGCTCATCGCGCGCCGTAACGGCGTGACGTACTCCGCGCGTTCATTCATCAACGGAGTCACCACGAATCAGAAAGGACTACCGATGAACGCGAAACTTTTGGCCTCGGCACTTATGCTGGCCGCCAGCATCGGCACACTCAGCGCTCCCGCATCAGCGCAGACCATGTGGCAGCGGTTCGAAGACGGGCGACACGAAATGGCCGGAGTCGTGACCGGATTTACGCCGTATCGTCTGACACTTCAGCGGGGCGATGGTGACGTAACGACGGTCGATCTCAAACCGGGCACGGTGATTCGCCCGACCGGTGCTACGCCGGTACGAGGCGATCGCGTGGCACTGTTCGGGTACTACAGTAACGGAACGTTCGTCGTCAATCGCGTGCTGCTGCGATGATTAGCGGCGCTTCGCGCCCTTCTTCTTCGCGGTCGATTTCTTTGCGCCGCCGGCGGCGGACCGTCCGCCGACGGCCTCTTTCAGCGATTTGCCCGCGACGAATGCCGGCACTTTGCGCGCAGCGATTTTGATCTTCTCGCCCGTCTTCGGATTGCGTCCTTCGCGCGCTTTACGGCTGCGCACGACGAAACTTCCGAACGGCGTGAGTGCTACGCGGTCACCCCGTTGAAGCGCGGATTTGATTTCGCTGAGAATCAAATCGACGATTTCACCCGCCTGTCGCTTCGAGAGTTCGCTCTCCGA
>JAFANA010000055.1 GCA_019232905.1 Vulcanimicrobiota bacterium
CGTAAAACGCAGCGGGCACGGACGCGAACTCTCGTTTTTCGGCATCCACGAATTCACGAACGTTCAAACGGTCTCGATCAGTTGATACCGCATCACAACGATGCCGTCGCGTCCCATGAGCATTGCCTCGCTACGGCGCAATCGTTCGAGGGCGGCGTTCTGGAAGTCCTCATCAAGATAGCGGCCTTAACGTCGGCTCGACAATCACGGCTCGACGTACGTGCCGCGCGCTTGGACGTACGATAACGATCCGGGCGCAGGGGCGGGAACGATATAGCTTTGGAACGTTCCCCCGTCGATTTCGGCAAGCCAGTTCACCGTCACGGCGGTTGCCGCGCTTCCAAAGAAGCCGGGTAACGCCGTCAAATTCGGAATCGCGACCGACGTTTGTGTACCGAGATACGCGGCGCTTGCAAACACCGTGAGCTGATCGGTTGTATTGACGCCCGCCGGCCATGCAATTTGCCCGCGATATGTTTGCGTCGCGAGTCCGCGGAAACCGCTGTATACGAACGAGAACGTCGGAAAAACAGCAGCAGCGGGCGGCGTGTAGGTCCACGCCGGCGGATAGGTGAGCGTCACCGGGTTTCCTACAACGGCGAACAATGTCGTGCCGATCGCTTCATTGATCGATGTGTTCGAGCTGTTTGAGTTGATCTGATACTGGTCAAGCGCGCTCAGATCTGCGGGCGAAAGCGCCGGATACGCAAACGCCGATCCGTTGTTCAACGATAAGAACGTTCCGTTCGCCGTGAGATATCCGGCGTTGAGCGCCGGCGGAGTTGGAAAGCCGGGCGGCACGCCCAAAACGGTCACGGCCTCGGTGCTGACTTCGTCGGCCGCGTTTACTACAATCGTCGCGCCGGCGTTTACCGATCCCGGGACGATCTGTGAACGAAGCATCCTGACGGCGAGAACGTTTCCTCCGCCGTCGAGCGCGAGAACCGCGATGTCATTCGTTCCAACGGGCATCGACACGCTGAAGGTACCCGTCGTTCCATTGACATCGCCGCTGTAGCCTTGCGCGCCGGCAATGCGCGCTTTCACTGCACCGGGAATCGCAGAAACGTCGAAGGCACCGGTTGCAGCTCCGGTTGCGGCAGCTGGCGCAAAACATGGTGATACGCTGTACGTCGCCCCGTCGGAAAGGTTCGCCTCAAAGACGTACTCCGCGATCAGCGTTCCTGAGACATTGACCGCCGGACATGCAACCGCAAACGCGTAGGCGTTTGTTCCAGCCGGAACCAGAAACGTCAACTTGTTACTCGACAATGTTGATGCGGTAAAAACGCCGTTGGAGGGAGCTACTGCTACTGCATTCGGCAGACTGCCGAGGAATGTGACGCTGACCATCGTGCCGGGCGAGGACAGCGGATTCGGCGGCGTTGCGCCGGCGCCCGGGTCAGCACCGCCGCCCCCGCCGCAGGCGGCCAGGAGCATCAATAGTGACGCGGAGGCCAATCGGACATGAAGATGCATGCGGCACGCTCCTCACACTACGAGTAAGAATGCCTTTGGATACCGGAATTCGAGACCCTGGTAGCGTTCGTATCGGAAGGAAGATTTTTAGATGCCCGTGCCCGTAGCTCAAGTGCAAGCCGTTTTCCAGCAGTTCAGCGCCGGCTTCAGCAAACGCGATGCGGATGCCGTGATGTCACTGTTCGTGCACGACGACTCGGTTTTTGTCTTCGACGTGGTCGGACCGCCCCGGCAATACGTCGGATGGGACGCCTATTTGAAAGACCTTCAGCACTTTTTCGCCGCGCTTAAAGCGCCACTCCACCATAGCGTGAAAGATTTGAGCATTACGATCAGCGGCGACGTTGCGTACACGCACAGCATTCAAGAGGTCCGCGGTGAATTCACAAACGGCACGCCGTACCGGGCGGACGTGCGTGTCACGGATGTTCTCCGCCGCCTTGACGACAAATGGCTCTTCGTTCAGGAGCACATTTCGGTGCCCGTGGATTCGAAAACGGTTATGCGATCAACAGATCTTTATTCTCTCTGACGACCTGCAATAATTCCGGCGAAAGCGTCGCCTTGGCGACCGGCGCCATGACGCGCATGAGCCGGCGCCAGCGGCGTTCGCGTTTGGCGTCATCATGGCGCGGGTTGAAGGCGTCCGCCGCCAGCAGCACCAGCGCATCGCCGGCACGCTGAAGCTTCGGTTCGGAATCGGTCGCGTCGCGTACGCTTCGGACGAGCGATTCAAATGCAGTGCGCGCTTCGGGATCGACCGACGCATCGAGCGTCTGCGTCAACATGCGATTCATGATCTTGCTCCTTTCATGAGAGTTAGAAACGGAAGCGGGACGGTGAGCAAGCCGACGACTCCGGTGATGAAAAACCCGTCTGCGAACGCCATCGTCGAAGATTGTGTCGTAACGATGGACGCGAGTTGCGTTAGGGAATGCTGTTGTAAAAATGATGACACCGCGGGACGATCGAGCGTTGCAGCTGCGGCGAGTACCGCCTGGTGAAAGTCGGCGCGCCGTTCGATAAACGCGACGAGCGATGCGGCTGCAACCGACCCGCCGAGCTGCGCGAAGAGGGTGATGAACGCCGCGGCCTTCGGAATGTCCGAAGGCTTCACCGCGCGCAGCGTCGCGACAAGCGTCGGCGTGTACACGAACGTCGTTCCGAATCCCATCAGCAGCAGCGGCGGCACGAACGACGTCAGCACGGAACCGGTCGTAATCACACGCGCGAGCCAAATACACGAGACCGATGCAATCACGAGTCCGGTCGCGATCATCGCAGGCAGATGGGTGCGCGGATGGTTCGCGATTTTCCCAACCGTGATGGTGAGCAGGGCAATCGGCAACGCCCGGATCCCGATGAGAATTCCGGCAAGGGTCGAGGTGAAGCCGAGAATACCGATGACATACTGAGGCAGAATCAACAATCCGCCGTAGATTATCGTTCCGATTCCGACCGCAATCAAGGAACCTGCAGTTACAGGAATCTGCGCCAGAACGCGAACGTCCACGACGGGCGACTTTGCGACGAGCTCGCGCCACACGAAACCAATCGCGGCGACGGCCGAGACGACCGCCATTACGCAAATCGTCGAGTTGTTGAACCAGTCGTCGTGCTGTCCTTGATCGAGCACGTATTGCAGTGCGCCGATCGCGACCGTGAGCAGCACGATGCCCGGCACGTCCACGCTCGACTTCTTGCTCTCGTTTCCACGGAGAAACACCGCTAGGACCACGCAGGCCAGAATTCCAGGCAAGAGATTGACGTCGAAAACCCACTGCCATGACAGGTTGTCGGTGAGAATCCCGCCGAGCGTCGGGCCAATCGACGGACCGAGGACTGCGCCGACCGCGAAGATGGATTGGCTCGTCCCGAGCGCTTCGGGTGGAAACGTATCGCGCAGCACGACTTGCGACGTCGGAAGCAGTCCGCCGCCGAAGACACCCTGCACCACGCGAAATGCGACGAGCATCGGCAACGACGTTGCGAGACCGCACAGCATAGATGCGACCGTGAAGCCCGCGATCGACACGAGAAAATAGTTCTTGCGGCCGAAACGCGTTTGCAGCCACGGCGTCATCGGAATCACGACGATGTTCGCAATTACGTACGCCGTGACGACCCACGTCGCTTCGTCGACCGTCGCACCCAGATTTCCCTGGATGGTCGGCAGCGCGACGTTGACGATCGTCGCATCGATCGTTTGAAGTAAAGCCGCCATCATCACGCCTGCGACGACGACGATTCGGCGCCACCCAAACTCGACATACGAGGGCGGAACCGTTACTGAGCGCGGCGGGGTTTGAGGAATAGGAATGACGGCCCGCCCGGGTGGGCGGGTCAGCACGGTTGCCATGAGGGGTTGTGAATCCTTGCGGCGGCGTGGACAGGGGGGCCGCCTGGTGATAGAATACCGAAAGCGTTATCCTATCACCAGACCCGGTTTATCCTATCACTGAGAGTAGCACCATGCTGAATATGGAGTCCCGCGAAGCCGAGCGGCGAGCGGAATTGACCGATTTCTTGCGCACGCGCCGCGCGCGGCTGGTACCGGAAGACGTCGGCCTGATCAGCGGCTCGCGCCGGCGTACCCCGGGCCTGCGCCGCGAGGAAGTCGCACTGCTTGCGAACATCGGCTCGACCTGGTACACGCGCCTCGAGCAGGGCGTGCCGATCAATGTCTCCGCCGAAGTCCTCGAGAGCATCGCGAAAGCGCTGCAGCTCACGAACTTTGAACGTCAGCACCTCTTCACGCTGGCGGGCGTGCCGGCTCCGGAGCGGGTAGACACGCAGTGCGAATCGATCACGCCGCAGCTTCGCCGCGTCGTTGATTCACTCTATCCGAACCCCGCGTACGTACGCGGGCGCCGCTGGGACGTACTTGCTGCAAACAAAGCGGCAGAGTGCCTGTTCGGTCTTTCGGTCAGTGAAACGGGTCCGCCGGTGAACGTGCTCTTTCGCTTCTTTACGAATCCGGACGCGCGGGTCTGTTATCCGAAGTGGCACGAGATCGGGCCGAAACTCGTCGCGCAGTTTCGCGCCGTCGCAGCCCGCTATCCGGACGACGAGCGTCTCCGTGCGCTCATCTCCGAACTTCACGAACGCAGCGAGCACTTTCGACGCTGGTGGGCGCAGCATGACGTTTACGAGGTGACGTCAGGGTTCAAGCAGTTTTACCATCCGGCGGTCGGAGAGTTGACCATCGAACACGTCGTTCTCACGATTCCGGACATGGCCGACGTTCGCATCATGGCGTATTCCGTCGAGCCGGGGACCGAATCGGAGCGCAGGCTTCACACGCTCGTCGAAATGCCGGACGCATACGCGCAATTGCAGACGACCGCATCCGGAATCACGACGATGATGCGGAGTTAAACAAACTCTTTTACGAACTTCGCGATGCGCGAAATGCCTTCGCGAACGCGATCGAGCGGAGCGACCCAGCTCAGCCGCAGCCATCCTTCGAACGATTCACCAAACGCAGCGCCGGGGATTGCAAGCACATCGTGATCTTCCAATAACTGCAATGCCGCGTCGAGCGATGCAACGCCGTCCGGCAGTCGCACGCAGGCGTAAAAGCTGCCTTCGGGCTTGATGAACCGCAAGCCGCTGGACTCAAGCGCCTCGACGACGCCGGCCCACTGCGCGCGATACCACGACACGTGCTCGTTCACGCCGCCGAGGGTCGTGAACACGTTCAACGCCACTTGCTGCGCGAACGTATCCGCACATGACGTGACCCATGCATGCGCTTTAATTGCTTGCTGAATGAAATCGTGCGGTGCAATGATCCACCCGAGACGCAATCCCGTCAGCGCGTTGCTCTTACTTACCGAGTTCGTGACGATCGTGTGCGGATAGCGTTCCGCCAGATACGCTTCGTTTTCGACAAACGTCTGCTCGCGATAGATTTCGTCGTGAATCAGCCAAACCGGGTCGCCTCCGCGCCGCTCGAGCGCGCCGACGAGCGCCTCGGCTTGCGCGCGATCGATCACGCGTCCGGTGGGATTGTTCGGCGAACAAATCACGATGGCGCGCGTCCGTTCCGAGAGTCCCGAGAGAATGCGCTGCGCATCGAACGCAAAGTCGTCGTCTTCGGACATCTCGACGGTCCGAACCGGAACGCCCTCGAGCTTTGCCATCTTCACGTACGACGGGAACGACGGATCGACGACGAGGAGCTCGTCGCGCGACGGATCGAGCAACGTTTTGAGCGCGACATACATGGCTTCTTGCGAACCGGTCGTAATGCACACGTTCGAGCTATTGTGCATTTCCGGATAGTCGTAGTGCCGTGCGATCGCCTCGCGCAGCGCGGCGTCACCTGCGTTATGCGTGTACTTGATGCCGTGTTCGGCAATGTAGTTCATGGCGTTCGCGAAGTGCGCCGGATTCGGCTTGAGCGACGGCTCGCCCAACCCGAGGTCGATCGAGGATGCGCGCTTCTTGCTTGCAACTTCGCGGATGAGAGAACCGGGGATATCGAGAACGCGCGGGTTCAATTAGACTGCCACCTCATAATCACGCAACGCCGAGTTCAGCGACGTTTTACGATCCGTAGCTTCGCTTCGCGTGCCGATGATCAGCGCGCACGGTACGCCGAATTCTCCGGCCGGAAATTTTTTCGGAATCGTTCCCGGAATAACCACCGCGCGTGCTGGGACGCTACCCTTCGCCGTCTCCGGCTCCGGCCGGCGAACGTCGACAATCGGTGTGCTAGCGGTGAGCACGACGCCGGCTCCGAGCACCGCTTCGCGGCCGACGCGTACGCCCTCGACGACGATGCACCGCGATCCGACGAACGCACCGTCCTCGATGATAACGGGCGCGGCTTGCGGCGGCTCGAGCACGCCTCCGATGCCGACACCACCCGAAAGATGCACGCCTTTTCCGATCTGCGCGCACGATCCAACGGTTGCCCACGTGTCAACCATTGACCCTTCGTCGACATAGGCGCCGATGTTGACGAAACCAGGCATGAGGATCACGCCTCGACCAAGGAAACTGCCGTAACGCGCAACGCCCGGAGGAACGCACCGGACACCAAGCTCCTTGTAGTTTCGCTTTACCGGCAGCTTGTCGAAGAAGACGAGCGAGTCGCGGCCCTCGCCGCCAATCCATTCGACGTCGCGACGTGCAAAGTAGAGCAGTATTGCCTGCTTTACCCATGCGTTGACCCGCCAGCCGTCGCCGTCGGGTTCCGCGACGCGAAGTACGCCGACATCGAGCGCGTCGATCACGTCGTCGACGACACCTCCGTCGGCGCTGCGAACGTCGCCGTTTCCCGCAGCCAGTGCTTCGATGCGCTCGCGCGCGAAATCGATCTCCATACCGGCCCTACCGATACGCCCCGGTGCATCGCCATTCATGCTCGTGTTTCAATGAGGGGTAAGAACAGAGTGTGGGAGCGAAATAGCCGGTCCCGTTTGTCGTTTGCGAAGGAGTACTCGTGGCCAACTCGCCGGTCGATGAACAACGCATCAACGCCATCCGTTTTTTGGCGGTCGATGCGGTCCAGAAAGCAAACTCGGGGCACCCCGGGTTGCCGCTCGGTGCAGCGGCAATGGGATACGCGTTGTGGTCGCGGCATCTCAGGTTCAACGCAAAGGATCCGCACTGGTTTAATCGCGACCGGTTCCTGCTCTCCGCGGGTCACGGCTCCATGCTCCTCTACGCGCTCCTGTATCTGACCGGCTTCGGTGTCACGCTCGACGATCTCAAGTCGTTCCGGCAACTCGGCAGTAAGACGCCGGGCCACCCGGAAGCCGGGCACACGCCCGGCGTCGAAGCAACGACCGGCCCGCTCGGTCAAGGCGTCGCAAATGCGGTCGGTATGGCAATTGCCGAAGCGCATTTGGGCGCCGTCTATAACACGAGCGATGAAAAAATCGTCGATCATTACACGTACGCGCTTGTCGGCGACGGCGACCTAATGGAAGGTATCAGTCAAGAAGCGCTTTCGCTCGCAGGACATCTGCAACTCGGCAGACTGATCGTACTCTACGACGACAATCGCGTTTCTCTCGCCGGACCTACCGACGTAACGTTTACCGACGATGCCATTGCGCGCTTCGACGCAAGCGGGTGGCACACGCAGTTGATCGACGCCGCGCACGCAAACGATGTCGATGCGATCGATCAAGCGATTACGGTTGCCAAGAACGTAACGGATCGCCCGTCGTTCATTGCGGTTCGCACGCATATCGGCTACGGCTCGCCGCTGCAAGACAGCTTCAAGAGCCACGGTGAACCGCTCGGCCCCGAGAACGTCAAAAAAACGAAAGAATTTCTCGGATGGCCGCTGGAACCCGATTTCTACGTTCCGGACGACGTGCTCGCGTTCTATCGTTCGCTCTCCGACAAAGGCGCGCAAGCGCAAGCGCAGTGGCAGCAGACCTTCGATCAGTGGAAAGTGCAAAACGCCGACCTCGCGTCGCAACTCGAACGCGCGTTGCGCGGCGAATTACCGTCGTCGCTTCCGTGGCCCACGTTCACGGCCGAAAACGGTAACGTCGCGACGCGTGACGCAGGCGGCGCCGTGATGAATGCCATTGCGGCCGCGCTCCCCGAACTCGTCGGCGGCTCCGCCGATCTCGACCCGTCCACGAAGACCTATCTCAAGGGTCAAGGCGATTTCGAGCCGGGCAATTACGCGGGCCGCAACATTCACTACGGCGTTCGCGAGCACGCGATGGCCGCGGCAACCAACGGCATCGCGTTGCATGGCGGATTGATGCCGTTCTGCGCAACCTTCTTCAACTTCGTCGACTATCTCAAACCCGCGCTGCGCCTGTGCGCGCTCACCGAACTGCACGCGATCTACGTGTTCACGCACGATTCGGTGTTTCTCGGCGAAGATGGACCCACGCACGAACCCATCGAGCAGCTCGCGATGCTGCGCGCGATGCCGAGCATACGCGTCGTGCGTCCTGCGGATGCGCTCGAAACCGAAGCCGCATGGAAGCTCGCGATCGATCCGAAAAGCGGGTGTCCGTGGGCCCTCGTTCTCACGCGCCAAAAGGTTCCGTTCCTCGGCCAACGGAACGCCGACGTCGCGCGCGGCGCATACGTGATCGCGGACGCGCAGGGAACGCCCGATCTCATTCTGATCGCGACCGGATCCGAAGTGTCGCTTGCCATCGATGCCAAGAAGATTCTCGACGGTAAAGGCGTCGCGACCCGGGTAGTGTCACTGCCATGCTGGGAACTCTTTGCCGAACAACCCGTGTCGTATCGCGATGAAGTGCTGCCGCCGTCGGTCACCGCGCGCATGTCCATCGAAGCCGCCGCAACCTTCGGCTGGACACAGTGGGTCGGTGACCGCGGGTTCGCGTTCGGGATCGATCACTTCGGCCGGTCGGCGCCGGCCGCGGCGATCGCCAAAGCGTTCGGCTTTACCGCCGACAACATCGCGCAGGTCGCGCTCGACAAATTTGCACTCGCAACTCGTTAAATCGTTATCCGACGACTAGGAGATTATCGTGAGCAACCAACTGGAACAACTGCTGGCCGCCGGGCAGAGCGTGTGGCTCGACAACCTCCGACGCGGCATGTTCGCGTCGGGCGAACTGCAGCGGCTGATCGATCAGGGCTTGCGCGGCATGACGAGCAATCCGACGATCTTCGAAAAGGCGATCGGCACGGGGAACGATTACGACGAGCAGCTTCGCTCGCTGATCCAGGAAGAAACCGACGCCGACAAGCTCTTCTGGAATCTTGCCGTGCAAGACATTCAGAATGCGTGCGATGCCTTTCGCAGCGTGTACGATTCCTCGGGCGGCAATGACGGCTTCGTAAGCTTGGAAGTCTCGCCGCTGCTGGCCAACGATACCGCAGGCACGATTGCCAATGCCAAATCTCTATGGAAGCGCGTCGACCGCCCGAATCTGATGGTGAAGATTCCCGGCACCAACGCCGGTGTTGCGGCGATCGAAGAGTGCATCTACGCGGGATTGAACATCAACGTCACCCTGATCTTCGCAATCGAGATGTACGAAAAAACGGCGCGCGCCTACATAAAAGGGCTCGAGCGCCGCATCGCCGAGGGAAAGCCGGTCGACACGATTCGCTCCGTCAATTCCGTCTTCGTCAGCCGCATCGACACCGCCGTCGACAAACTATTGCAAGCGAAGATCGACAAAGGTGAGACGAAGCTGCAACCGCTGCTCGGTAAGACCGGCACTGCGAACTTGAAGCTCACGTATCAACGCTTCCGCGAAATCTTCGAGGGCGGCGAGTTCTCCAAAGCGCGCAACGCCGGCGCACAGGTGCAGCGTCCGCTCTGGGCGAGCACGTCGACGAAAAATCCTGCGTATCCCGATCTCATGTACGTCGAACCCGTCATCGGTAAGCACACCGTGAACACCATGCCGCCGAACACGCTCGACGCCCTGCTCGATCACGGCAAGGTTGTGCCCGACACCATCGAGGAAGGCGTCGACGAAGCGCGGTCGATCATGAAGCAGCTTCAAGAGGCGAACATTTCCCTCTTCGACGTGACGTATGATCTGCAGGTAGAGGGTGTTTCGTCGTTCTCGGACTCATTTGCCGCGCTCATGGGTGCAATCGTGTATAAGCAAAATCAGTTGCGCGGCGGCGCGGAACGCATTGCGTTCTCGCTCGGCGACAATACGCCGCACTACGAGCAGGCACTGGATAAACTCGCGCAGGGAGACTTTCTCAAGAAACTGTGGTCGAAGGATCCGTCGCCCTGGTCGAGCGATCCGCAAGCCGCGGACATCATCAAGCACGCGCTCGGGTGGCTCGACATACCGCAGCATCTGATGGAGCACGTTCCGGAACTCCTCACGTTCGCACAAGATGTGAAGCGCGAATTCGATCACGTCGTCGTGCTGGGTATGGGCGGCAGCTCGCTCGCGCCCGACGTTATGGCGGATACATTCGGCCAAAACGAAGGGTGGCCGCAACTGCACGTGCTCGATTCGACCGCGCCGTCGCAAATTGAAGAACTCGATGAAAAGCTCGATCTGGATCAAACCCTCTTCATCGTCTCGAGTAAGAGTGGTACTACGACCGAGCCCAATGCATTTTTCGCGTATTACTACGAGAAGATCGCCAAGCGGTTCGGCGTCGAGAAGGCCGGAGACCGGTTCATCGCGATCACGGACCCGGGCACGAAGATGGTCGAGGTCGCGCGCGGTCACAAATTCCGGCGCATCTTCGAAAACGATCCGAACATCGGCGGCCGCTACTCCGCGCTTTCTTTCTTCGGTATGGTTCCGGCAGCACTCGCGGGATACGACGTAAAGCTCTTACTCGACCGAGGTCTCGGCGCGATGCATGCAAACGACAAGACCGTCGACCCGAAAGCCGCGCCGGGCGTTCGGTTCGGCGCCGCAATCGGCGGTCTCGGAGTCAACGGCCGCGATAAACTAACGATCGTAACGCATCCGGACGTCGCCGCATTCGGCGCGTGGGCCGAACAGCTGATCGCAGAATCGACGGGAAAGCAGGGCAAAGGCATCATTCCGATCGAGGGCGAGGAACTCGAACCGCGCGACGTCTATGCGCATGACCGC
This sequence comes from Vulcanimicrobiota bacterium, assembly GCA_019232905.1. Taxonomy (GTDB): domain Bacteria; phylum Vulcanimicrobiota; class Vulcanimicrobiia; order Vulcanimicrobiales; family Vulcanimicrobiaceae; genus JAMXLG01. The sequence goes on from JAFANA010000055.1 coordinate 11,022, forward strand.
GTCTTCGTGTACGTTGGGTCGAACCTGCCCGACCCGAAGCCGGGAGTCGAAGACAAGTTGCGCGATCTCGAGGACGCCGGACATCCCGTCATTCGCCTTGCGATGAACGACGAATACGATCTCGGCGAGCAATTCTATACCTGGGAGATCGCTACAGCAGCCGCGGGCAGCATTCTCGGCATCAACGCCTTCGATCAACCGAACGTGCAAGAGTCGAAAGACAATACGAAGGCGCTGCTCGATTATTACCACGAGCACGGTTCGATCCCCGAACCGGCCGTCGACGTCGTGGGCGACCATTTCGACGTAACGTATCTTTCCGGCAGCAAGAACGTAGACTGCAAGACGGTCACGTCCGCGTTGAGCTCGATTTTCGGACAACTCTGCGTCGATGACTACGTCGCGATCTGCGCGTACATCAGCCGCGACAAGAAGCACATCGAGTTGCTCGACGAGCTGCGCCTGAAGATACGCAAAGCCGAGCGCGTCGCCACGACCGTCGGATTCGGTCCACGTTTCCTGCACTCGACGGGGCAGCTGCACAAGGGCGGTCCGAATTCCGCGGTCATGCTGCAGTTAACCGACGATGAACCGAGCGATCCGCCGGTGCCCGGCATGAACGTCGGATTCCGCACCTTACTTGCCGCGCAGGCGCTCGGCGATCTGCAGTCGCTCGACAAACGGAACCGGCGCGGCGCTCGCATTCATCTCAAAGGCGACACCGACAGCGCGCTGCGCGCGTTAATCGGCGCCGTCGACGATGCGCTTTCGGCGCGAGCATAGGACGTCCGAATGGCTGATGGGGTAGCGACCGTCTCTCCCGACGGAAAAAGCATGACCAACCCGCTTCGCGCCGGTCTGCAGACCGATCGCATCAGCGATCCCTGCTCGGTCGTGTTTTTCGGCGCCAGCGGCGATCTGTTCAAACGCATGCTGCTCCCGGCAATGTACATGTTGCGCGTGAGCGGGATTCTTCCGAACGACTTTGCGATCGTCGGATTCTCGCGCACGGAATACACCGACGACCAATTTCGCGACTATTGTAAGGAACAGCTCGACATCTTTGCACCGGACGATGCCAAACCCCAAGGTGCCGTGTGGGAAGATTTCGCGAAACGCCTCAGCTATATCGGCGCGGATTTCGACGACCACAACTGTTACGCGAAGCTCGCGCAACGGCTTCGCGACAATGACGAACATCTGGGGACGAAAGGCAATCGCCTCTTCTACCTCTCCACCCCGCCTTCGCTTTTCCCGGTGATCATCGATCATCTCAGGGAAGCCGATCTCAATCCGCACGAAGGCCAAGCGGGCTGGGCGCGGATCATCGTCGAGAAGCCGTTCGGCACGGATTTGGAGTCGGCGCGCGCGCTGCAAACCACCGTCGATCGCGTCTTTCCCGAAAGCGCCGTTTACCGCATCGATCATTATCTCGGCAAAGAGCCGGTGCAAGATATCATGGCGCTGCGTTTTGCCAATACGATTTTCGAGCCGGTCTGGAACCGGAACTACGTCGACTCGGTGCAGATCACGGCGGCCGAGCAAATCGGCGTCGAACTGCGCGGCGGATATTACGACAACGCCGGCGCGCTGCGCGACATGATTCAAAATCACGTGATGAATTTACTCGCGCTCGTTGCGATGGAACCGCCGGCGAGCCGCGACGCCGATGCAATTCGAGCGGAGAAAGCAAAGGTGCTCTCCGCAATCATGCCGCCCGACATCGGCGACGTGTGGGAGATGTCCGCGCGCGGGCAATACGGCCCGGGCACGATCGACGGCAAAGCGGTGCCGGGCTACCGCCAAGAGCCGGACGTGAATCCGCAATCCAATACGGATACCTACGCCGCAGTGAAGTTGTTCATCGACAACTGGCGTTGGGCCGGTGTGCCGTTCTACTTGCGCAGCGGCAAACGTCTCGCAAAGAAGACATCGGAAATCGCGGTGACGTTCAAGCCGATTCCGCATCGTATCTACGGCGAGACGACGGATACGATCGAACCCAACGTGCTGGTCATGAAGATTCAGCCCGAGGAAGGCGTCACGATGCGCTTCTCGGCGAAGGTTCCGGGTCCGAAGAGCCACATCCGCAGCGTCTTCATGGATTTTAATTACGGCACGGGCTTCGGCGTGCAGTCGCCGCCCGCATACGAGCGATTGATCGGGGACGCGATGCGCGGCGATCAGACGCTCTTCACGCGATGGGATGCGGTCGAGCGCGCATGGGAGATCGTGATGCCGGTGCTCCAGGTGTGGTTGAACACGAAAGATTTCACGTTCCCGAACTACGCGGCCGGCTCGCAAGGTCCGGAATCTGCAACGAAGCTGTTTCCCGGTTGGCGCACGTTATGACCCTCGACGTTCACTCCATCGTCGAAGAGCTCACCGTCGCGCGCACGACCGAGGGTTCGATGAAAGCGGCGACGATGACGCTCGCTGTTTTCCTCGAGGATGCTGCGATTGCGCCGTGGGTGACGCAGCGCACGCATGCGGTAGCCGACAAACATCCGTCGCGCGTCTTGATGTTCGACGGAACGAAGAATGAAGGCGATCAACACGCCGAGCCGTCGATGACGCGGGGGGAATGGGTCGAGGTCGGCGTCAAAGGGAGTACCGCCGAAGAACTCGCCGGCGCGCTGTCGATGCTCGCGCTTCCGGAAGCACCGATCGTTCTTGCATGGGTCGCGACGGGAATCGAGCACGATAAACGCTTCGTCGCACTTGCGAATATCGCCGATACCGTCGTGGTCAGCACATCCGTTCTTAAAACCGACGCGAGTGCGCTGCGCGACCTCATCGCGTTCGTCGAACACCACCCCGAGATTCTGGTACAAGACGTTGCGTACTTGCGCCTCGCCGCGTGGCAGGAGCTGATCGCGGAATTTTTCGACGAACCGGAATTTCTCAATGAACTCGTCGAGCTGCGCGAAGTGCACATCTCCGGGGGTTCGGACGCGGAGATGTACTATCTGCTCGGGTGGCTCGCCAGCCGCTTGCAATGGACGCCGTGCGCCCCGCATGAATTTTGCAATGTGCGCGGCGACATCATCCGGTTCACGCTACAACGCGAAGGCACGGCGCGGCGACTCTCGAGCGTCGTTTTGAAGTCGGGCAACGTGACCTTCAGCGCGACGGTCATGGAGAACGATCCCGATGCCGTCTGCCTGCAGGTGAGCGGCGCAAAAGAGCGCGCGGTGCGTTGCACGCCGCTGCACAGCGTGGATATCGCCTCGCTCATCGAACGCGCAATCCTGACGACGTCGAAAGACGAGATCTTCATGCGATCGCTTGCCATGGCCAAACTCATCATCGAACGGACTTCCGCATGACGCGAGAGGCCGGCGAGCTCTTCGTCTTCGAAACGCCGGCGGATGTCACGAAGGCACTGGCGGATCTTTTTGTGCGGTGCGGACAAGAAGCGATCGCCGCGCACGGACGATTGTGCGTATCGCTTTCGGGAGGGACCACGCCGAAAGCCACATACGAACTGCTCGCCACGCCCGGCTACGCCGGTGCGCTCGATTGGACCAAGATCGAGGTGTTCTTTGGCGACGAGCGATGCGTGCCGCCGGACGACCCGCAATCGAATTATAAAACTGCGAACGACGCATTTCTTTCAAAACTCGGCGTCCCCGCTGCAAACGTTCACCGGATGCGCGGAGAGGACGACCCGGTCGAGGCTGCGTCGGCCTATAGCGACGAGCTCCGGAACGTTCTTGGCGCCGATCCGCGGTTCGATCTCGTCATGCTCGGCATGGGTCCCGACGGACACACCGCGTCGTTGTTTCCCGGCAGCGATCCGCTCGAAGGCGACGATATGCTTGCGCGCGCCGTGTATTCGGCGTCGCATCAACAATGGCGGATTACCCTGACGCCTCGCGTACTGAACAACGCGCGCACGGTCGCGTTTGCCGTCGAAGGCGCCGGCAAAGCGTTCGTGCTCAAAGAAGTTCGAGAAGGACCGTACGACCCGGTCAATCTTCCCTCGCAAATCATTGCCCCGCACGATGGACGACTCGTTTGGCTCGTCGACCGCGCGGCGGCTGGTTGAGGGCTCTCGCGCACTTCCTATAGCCGCGGCGCTCGCCGCGTCAGTTTTCTTCGTTCATGTACCGGACTTTTTTCGCACGATCGTCTCCGCTAACGAAGGGCTCTATGCGGTCGTGGCCCGCGAGCTTCTCAACGGACATCTGCCGTACGTCACGGCGTGGGAAGCGAAGCCCCCGCTCTTCTTCGTTCTGATTGCCGCCGCAATGCGTGTCGGCGGCGTCTCGTTCGCACCACTGCATGCGCTCTCGCTGCTGGCCGGATTCTGCACGGCCTATTGCATCTATCGCATCGGGATCGCGTTCGGCGAAAACGGTGCGCGAATCGGCTTCTTCGCGGCAGTGTTGACGGTCGCGCTTAGCGCAGCGAATAAGGGAACCTCGGTAGAAGCCGAGGTGCTTATCAATGCGTTTGCAAGCGCCGCCTTTGCAGTGGTTGCGCCGTGCGTGACGACGCGCTCCCTAACGCTGCGCTCCGCGTTCATCGCGGCACTGCTCGGCGGGTGCGCCTTAGAAATGAAGATTACGGCGCTACCAACGACCCTCGTTGCAGCGGCCTTCGCAACATTCGCAACGTCGGGCGCCCTCGCGTTGCCCGTCGTGTTCGCGGGCGTATTGGCGCCGGTTGTCGCCGGCATCGTTCCCTACCTCGCCGGAGGCCGCATAGACGCGTACATCGACGCAAACATCGGGACCGTAATGCGGCGCGGTCTCGTGGTCGCGCACCCGCAACCGTACGAAATCGCGCGATGGGAATTCGAGGCGTTTTTTCCCGTGTGGCTGCTTGCGCCGCTTGCCCTTGAGCGCCGATGGAACGAAGCGGAACGTAGCATGGGCATGATGGTCGTCGCTTGGCTCGCCGCCGCGTTCGTATCGCTCGTCGCGGTTCGCGAATTCTTCAGCTATCACTTCATTACATTGACGCCGCCCTTGTGTCTCCTCGCTGCGTGGGGATTCTTTCGCACGTGGACTTCGGTTCGCGCGCAGCGCGTGGCGCTTGCAATCGCCATACTCACACTCGTCGGACATGGGATCGGGCGGTACATGACCTTACAACAGCCCGACGGCGAGGCTCCCGCCGCGGCGGCGACCCGTCAGCTGATCGCACAGCACCCCGGTTCGCTCTACGTAGCCGAAGGCGATCCGGCGCTCTACATCTTGACGAACGAACCGATTCCGACACGCTTCCCGTATCCTCAGCACCTCTACGCACAAGACATGCAAATCGCCGCGCATATCGACGGTATACGCGAAGTGCACCGCATTTTCGAAACGCATCCGCGCTACGTGGCGTTGCGGCGAGGCGGGGACAACACGATGAACGTCGTGCTGCATCTCGTCTATGCGACCGTCGACAGACGCTATGCGGGACGCGCGAGCGCCGGTGAATACACGATTTACGAATTGCGCGATGCTAACACAGGCGCAACCGCGACGTCCGGTAATCGAGAATAACGACGCAATCGGCGAAGGCATTCGCACCGAGTTTCCCGTTCAAGCCCGGACCATCGAAGACGTCGTCGCCCGGACGCGTCGTGCACGTAACGTTCCGGAGTGTCGCGGAACCAACTCGCATCTCTGGAACGGTAATGCGGTCCATGCCCGATTCTAAGCCGACGTTGCGCTTCACCGCCCAATCGCCGTGCGTTCTATGCCAACGATCGAGCAGCGCCTGCGGAATGAACGTCGTTGCGACCGCTGCGCGCGCTTCAGTCGCAAACGACGCCGCAATATCGAGGGACATCGTCAGCGTTTCGCCGTCAACGGCGACCGGAATGCGCGTATAGCCTCCGTCGATCTGAAGCGGAGCGTTTGCGTCGTTTGCGGCGAGCGGCGATGCGAGCATCGTGCAGCGCGCGTGCGGCCAGTCGAAGCGCCACGTCCGCGCCTGGAACCACGTCACTCCCAACTGCGCATCGAAGCCTTCCAGAATCGGATCCGCTCGCTCGTGCGGACTACGTTCGAAGACGACGAGATCCGTTGCCGTTGAGAGTGGAGGAATCGACGGCGAACCGAAAGCCGGTAACATCGCGCGCGCTTTTCCATCGGACCTGCGCACGGGAAGATGAAACGTATCGACCGCCGAGTCGAAAATGAACCCGGCGCCGTCGGTATCGAGCCAGCACGCGAAGAGTCTGCCGTCGGCAGCGCGAGGCGCTGCAAAAAACCGTCCGCCACGCAGTTCGACCGGAATCTCGACGTCTCGTGACGCTGCTGCTCCGGCAAGCGCTACTCCGGCTACGCCGGTTACGAATTCTCGGCGTTTCACTCTCTTATAGTAGCGCAACGGCGAGCGCTGGAGTAGCGCTCGCCGCTATAGTTATACCTTTAACGCAATGACGTTCTGCTGTTCCAACGTTCGAGTTCGCGTCCGTACAGCACCGCCGTGCGTTCTTGGAGTTTGCGATACGTCAGCGGACTCAGTCTGCGTATCCGTGCTTTACGATTCGTCATGGTTTTAGTGCTCCTTCACCTAACGTCTGCACATTAACGTTGTTCGCGCTCAAAATCGTTCCATCGGAGCGGCTCAGCTCAACCACAGCTTTGTCGAAATCGGTCTGAGCCTGAAGTTCGGTCCCTTCCGTTTGCACCAGCGTGATCTGCTGTTGGTTCACGAGGAACGTCGTAGACTCACCATTCCTAAACTTCCGGATTTCGCTTGCGTAGACTTGCTGCTGCGCTTCGCGCGCTTGCCGCGCCGCGTACAGGCGGTCCTGCGCGGATTCGTAATCTTGTAATGCATTTCTAACGTCGAAGGCGATTCGCTGATCGGTGTTCGCGGTAGTGATGTTCGCGATGCGCTGCTGTTCTTTCGCCACGGCGTAGTCGGCTTTCGCAGTATTGTTTCCGATCGGAGTCGAGATCAGGACGCCTGCCGTGTACGTGGGGAAGCGCCCGATATTTCCGTAGGCCGTACCAGTCTTACCGTCGAGATACGGCGGCGGCGTGGCATTACCGAGTGCCCCGCCGAGCGGCGGGAGGGCGGTTCCGGCGAGTCCGTTTCCTTGGTACTGCAGCTGCAGGTCGACTTGTGGCAGCCTTTGGTTTTTTGCGTACGCGAGGTTGATCGCCGCCTGCTGCCGTTGCGCAGCGGCTTGGGCGAGTTCGGGCCGATGCTGCATTGCGGTCGCAAGGATCCCTTCGAGTGACGGCTCCGGCGGTGTTTGTTCGAACGACGTCGTCGGCATCAGGTTTGCGCGCCAAATCGGATCACCCGGGTCGTCGAGAATCAGCGATTTCAATTGGTTTTGCAGTGCCGAGACGTTCTGTAGCGCTGCGAACACATTGTTCTGATAGGTCGAAACCTGCGTCTGCGACTGTACGGCATCGATTGGCGCCGATTGCCCCTGGCGTGCCGAGCGGACGTTACTATGCTGCTGCGAGATCGCCGAGTGAAGCGCATCTTCCTGAATCGCGACGTTGCGCCACCCCGCGACAAGATCCCAATACGCGTTTTCGACGGCTGCGAGCGTGGTCGAAACCGTTGACAGCGTTTGCGCCGTCGTTCCGGCCTCACTGATGAACGCAAGTTCAATCTGGCGGCGCGTTTCGTTGCCCGGCCCAAAATTACGCAGCAGCGGTTGCGTAACGGTCGCGTTGAGGCTTGCCGTGTAATATGGATTGAACGCGTTGATGATCGTATTATTTTGGATCGAAGTCTGCGTAAGGTTGATATTGTATTGGGTTCCCGAGGCGAGCTGTCCACTGACTCCAGCCGCAACTGCCAAATTGTTCCCGACGATCGGACCGAAATTCGGTCCCGAGAAAAACGCGTTTTCCGGCGCGTTATTTGAGTGGTTGATCGACGGATTGACGAAGAACTTGACGTCGTAGGCGCCCTTCGCCGCCTGAATCTGATAGCCGCCGATGCGCGTGTTCGACGCGGAGATCGCGAGGTCGGGATTACGCGAGAGCGCCATTCCGATTGCATCGTTGAGCGCAATACCGACGAACGGCTGCTGCGTCACGCCGACCACGCTTGCACTTGCGGGTCGTTCGTTGGACGCCCGGTAACCGGGTGCTACCGTCGGTACGACCGGAATGATGGGCGAAGGTGCAGGCGTCGGGACAGACGCCGCCGGCGGCAACGGCGAAGGCGTTTGCTGCGCCGGTGCGACGAGCGGTGCAGCCGCAATCGCAACAGACAAGGAAAGAATGCTAAGACTCCGTGTTTTCACGACGACTCCTATTTACTCGGCCGCGATGCTCACGACGGCCCCGCGTAGGCCGGATTCGACCACGCTCTGCGGCTGTGTCACTTCAGTTGCTTCCTAGCGCGCCGGGTTCTTATCGAACCTTCACGTAGGTTTCGACGCTCATACCGGGACGCAGCGGTTGATCGGGATTCGTGTCGTCAACCCAGATACGAACCGGAATGCGCTGCGTCACTTTGACGAAGTTACCCGTTGCGTTTTGCGCCGGAACGAGCGCGTACGTGTTCTGCGATGCCGGGTTGATCGACTCGACGTGACCGTGGAAGGTCGCGTTGTACGCGTCGACGTGAATATCCGCCGGCTGACCCACACGCATGTCTTTCATCTGCGTTTCTTTGTAGTTCGCCGTGATGTAGATCTGGTGCGGACCATCGGGGACGAGCGTCAGAATCGTCATACCGGCTGAGACCGTCTGACCGACTTCCGCGCTCTTCTGCCCGACATAGCCGTTAATCGCAGAATAAATGTGGGTGTAACCGAGGTTCTGCTTCGCGATGCTGAGTTGCGCTTTTGCCGCTGCGACCTGGCTCGGATCGGACGCTTGCGCGAGTTTACCCTGCGCCGACGTCACGCCGCCTTGCGCCGCGGATACGGAGGCTTGCGCCGCTCCAACCTTGCTCTGCGCTGCGGCGACGTTCGCCTGCGCGCTCGCGACCTGGTCTTGCGTGCTGCGCAGTTGCGCGGCGGCATTCGCAAGCGTAGCAGTCGCCGAGTCAAGTTGCGCCTTCGCGACATCGCCCGTGCTAACCAGCGACGCCTTACGCTTGTAGTCCGCGAGCGCGGTGTCGTAGGCGGCTTGCGCCGACGGGACTTGTGCCTGCGCTACTTTCAGCGAGGCTTCCGCTTGCGCGACGCCGGCTTGCGCGACCGGAACTTGCGCCGCGGCATTCGTCACATCGGCTTGCGCCTGGGTTACGCCGCCGGTGCCTTGCGTCGTCGTCGTCTCCTGGTTAGCGAGAGCCAAGTTCAACTGTGCTTCTGCGTTACGCACTTGCTGTTGTTCGACCGCATCGTCGAGCACGACGAGCAGTTGCCCCTTCTTCACCGGGTCGTTCGTATCGACGAGAATCTGATCGATTCGCTCGTTGATCTTGCTCGTTGCTGCAACGACGTCGGCGTCGACCCGCGCGTCGTCCGTGCCCTCGTGCACGCGTGCATACGCGAACCACTTAATGCCCCAAACGATCAGAAGGATCGCGACGATGGCGCCGATGACGCCGAATACATAGCGTTTGCGCAGACCCTTCCGTTCTTCTGCGTCTTCCTCGACGACGGGTTCACTAATCCGGCCGTTCGGCGGCGTCGCCGACGGGGCGGTTTTCTGTTGCTCTACCTCGCGGGTATTCATTACTTGCTCCTTACGCCGTTGAGAAAGACGTTCACGAAGAGTCGGATTGCGTAGTCGGTATCGTTGTAAATAGGGGCTTCAGGGAATTTTTCCCGCGCAATAGTACGCGACAAGATCATGCCCATGAAGACCGCCGCAAGATCGTCGGGGTTCCCGTCGATCTCGCCGGCCTCGATTCTGGCCGCAAAATAATCGATGATGACCTTGCGTACGGCCGTCTGCGGCCGCCACGCTTCTTTGGCGAAAATGCTATTCTCGTAGTCGATCTCGACGAGCGACCAGCGGACCATATCGATCATCGATTCGAGATGCTCGGTCATCGCAACGCCGATGGCGTAGAGGTCGTCCGCAATCGGGCCGTGCAGTTGCGAGACGACGTCGCGCAGCTTGGCGTCCGGGCACGATGCTTTGGCCACCGCAATAATAAGCGACTCTTTGTTTCCAAAGTGACGGAAAAGCGTAGCCTCATTGACGCCCGCCTGGTCGGCGATTTCTCGCGTCGTCGCGCCGCGTTTGCCCTTGCGCGCAATCACCTCGCGCGCTGCCGAAACGATGCGGTCGCGGGTCTGGTCGGCTTGGGTCTTTACGGCTTCGCTTTGGCGTTCTGCTTCAATCATTTCTTGAACACCGAATCATCGAGCGCAACATTGGTTTGATATGTTTCGAATTGCGAGTCGCCGACTGCATGGACGTGAGGAATACTAATTTCCACGTGCTGCGCTCCGACGAGGCTGTAGGTACCCTGGTCGCGGTACGACTGGCGCATCACGATCTTGCCGCCATTTCGGTAGTCCCACTGCATCTGCAGCAATTCGAAGGAACCGGGATCAACGTAAGCAATCGCATCGGCCGTTTGATCGCTGTAAATTTTTTTCGTCATATACAGCTCGATCATCTGATTCGGGTAAGTGTCAATCTTGACGAGGCCCTTGTCGTCGACATTCCAATCATCTTCCCACGCGGTCGGATCGCCAACATCATTGAACAGCTTTTCGAAGCCCTTCGCGTAGGACGGCACCCGATCGAACACGACTTCGTTATGGTTAGGACGTTTGAAGTACGACGTGCCGTCGAGTTTCGGGGCGAGAAATGGAAAATTGAGCATGTGCAAATTTACGTGCACGCGGGCGGTGTACGAGCTTAGCGACGGATTACGGTCGACCATACGTTCGATGACCGCATGCGCCGTAGCGGGCAGCGGCAGAACGCTCGGGGACGCGGAGGGCCCTTGCGCTCCGGCGGGAGCTAGAACGCCTAAAAGCATTGAGCCCGCAAGCGCAAGTCCGAGCCGAATCACGCAGCCTTCACCATAGGAAAGAGCCGGTCGAGAGCGAGCGTGTTTAGGGTGCGCAACAACTCGGGTCGCGTCACGTGAAGGGCGACTTCTCCGCCGAGGTCGCGCGAGCGGCGCAACAGCGTAATTAGCCCGCGAACAGCGTCGGAATCCAGGCGCGGGAGCTCATCTAGGTCGAGTACGACGCGCCGCGCGCCCGTTTCGAAGGCGGTGACGATTGCCGCCTGCAAGGCATCGAAAGCGGCGGGACGGTACTCAAAAACGATCGATTGCATCAGAACACTCATTGATTTGAAGCGCAAGTGTGTACTTGCATGCAGAGCGTACCACACCTTAACAACGCGTGCAAGTACACACTTGCAGTGAATTTTTCCGTTGCAGGAGGACAGCCAGCTTGGATGCACCCCTAGACGCCGATCAGCTTGCTCGCCTCGCTATGGAGCACGAGCTTAAACCGTGCGCCGTTACCGTGAAGGCCCTCGACTCGGTCTGGGGAGCCGCCTACCAGGCCGACAGCCCGCTCTATCCGGCCAGCATGATCAAGACGCCGCTCGCGGCAGCGGCACTGGCGCTCGCGGCCGACCGGCGAATCAACGTCGCGGATCGCGTCGAGATCTCACGCTCGAACATGACGTACAACGACGCTCCCTCGCCGCTCGTCCCGGGCTACTGGGCGCGCGTCGACGAGCTCTGCGAACTCGCCATCTCACGCTCGGACAACGTCGCCACGAACGTGCTCTTCGACGTCGTGGGACGCGAACGCGCGACAAGTCTCGTCGCGGAGCGATTCGGATTAACGCAAACGGCGTTTTATCGCAAACTCTCCGGCAGCGAACCGTTGATCGACGATCCCGGTTGGGACGGTGTGCATCACAACACGCATCCGGCCGCCGATGCCGCAAAACTCTTCGAAGCAATCGCAGTCGATCGCGTTCCGCACGGCGACGTGTTGCGCGGCGCGCTCGCGCGTCAGTATTGGAACGACAAGCTCTCCAAAGGTTTACGCGAAGGCGACCGTTTCGCACACAAGACCGGCGACACGAGCGACGTCACACACGACGGCGGCATTCTCACGACGGCACAAGGCCGAACGTATATCGTCGTCGTGTACACCGGACTCTCGAGCACAGACGAACACAACGCGCGCTTCGCCCCATTCATGCGCGCCTTGCGCGAGTCGCTGTAGCTTTACTGCTGGGTGTCTGAGTCGCTGCTTGAGGATGCGTGATGGTGTTTGCCGCCGCCGGCTTTGTGGTAGCCTTCTTTGGCGGCTTGCGACGGACACATGTATTCGCCGTGTTTCGTGCGGCCGTAGTACGGGTCGCTCGATACATGATATGTGTGGGTCTTCGTGTTCACCCATACGGGCTGCACGGCGCCGCACGTCATTCCCGGCGGCACGGTTGCCAACGTCCCCGGCGCCATCGCTTCGCCTGAGGCGTTCATTCCGCCCATTGGAGCGTTCGCGGCGGTGCTCGGCGATGGATTTGCGGCTTCATTTGTCATGATGCCGTTGCTCGATGCGGTCGGACTCGCTGCGGACGACGATTGATTGTTGCCGCCGCCGCATGCCGCAAGCGCGACGAGGGCAGTCAGTGCAAGCAGATTACGGAATGACACGTTGCGATATCTCCTTCAACTTCTGCTGTGCCAAGCGTGCGAGTGGTGACGGTTCTCCGGTATAGACGCGAGCCCCGCCGACGAATGCCGCCTGTACCCAGCTATCTTGCCCACGATAGACGACGCCGTTGACCTCCGGCGTCCACGGATCGATTGCGGAGGCATCGAGTGCGAGAAAATCGGCTGCATTTCCAGCCGTCAGATCGCCCGCATCGATACGAAGCGCACGAGCACCTTGCGCGGTGCCGAGATCGAACGCCGCGCGCGCGCCGAGCGCGCTGCCGTCGGTACGCGCAATTTTCTGCAGCAGTGACGCTGCGCGCATTTCGTCGATGAGCGACGGCTTGACGTCGGCGTCCGTGCCCAATCCCATCGGCACGCCGAGGGCTTGCAATTGCGAGACGTCGCAAATGCCGTCGCCAAGGTATTGATTGGTCATCGGATTGTGGATCACGCGCGCGCCTCGCTCGGCGAGCAAACGCTTTTCCTCTTCGGTGATATAGATCGCATGGATCGCGATCGTGCGATCGTCGAGTGCGTCGAGCCGGTCGAGTAGATCGATCGGGGTCGCGCCGTGCGCTTCGAGCGTTGCCCGGCCTTCGTACGATGCTTCGGCAGCGTGCACGTGCATCGTGCAGTCATAGACCCGCGCAAAATCCGCCGCCGCCCGGATCATTTCGAGCGATGCGGCGTGCAGCGAATGCGGCGCGACGCAGACGTTCGCCCACGGATACGCGTGCATCAGTTCGAGCGTGCGCGCTTGCGCAACGTCGATCGATTCGCGGAATTGCGGCGGCGCATAGTCCGCGTCCATCCACGCGCGGGCGAAAACGAGCCGAATTCCCGTCTCCTCCGCGGCGCGAAGCGCGGCCTCGGCATGTGCGTTTCCCTTCCCGTTCAAGTAAAAAAATTCCGCAACCGTCGTAATTCCGGCCGAGAGCATTTCCGAAAAGGCCGCAATGAAGGTCCAATAAATGTCGTCGGGTGTAAGTTGCGGCACGACCCTGTAGAGGGCATCGCTGCGCCATTTTGCAAACGTCCAATCATCGGCCCAGCCGCGCAGTAAAATTTGATAGGCGTGGCTGTGGCCGTTGATAAACCCCGGCACGATCAGGCGATCGGCGGGAAATGAACGCGCAGAAAGCCGGGGATTACGCTCGGCAACGGGTGCATAGTCGCCCGCATCTTCGATGCGGCCGTCGCGGACGACGAAGGCGTAATCGTGACGGGTTTCGCCGCCGACGAGCGCGCGCGCGCAACGCACGAGTTCGTGCGGTAAGGTTCTCAAATGACGACTCCCCGGTGGACGACGGCAGCAGCGAGATTTCCGCCGTGCTGCCACCCGAATTCATCCGGCGAAGCGATGCGAAGGGCGACGAAATCGGCCACTGCACCGGCGCGTAACACTCCGGCATCCGCGCGCAGCGAACGCGCTGCGGCTACGGTGACGCCGAAGAGCGCTTCAGCAGCGCTCAGCCCAAAGAGCTTTCGTCCGAAATACGCCACGGTCTGCAAGTTGAAGCACGGAGACGTTCCGGGATTGTAATCGCTTGCGAGCGCGACGACGCCGCCGCGTTCCAGCAACTCACGCGCCGGTGCGCGTTGCGGAAGGTCGAGATAGGCGATCGTCGCCGGGCACGCGACGGTGACGGTCCCGCTCCCGGCAATCGCGCGAACGTCTTGCTCGCGAATGCAGTTGCAATGATCGACCGCATCGACCCCGACGGCAACGGCCATTTCGGCCGCATGACCGAAGCTCATCTCGTCACAATGGACGCGCAAGCGCATACCATGCATGCGGCACGCTTCGAGGTACCGGCGGGTTTGTTCGGGCGAGAAGAATCCCGGCTCGCAGAACGCGTCTGCATAGACCGCGCCGTGCGCGTGCGCGAGCGGCACGAGTTGATCGATCAGGTAGTCGATGAACGCCGTTTCGTTCGTGAACTCGGGCGGCAAGGCGTGCGCACCCAAAAACGTGGCAATCATCGCCGGAATATCGTAGTCGTTCTTATGTGCGGCAATCATGTCGAGCAATTCGGTCTCACCCGGCTTGTGCAGCGCGTAGCCCGTCTTTGTTTCGAGGGTCGTCGTGCCGTGGGCGAGCAGCATTTTCAACCGCGGATGAATGACCTGTTCGTAAAAGCGCTGGGGCTCGAGCAATGCATCTCGCGTCTGTTCGACCGTGTAGAGCATACCGAGCGGCGCCTTTTCGCCGCGTTGGCGCGCGGCAAAATCGGGTTCGCGATCGCCGGCGAAGAGCGGGTGCGCGTGCGCGTCGACGAAGCCCGGCACGACGACGCAATCGCGCAAGTCAAGTTCGCGCACCGGACGATCGCGTACCGAGCGTTCGATCTCAGTGCGTTTGCCGGCCGCTGCAATGGTGTGGCCTTCGACGATCAGGGCTGCATCGTCGATCCGGCCGAGCGCATCGAAAGTAATGCCGCCTTGCGCGGCATTACTTTCGCACGTTACGATCGTCTTAGCGCGTACGAGTAACGGTTCCATTGACTGACGGTTTTTCCCGAAGTCCGCTACAGCCGCCAGTCGATTCCTTTTGTATCTGCAGTTTCGATCGCGATCTCATAGCCGGCGTCCGCGTGACGAACGACGCCCATGCCGCAATCAGTCGTCAGGACCGTCGCAAGACGTTCCTGAGCGTCTTGCGAGCCGTCCGCGACGACGACCATGCCTGCGTGCAAGCTGTAACCGATGCCGACGCCGCCGCCATGATGGAAACTCACCCAGTGCGCGCCTGCCGCCGTGTTCAACAAGGCGTTGAGAATCGGCCAGTCGGCAATTGCATCGGATCCGTCTTTCATGGATTCCGTTTCGCGATACGGCGAGGCGACGCTGCCCGTATCGAGATGGTCGCGTCCGATGACGATGGGCGCCGAGACTTCACCGCTGCGCACGAGTTCGTTGAAGCGCAATCCGGCTTTTGCGCGATCGCCGTAGCCGAGCCAGCAGATGCGCGCGGGCAAGCCTTGGAATGACACGCGCTCCTGCGCGAGTTTGATCCAGCGTTGCAATCCCGCGTCATCCGGGAAAAGCGCGAGCAGCTCCTGATCGAGACGCGCGATATCCTTTGGATCGCCCGAGAGCGCCGCGAAGCGGAACGGCCCCGATCCTTTGCAAAACAGCGGACGCACGAACGCCGGAACGAAGCCCGGGAACGCAAACGCGCGTCCGTATCCGGCACGTTGCGCTTGCGCGCGAATGTTATTGCCGTAGTCGAATACGATCGCACCGGCGTCCTGAAAACGCACCATCGCTTCGACGTGCTTTCCGCAGCTCTCGAGCGCGCGGCGTTCGTACTCTTCCGGGGACGTCCGGCGCAGTTCAGCCGCATCTTCTAACGTCAAACCTTCGGGAACGTACCCGTTGATTAAGTCGTGCGCCGACGTTTGATCCGTCACCGCGTCGGGACGGAAACCTTGATCGTAGAGCTCCCAAAACTCGGTTGCAGCGTTCCCCTCGTAGCCGATTGAAAGCGCTTCACCGGCTTTGCGCGCGCGTTCCACTTCACGTAACGCCTCTTCGCGCGAGTCGACGACTTTGTCGAGGTAGCGGAGATCGCGGCGGCGATCCAAGCGCGAACGGTCCACGTCGATGACGAGCGCAACGCCTTCGTTCATCGTGATCGCAAGCGGCTGCGCGCCCCCCATGCCGCCGACGCCGGCCGTAAGAGAAACGCAGCCTTTCAATGTGCCGCCGAAATGCTGGCGCGCGAGCTCCGCAAAAGTCTCGTACGTGCCTTGTACGATGCCTTGCGTGCCGATGTAAATCCACGACCCGGCCGTCATCTGGCCGTACATCGTGAGACCTTGCGCTTCGAGCTCGCGGAAGATCTTCCAGTCCGCCCATTTCGGGACGAGGTTCGAGTTTGCGATCAACACGCGAGGCGCGCGTTCGTGCGTCTTCCAGACGGCGACGGGCTTACCGCTCTGCACGATCATCGTCTCGTCGTTCTTCAAACGGCGCAGCGTGCGCACGAGTGCATCGAACGCCTCCCACGACCGTGCCGCGCGACCGTTCCCGCCGTAGACCACGAGATCGTCCGGACGTTCGGCCACGTCGGGGTCGAGGTTGTTCATCAACATGCGGAGCGCCGCTTCTTGCGGCCAGCCTTGGCACGAAAGCTCGGTGCCGCGAGGTGCGCGAACGGTGCGCGCGCCGGAAATCGTACTGGTCATAGCCGAGGGGTCTTAGGCAACCCGGCTCGCGAGCCCCCGTTCGACCGGCCGCGGCCCGCCTTCTTGACATTACTCGATATATCGAATAGTATCGCGTCATGTTGACATACGACGTTCTTGCGGCCCTGTGGAATGCCCCGGCCACCGACGTCGAGGTCGCCCGCGCGGTCGAAGACCGCGTCGGCACGCCCTTCAGCCGCAACATGATCGACCAGCACCTCCGCGTGCTGCGCACCACCGGGTACGTGCGCACGCGTAACGCTGAGGGTGCACCCGCATACGTCTTAACCGACGCCGGATCGCAGCTGCTGGCGCAGCTTGCCGCGCGCGTCGAACGCGAGGAGTTCATCAGATAATGTGCACGCACGCCTACGGGCATTTTCGTCACCGTCACCACATGCGTGATGCTGAAAGCTTTTTCGTTGTCGTTGTTGCGATGATTCGCGAAGCGCTCGCCGTGCTCGCAAATGCGCGGCGCGATCTCGAAGACATCGCGAACGGCACTACACGCGCTACCACCGTTGGTAGCGATATCAAACCGAGGGAGAACCATCTCAATGTTCCACTTTAAACACGGACGGCACGGCTACGGCGGCCCTTGGGGCCCCGGCGGCGGATTCCGCCACGGACGCGGCATGCGCGGCGGACGCGCGCGCGGCGAAATGAAGTACGAAATACTCGAGTGCTTACTGCAAGGGCCGCGTCACGGCTACGACATCATGCTCGAGATCGAATCTAAAACCGGTATGCGTCCGAGCCCGGGATCGATCTATCCGGCGCTCCAGATGCTCGAAGACGGTGACTATATTCGCGGCCAGGAACGCGACGGAAAACGCACGTACGAAATCACCGACAAGGGCCGCGAGTTGCTCTCACAACGCGAACGCGAAACGGCCGACGGCGACGAAGCCTTCGACGGCGAGAATATCTACGGCATCATTGCGGAGGCGATGCGCCAAGTGCACGGCATCAAAGATGCGGTGAAGCAAATTGCGCGCACCGGCAACATGGAGTCGTATCGCAAAGCCGTCGCCGCGCTTGACAAGGCACGCCGCGAACTCTTCGCGATTCTGGCCGATCACATCTAGGCGCCCCGCTATCGTCCGATCGTAATGCGATCGACGATCTGCGAAACGCCGTGAACGCGTCGAACTGCCGAAAGCAACGTGGCCTTGATCTCAGGCGTCGGCACCTTACCGGTCAAGGTGACGACGCCGCGGTGCGCGGACGGCTTTACGTTGAACGCGTTGATCCCCGTCTGCGCCGCCATCGCGCCGGCCACTTCCGCCGTAAGCGCCGCGTCTTGCGCGCCGATCTTCACCGGGCTCGGGATGCTGCGCACCGCCTGATTCACCTGGTTCTTACTTTGTTCTTGTTGTTGCGCCGTGCATCCAGCCACACAGAACACGCACAACGTGACGATGATTCCGGTAAGCGATCTCATACGGGCGTTATACCCAAGCGGGCTTTCCATTTCTGAGAAGACCTCGCAAGACTTTTGCTTCCGTGTTGAAGTAGTACGTTGAACTATCGAACCGGTCGCTCGACCCGCTGAACATCAGATACAAATATTTAAAGTTTTCGCTGAATGAGTATGCCGGGAAGTGATCGCCGGGCGTCATCGGGCGTGTACGAACGTCGGTGAGTACCGTGTAGCCGTTTGCCACGCGGCAGTTTGCGCGCAGCGCTTGAAAGTACCGGTACGCGGTGAGGCGATAGTTGTCATCGCCGGTCAAAAACCACAGGTCGAACGCCGAGTTTGGATATTCCGGACGCATGCCGTAAGCCGGATCGACGATCGCCAGCGTCGTGTAATCGATAACTTCCGGTATAAGCCGGTAGCGGTCGAGCACGTCGGTCCACGAATCGTAGAACGCGGAACCGATGTCGCGATTGCCGCCCTTCGCGACGAGCTCCGCATAAAACGACGACAGCTCGGTCAGCTGCGTCGGGCGGATTGCTGCACCGGTGCGATAGTTTACCGGTTGAAACCACAGGCGGCCGCCGATACGAACGACCTTGTACTTCAGCATCGCGTCGGTAAGCATGCGATACGAGTCGCGCGATTGAGCGATCTGAAGCATTTGCCAGCCGCCCCATAGATATTCGTAAAACGAGTCTGCCGGCTCGTCCGGGGCGACGTCATCTTCGCCGATAAACTCGCCTTTCTCGACGTCGAAGTTGGTACCGAGCAGATTCAGCGGTGACCGTTTCGCGATGACGGTTTCATACGCGCGCATCGAGGCGTTGAGATATTTCGGATCGCCGGTCAATCGCGACAGGTCTCCAAATTCGAGAATGTTGCTTCCGATTTCCGCGAGATTCGATTTTGGATCCGAGACGGCGCCGGTGTGCAAGTTTGCGAACCGATACGGCGCGCCGGAAGGCGACTTTGTGAAGCACGGCAAGAGGCGGTCCGCCAACTCTCGCGACGCGTCAAGCATAAACCGCTCTCCGGTCGCATAATAGCCGGACAAAAATCCCGCAACCATGCGAATGACGGCTTCGAACATCTGCACGTTACCGTCGATGTCGAAATCGACGTGCGCGCGAAGCCACTCGACGCATGCGTGCAACTCGTCGTCAAGCTCCATCAGATAGAGCGTGTCGAGTGCTTCGATGATTGAGAGTCCGAACGAATGCGCAGGAACGAAGAAATTCGAACCCACGCCGCTAAGCGGTTTTACTTCATCGTAGCCCCAAGCGAAACGTCTGTAGCCCTGCCATGCATGGAGAAACTCGGCGCGCACCTGATCGGCGATAGCCTGCGGCTTCGGCATCGCCCCAATGAGCGGCAATGCTGCGGCGCTTGCCGTCGCGCGCAAAAACGAACGGCGCTTCACAAGTCGGAAACCACGTCGACGTCTTTATACGGCCACTCTTCGTCGATGAGGACGGTGCGCCGGGTGAGTCCGGGATGGTCGCGCAATTGCCGTATCGTGTCACCGTCGGGCAGCTCATCGATGTAGCGCCGCGCCGCCGCCGAAAAAACAACCGGATGGCCGGGCGTTCCGTCGGCGCGGACCGGATTCGTGACATCTACGTCGCGCGAGCGGTCGACGATCGAAGCAACGCCGGCGTCGGTAACGTACAGGAGATCCGCGGGCAAAAGCGCGATCGGCGACGCATCGTCGATCAACGCGTTCGCTAATCGAAGTGAATGCGCCATGCCGCGCTCCGGTGCATCGTTAATGACGAACGGTTTCCCCGCCGCTGCGACCGCGTCCGCGACCTCGGTACTCGCGACCACGAGCGCGCGATACGATCCACACGCGCGCAGCGCGCGATCGAGCAGCGTGTCGCCGCCGATCTCGCAAAGCAATTTATTCGAACCGAACCGCGACGAGCGTCCCGCCGCCAGTACGACGATCGTTAGTTCGACGGCTCCAGCCACCGCGCGATGTTGCGGACGTACTGCTTGAAGATCTCCAGGCGCGACGGATCCTTCTTCATCTCGTCGCTCGGCTTATCCGTGACAAACGACGGAGCGCCTTTGTCGACATCCCAATTGATATTGGCGAAATGATGGAACGTCGACTCCGAAAGCGCGCGTCCTTGCGAACCGCCGCGCGACGAACAGGGTTCGCCGTCGATCGCCACCGCTATGTTGAACGAACGTCCGGTCTGCTCGCTCCGGCCGCGTGCAATGACCCGCGAGTGATCGCCCTCAGGCGGAATATCGACGGCGCCTTCGTGAGGATGCGCCGGAAAGAATTCGATCACGCCGTTCGGCGCGCGATCCGAACGCAACACCTCGTGCACCGGTTCGACCACGTCGATGCGCTGATACGACCCATTTGCACCGGAATGATAGTTCGGATACCCGAGGGCCGGGTTGTCGCGATCGTCCTGGACGCAGCGGTCCGGCGTCTCCGGATTGTAGCTGTGGAAATGATTGATGACGCCGAGCGACGCAAGATTGCGAAGGGATGATCCGAGGTCCGCGTGATCGCGCGCGGTAAGAATGCCGCCGCCCGCGTCGCGAAAGTTCAGGATGCCTTTCACGTCTTCGTCGCCGAGGCCGTCGCCGCTATCGACAGCCATCAACCAGAGTTCGTCGAACGCATCGCGAGAAAGACCGGCAAGCACGGGATCGTTTCCCCGGGCATCGGGCTCGCGATTGCGCGTGGTTACCAGATGTCCGGCCTTCGTCAATTCTTCCGCGAGAAGCGAGAAGCGACCGATATGCCAGTCATCTTCCGTGTACGGAATCGTCGCCTGCAACAGAATACGCGCCATAGTGGTTCTCCGGAACCTCCGAACGGTTTACAAGGTTGCGCCGGTTGCCCTTGCAGCGGCATCAGCGAGTGCGCCCGAGCGAATCAGTTCGCGTGCCGCCTCGATGTCGGGGGCGGGAATGCGGTCTTCCGTCCAGGGCGCAATGCAAATGCGCGCGACGTCGTATGCCGCTTGCGTCCCCGCGCCCGATTTTAGCGGACGCCGGAAATCCGTGGCGGCGAGTGCACCGAGTAACTCGCATGCTAGCGCGCCTTCGACGTTATCGAGTACGCGCACGAGATTGTTCGCCGACGTCATCCCCATGCTCACGTGATCTTCCTGTCCGGCCGACGTGGGAATCGAATCGACGCTTGACGGCCACGCGAGCCCCTTGTTGTCGTTGACGACGGCCGCGGCTGCGTACTGCACGATCATAAGTCCGGACTGCAATCCCGAACGGCCGGTCAAAAACAGCGGCAGTCCGCGATCTTCAGCATTGAGCAGCAAGTACAACCGGCGCTCCGCAATCGACGCAAGTTCGCTGATGGCTACTTTGAGGAAATCGATCGCAAGTGCAATTGGTTCGCCGTGAAAATTTCCACCGGAAAGAAACTCCCCGTCGTCCGGAAAGACGAGCGGATTGTCGGTCACGGAATTTGCTTCGATTTCCGCAACGCGCCGCACGTGCCCGATCGAATCGCGCACGGCTCCATGCACGACCGGGATGCAACGAAACGAGTAGGGATCTTGGACGCGTCCGCACTCGCGATGCGAAAGCATGATTTCCGAGCCCGTGAGAATATCGCGCAAATTTGCAGCGACGCGCGTTTGGCCGGGATGCGGGCGAAGATCGTTGATGCGATGATCGAAGACGCGATCGGTTCCGAGAAAGGCCTCGAGCGACATTGCCGCAATCACGTCGGCCGCAGCGGCAAGACGTTCCGCGCGCAGAATTGCAAGCGACGCGATTCCCGTCATCATCTGCGTGCCGTTGATGAGCGCAAGCCCCTCTTTTGGTCCGAGCGTCACGGGTTTCAATCCCGCGCGCGCAAGCGCGACGTCGCTCGGCAAACGTTCGTCTTTGTAAAAGGCTTCGCCCTCACCGATGAGCGTCAACGACATGTGCGCAAGCGGTGCGAGATCGCCGCTCGCACCGACCGACCCTTGGCACGGAACGACGGGCGTGATGCCGCGATTGAGCAGTTCCGCCAGCAACTCCAGCGTCTCCAACTTCACGCCCGAGTGACCGGCGGCGAGCGAATTCACGCGCAACACGCCGGCCGCGCGCACCAGACGCTCGTCGAGAGCTGGGCCGGTGCCTGAGGCGTGACTGCGCACGAGATTGAGTTGCAATTGCGCGGCATCTTTCGGATCGACCGGCACGTTCGCGAGACGGCCGAATCCGGTCGTGACCCCATAGATCGCCTGACCGTCAGCAAATCGTTCGTCGACGAACGCGCGCGCACGGAGGACGCGTTCGCGTGCTTCGGGAGAAATCGTGACCCGGGCGCCGTCGGCTACGGCTTCGACGGCTTCGAGCGTGAGATGCCGGCCGTCGAGCTCGACGGTAGTTGGAGGCCTGAGGGTAGAGGTCATGCCCGTAGACTTCCGGCCGACCACGGGCGCGCCTGCCCCTTGCCCTCCACCCCGTTGGCGGGACTACAATCAAATTTAGGCTAAGCTAACTTCACGATGCGACTGCTCCGACCGCTCCTGTGCGCCCTGATGCTGGCGCTGTCCCTTGCTCCCATTGCGGTGCGAGCGGACGCGGACGAGCACGTGGATACGCCGCAAACCCTTGCCCAAGGCTTACAGCCGTTACGGGGCCCGATCCCGGTCACCACACCTGCCCCGGGCGAATCACGCATCGTTCCGCGCGGCGACGGAAGCTTTCAAGCAGTACCGGAGGTTCGCGGCCGTACGAAGATCTTTCACATTTCCGAGCGTCAGGCGCCGTGGACGTTGCGGCCGGGGCTCACAGTTATGGCGCGCACGTACAACGGCGTCGTCCCGGGCCCGGTGGTGCAGGTCAATCAAGGCGATAGCGTCGTCATCGACTATCGGAACGAAAGCGACATGGGTGACACCATTCACTTGCACGGCATTCGTTCGACCGGTGTCGACATGGACGGCGTTCCCGGAATTTCGCAACCGCTCGTGCAGCCCGGCGGACACTATCGCTATGAATTCGTTGCAAATCAACCGGGTACGTTCATCTATCACACGCACGGCACGGAAGCGATGCTCGAATCGGGACTGTACGGTGCAATCGTCGTGCTCCCGTCACATCCGTCGCAGGTCGAGCGCAACGTCGCGCACGATTACGTCGAGATGGTATCGTCGTGGATGATTCAAAGCGCGAGCGAGAATCATTTCACGCTCAACGGCAAAGAATATCCCGCGACGACGCAGTTACAGGTTCGCAAAGGCGATCGCGTTCGCATTCGCTGGATCAGCATGTCCGGTGAAGAGTGGCACACGATGCATACGCACGGGCACGATCAGCGCGTCATCGCGCGCGATGCGCGCCCGATGCCGGGCGACGACGAAGAAGATACGGTCGCGCTCGGGCCGGGTCAGCGCGCCGACGTCATCGTTACCGCAAATGCAAAGCCGGGAACGTGGCTGATTCATTGTCATGTCGCCGACCACGTCGAAGGCGCAGATTCGATGCCTGACGGATTGATCACCGCATTTCATTACGAAGGCACGCCGAACACGTTTGCATCGATGCAACGTGCGATGACGCCGATGATGACCGCGACCGGTCCTGCGCCGCTTTCCGTGCAAAAAACGCTGCTGCTCGGCGCGATTGCCGGTTTTACGATTTTTCTCGGGTTGCCGGTCGCGCGTGCCCGGCGGCTTTCGCCGCACGTTATCGCACTGCTCAACGCCGTTGCCATCGGCATTCTCGTCTTTCTCGTCGTCGAAATCGCGCAGAACGCAACGATTCCGTTAACGCAAGCGATGGCGGTATGGCACGCGGGACAGGGCGCCTTTCCCGGGTGGCTCGTGCTCGCGTACGTCGGCGGATTTCTGCTCGGGCTCGTCGGACTGGGCAGCGCGTCGATGCAATTCATGAAACGTCACGTGCACGACGCCGGCGAGCATCCGTATGCGCTCTCGGCGGTCATCGCGCTCGGCATCGGCGCGCACAACTTCGGCGAAGGCCTTGCGATCGGCGCATCGGCAGCAACGGGTGCCACGGCGCTTGCCATCGGGCTCATCATCGGATTCGCGCTGCACAATGCCACGGAAGGCTTTGGGATTGCAGCTCCGATGGCCGGACGCATGGTCCCGTCATGGGCGCAAATCGGCCTCGCCGGGTTGATTGCGGGCGGCCCGACATTCCTTGGAACCGTCGTCGGCTACTTTTTCACCTCACCCATACTGTCGGTCTTCTTCTTGACGATTGCGGCGGGCGCGCTCGTCTTCGTGATCGGCGAGATGTGGAGCGTACTCAAACGCATCGGCATGACGAGCGCCGTAACAACGGCGCTCGCCTGCGGATTCTTCGTCGCGCTCGCGACGGAGATGATCGTTGATTTGAGTGGCGGCTAACTGAAAACGGCGCTAATGATTGCTCATTGAGCGCTGACCGACGACACGTCCGATCGGCGGTGTCGTCTCGGCGCCTTTGCCCCAAACCCCGTTGAAGCTATTATTGTCACCGTTGAACCAGAACGAGAACCAGCCCGTTTGACCGTTTCCGGTCCATTTCGCGCGCACTTTATCGGGTGCTTTGAACGCACCGTTGAGCACCACCGACCCCGCGTTACAAACCACGGCCTTACCCGACTGCGTGCACTTCATTAATCCAACGAAGGCAGCAGGTCCGCCGGCACCGGTGACATTCCACGCGCCGGCTGCCGTTATCGGCGACGGCGGTAAGAACTTGTTCGCGACGAACGAGCCGTTTGATTTGCGGCCGTTGTAGCCCCACGTTCCGTTCAAGCTGTGTCCATTCGGCGTTGCGTAAACGGTCAGCCAGCCGGCGCCGCCGGGCCCGTGCCACGTTGCGTTGATCTGGCTGTCGTTAACGAACTGCCCTTGGAAATTGTTGCCGTTCGACGACGTGCCGGTGATCGTGTTTCCGGACTGATGCAGTTTGACCGAAGAGACGGACTGTCCGTTCACTCCGCTTTGTTCGACCTTCCAATTGCCGGTAATATTCGGCGGCGCCGCCAATGCGGCGGCCGTCACCGAAGCTGCGAGCGCTAAGCCGCACACTGCTGAAATAACAAGACGTTTCATGGCTTTAGCCTAGCAGCGCGGTCGTTCGAGCGTTATCCCTAGAGCGCAGCAAGACGGCGTTGTGCATAACGACGCCTGAAACGTGAATAACATCCAATTTCTTGTGGATACGATGTGAGTGAGGCCGTAAGACGGGTTGAAGCGATTAATCAGCGGTGCTACGATGCGTTCACTTCGGCTCCCGTCGAAGGGCGACGCACGTATCGGTCGCGGCCGGCTACAAGCTCGTGATCGCTGCGCTGGCAGCAATCCGCAGTTCCGGTCGAACCGCCACTCGACGTCAGTAGGACTCTCCCACCCGGGAGTCATTCAGGCGAGTTTGGTAAGCGAATACGTCTAAATCTGCCGGTCTCGCACCGGCAGATTTTGCTTTTGTCTAGGTGCCGTATTTCGCAGTGATTTCGTGCGCGAGCACGGCGATGCGTTCGCGGACGGGGGCGGGGTCGACGATTTCGGCTTGGGATCCCCAGCCGAGGACCCAGCGTACGAGTTCGTCGACGTCGGCGACGCGGTACTCGATTTGGGCGGAGCCGTCGTCGTTGCGCGTGATTTGACGTTCTGCGACGACGCGTGCGGCGATTGCGGCTTTGGCGACACGCGGCGCGAAATTTACGCGTACTGCCGTCGTGTCATCTCCGTGCATCACGCCGCTGATCGATGCGGCGGCGTACGCTTCGACGTCGAAGTCTTCCGGTTTTACGAATGTGCGCGCAAGCATGCGCGGTTCGCTGACGTTGTCGACGGCAAATACGCGCTTGTCGCGCCGCGCGTGATCGTACGCGACGCAGTAAATGCGACCGGTGCTCACAATGAATCCGTACGGATCCGCAGTGCGCGAACTCCGCTTGCCTTCCTTGTCTTGATAGACGAACTCGACGCTGCGCGAGGCGCGCTCCGCTGCAGAAAAGACGCGTAACGCGGCTTCACCGTTCTCGTCGAGACGGATCTCCGAGAGGCGGAACGCGAGCGGAGTCGGTGCTTCCACGCGCGCGCGGGCGCCGTTGCTGCTCGATCCTAAGAGCTTGTCGGTGATCTCGTTGATCGACGACCCGATTGCACCCCCGATCGACGCGCCGAACGAACGCAGCGCAACCAGGCCGAAAAGCTCGCCGCCTGAGAGGTCGAGGCGTTTCAAGCTGTATCCGCCGGCAAAGCGATACGTGTTGCTCGTGCGATCGAAGTACCACGGAAATCCGGCTTCGGAGAGCACCGCCAGGTACCGGCGCAGGCTGCGTGTGCTCGGGCGGCGTCCCCCTTCGGCGATCCGGTCCTTGAGGGACTCAAACGAGTGACGCCCGTCATCAATAGCATTGAGCAGGCGAACAAGCAAAACAATCTTCGGTTCGGTCGTACGTTCCACGGCTTTCAACCAGCCTACCGCATTCGCGGCGCTGCGGCTATGCCAATAAAGCGGCGCACCCGTCAAAAAATTTTAAAAAGGTATTGCGGAGGGTGACGGAGCCGGCAGCGTCTGCGGTTTGGGGAAGCAACCGTCGGGGGCCGAGATCGCCGGCACGACGGGCTCCGGCGGCGTCGCGGTGAGCCCGACCTCGAGCGGGTAGTTCGATCCGCCATCGGTCATCGTCTGGACGTTGAGTTGATACCGTTGATTCGGCTGCAGCGCGAACGCCGCGATCTGATAGCGCACGGTGTTCACGCGCACGCAGCCCATGTCGGCGAGCCGGCCGTCGACGAGAAAGCTCGAGCGAACGACGCCGCCGATCGGGCGTTCGTACAGGTAGACGTTGGCGGGCGCACTTGTCGGGTTACTGAGCGAGAACAGAAATGTGTGCGTGACGCCATAGTCGCCGTAGTCACGCCCTGCGCTCGCCGGGTCCACATTTTGCGGCGTCGGGTCGCGGTCGCCGTACACGATCGACGTGTCGTTGCCGCCTACGGTATACGCCAGCGAATCTGTCCCGAAGTTCGTCAATTGAAACACGCCGCTGCGATTGTGGCCGTCGCGCGGCAGCAACGGCCCGGCGAGCATTGCAAGCGGATCCGCACCCGGCGCGACGGCAAGCACCGTTACCGTAACCGGTCCGCCGGAAAGGACGTTGATCCCAAGCGTTCCTGCGACGAGTTGGCGGCTGCTCATCGGAACGTCGTGCAGCACGAGCGGCGCGGACGGATCGACGTCATAAATAACGCCTTCATTGCGCGGCTTCATCAAAAGGTAATCGCGGCTCACTGCGTGACCGACACTCATCACATCGATGTTCGGCCCCGCCGTCGAATCGATGATCTGCACCGGCGACGTCCTGTTCCCCGACGACGAAAGGGCAACGACGATGCGGCGCGGATCGCTCGTATTGTCGTGGTAATAGTACAGTCGGGACGGCGCACCGGCGGTTACGCTACCGCGATAGATCACGCCGTCGCCGGCGAGGTGTTCCGGATCGTCGTCGTACATCAGCGTCGGCGGCGCAAACGGTTCGACGTCGACATTTTGCACCGTGACGCTCGTCGTCGCTGCAACATCCAAGTATTGACCGTTTCCGCTGATCTGCACGGGCACGGAAACATTCGCTGACGTGCCCAATTGCGGCGGCGCAATCGATGGTGATGGTGCCGCAAGCGTAGCGCCGGGGTGCACCGTCGCGTTACGAGACACCGCCGCCGAGATTTGGGACGAGAGCCAAGCCGGATCCATCGGCGTACCCGTCACCTTCAGTGTCACCGCGTTTGGAACACTTCCGGCATCCTGCGCGACGAAGACCGGAATATCGACGGCCGCGCCGGTTTGATCGGTGACGTGAACGGTATCATGCCCAAGTTGTCCCGCCGCGGTAATCGCGAGCGTTTGCGTCGCTTGATCGACGGTGACGGTGATCAGCGGACCGGCGGTCGCCGTCAACGCACCGGCTGCGCTCGTAATCCGCGCGATCGTCGTCGTACCTGGGTGCATGCCGACCGACGCCGGGGACGCTTGCAGCGGCGCTACTGAAGGCAGCGGTGACGATGCGGGCGGAGGCGACGGCGGTGCGGTTACTTGCGCGAGCAAGACGGCAGCGAGGACGGTGAGCATCGGCGTATGGTATGGTGTTGCGGATGACGCTGCACCTTCCAACGATACCGGACTCCGTCGCTTCCGATGTTGCCTCGATCGGACGCTTCGCGGCCTCGCGCGGCTGGGTGCCCGCGACGAGCGGCAACTTCTCGCGCCGTATCGACGCAACGCACATCGCCATCACGCGCTCAGGCATCGACAAAGGGAACATCCGCGCAGAAGATCTCGCTGTCGTCGATCTTCATGCGCCGCCGCCGCCGGGCGTCTCGGCGGAGACACCGCTACACGTCGCGCGCTATGCTGCAGACGCAAACACGGGCGCGATCGTTCACGTGCATTCCGTCGCCGCGACGGTGCTCTCGCGCGTTGATGCATCGAAGGGAGCCGTCGAACTGCATGGCTTCGAAATGCACAAGTCGCTTCACGGCATCGTGACCCACGAGAGCTCGGTGCGGCTGCCCATCTTTGCAAACGATCAGGATACGGCTGCGCTTGCGGAGCGCATCGAAGAGACGCTTGGTTCCGAACCGGCCGTTCCCGGATACCTTCTGTCGGGGCATGGGTTATATGCCTGGGGTGCGACAATGGAAGACGCACGCCGCCACTTGGAAGGCCTAGAGTTTCTGCTCCAGTGCTCCTTAGAAGAACGGAGAATCTCATGACCGCAATCGCCACTTCGACTTTACGCATTTACGACGACACGAATCCGTCCGCGCCGGTACTGGAAACGAGCGACGGCGATCGCATTGCGTCGGAGCTTGCGAAGATCGGCGTACGGTTCGAGCGCTGGGCAGCCGACGCGGATCTTCCGCACGGTGCGGATCAGGACACGGTGATTGCGGCGTATCGTTCCTCGATCGATCGCCTCATCGGGGAGTGCGGCTATCAATCCGTCGACGTGATTCGACTGGAGCGCGGCACGCCGAACACCGAACCGATGCGCAAGAAGTTTCTTGACGAGCATCGGCACTCGGAAGACGAAGTCCGATTCTTCGTCGAGGGCCGCGGCGCGTTTTATCTTCACGCCGCCGATCGCGTCTATCAAACAATTTGCGTAAAGGGCGATCTCATCAGCGTTCCGGCCGGCACGAAGCATTGGTTCGACATGGGCTCCGAACCGGAGTTCACGGCGGTACGTCTGTTCATCAATCCCGACGGCTGGGTCGCGAACTTCACCGGCGATAGCATCGCCAGCGGTTTCCCGAAACTCGATTAACGACGTGAAGTTTCGAGCGACGGTCGCGCTGATCGATATTGAAGGAACGGTCGGCTCGATCGCGTTCGTGCGCGACGTGCTGTTTCCGTATGCGAAGGCACGCATCGATTCGTACGTTCGTGCGCACACCGAAGAGCCTTGGATGCGCGCAATTCTCGACGAAACCGCGCGAGAAGCCGGCGTCGACGTTCACGATCTACCGGCGATTCTGCGCGCGCTCCACACGTGGAGCGA
Source organism: Vulcanimicrobiota bacterium (assembly GCA_019232905.1). GTDB lineage: Bacteria > Vulcanimicrobiota > Vulcanimicrobiia > Vulcanimicrobiales > Vulcanimicrobiaceae > JAMXLG01. Next base: position 40,669 of record JAFANA010000055.1, read on the forward strand.
CCACGACGTCAAGGTGACGCCGCTCAAAGAGTTGCAAGGACACATCTGGACCGAGGGCTTCGAGTCGAGCGGCATTCAGGGGCATCTCTATCAAGATGCGATCGATGCGCTCAATCGTTTTCATGACGCCGGCGTGCGGATGTACATTTATTCGTCCGGCTCGGTCGCCGCGCAGAAGCTGCTCTTTGGTCACAGCGTCGCCGGCGATTTGCTTCCGATGTTCTCCGGTTTTTTCGATACGACGATCGGCGGGAAACGTGAAGTGCCGTCATACGAGCGAATCGTAAAAGAGATCGGCGTCGCACCGAACGACGTCATCTTCTTCTCGGACAACATCTCGGAGCTCGATGCCGCGGGTGAGGCCGGACTACAGACCGTGCAATTGGCTCGCCCCGAAGACGCGACCGTTCCCGCAACCGCACACACGTCGGTCGAATCCTTCGTCGAAATCGACGTGCGCCCGTGAAACTGCCCGAGCGATACTTCGACGAATTCGTTGTCGGCGATACGTTTGAGACGGCGCCCTTCACGCTCTCGGAAAAGGAATCGATGGCGTTCGCGCATCTCTACGATCCGCAGCCGTTCCATCTGGATCCGGAGGCTGCGGCCGCGAGTCCCTTTCACGAACTCGTCGCAAGCGGGTGGCAAACCGCTGCGATTACGATGCGTTTAATCGTTCAATCCGGCGTGCTGCGCGCAACGGGCGTCATCGGCACCGGCATCGACGACTTGCGCTGGCTTGCACCCGTTCTTCCCGGCGATACGCTGCGCGTGCGCGGCGAAGTCGTCGAAAAAGTCCCCTGGCCCGGCAAAAAGGAACGCGGCACGATGCGTATCCGCCTGCAGACGGTCAATCAAAACGATGTCGTCGTCATGTCGCAAATCGCAAATGTCATGATGCGAACACGACCGTCATAGCGCCGCATCAACGTCACCGAATCTTCCCGAGTACGCGAACATGGTAAGCATATGATACGTCCCTCAATGCTTTGGGAGGGTCGTCAGTATGATGAATCGCCGTACGTTTTCGACCGTCGTGGCGGCAGGTCTCACCACATCTGCGCTCGGTCTCGGCAGCCGGACGGTCGCGTCGGCAGCTCCAATTCAAAACGTCGTGCTGGTGCATGGCCTTTACGCGGACGGATCATGCTGGACTGAAGTTATCCGCCTGCTCCAGGCCAAGGGACTAAAGGCGACAGCCGTGCAGAATCCGCTGCGCACATTCGACGGCGACGTCGCGACTGCGCGCTACACATTGGGCCTGCAAGACGGCCCAACCGTGCTCGTCGCTCACTCCTTCGGCGGAATGATCGTAACCGAGGCCGGCATTCATCCAAACGTTTCTTCTCTCGTCTACATCGCAGCACGCGCACCGGATGCCGGCGAGAATTATCCGGCGCTTGCGAAACAATATCCCACGCCGCCCGCGAGCGCGGGACTCGTTATTTCCGGCGATCTCGAACAACTCAATCAGAATGCGTTTATGAACGACTTTGCAAACGGTGTAGATCCCGCTCGCGCCCGCGAGTTATACGCGGTGCAAGCACCAAACGCGGTTTCGTTACCCGCGACGGCGAAGACGACGGTTGCTGCATGGCGCTCGAAGCCTTCGTGGTATGCCGTTTCGAAACAAGATCGAACGATAAACCCTGACCTCGAGCGGTTTATGGCCAAACGCATGAAGGCCACAACAATTGAAATTGATGCGGGCCACTTGTCGCTGATCAGTCACGCAAACGAAGTTGCGAACCTCATCCTCGCAGCCGCCGGTCAACATTCGTAAACGATGGGCGCGCGTACACGCGCGCCCAAGATGCGTTCAAGACGCGGAGCGGAAGCGGCGTTGCGTTAATTCGTCGAGGGGTTCGACATCCGCGTGCGTCTGAATCTCTCGAACGTCCTCGTAAAAGTTTGCCATGTTGCGCAAGTCGCGCCGTATCCGGCGAGCACGAGCCCCGGGTACATCGTGGGTTGCCAAATAGTCGAAGATTCGCTCCCGATCGATGGTGTAGGTCTGCGGTCTCGTCGCAGGATAGCGGAAGACGTACACGCGTCCGTCCTCGTCATACTGCGGCGTGTCAGGCTGTCCGGGCGTTTCCTCGTCGGTACACGGCATGTTGCGTGGTTTTAGCCAGAAGAGCATGGTCGTGGACCTCCTACAAGCAGGATACCCATCTTTTGGACGATCCACTACACAGCGAGGGCGCGCACGAATAAAAAGAGCCGGACGAGACGTCCGGCTCTTTGCGTTTGCAATTGAAATGCGTTATGCGTGCGCAGGTTGTGGCGCCGCGGGCGGTTCGACGGAGGGGATCTTCGAGAATTTGAGCTTCTCGGGATCGGCTTCGTCGACGTCGGCGAGAATGTGATCGCCGGCACCGAACGTGCCTTTGAGCATCTCTTCGGCCAGCTCATCCTCGACGTTGCGCTGAATCGCGCGACGCAGCGGACGTGCACCGAACTGCGGGTCCCAACCCTTCTTCGCAAGCAATGCTTTCGCGGCTTCGGT